>JAILRC010000051.1 GCA_024698485.1 Lachnospiraceae bacterium | reverse complement strand
CGAGGGCTGAGTGAACGGTCATTGAGCGGACTTCGTACGCGAGATGACCCGTCGAATCGAGTAGGAGTCAGCCTACTCGATAGGGATGGTTTGGCAGATGGACCTAGGGGACGGGGTTAGTGGTCCATTTGCCCGGAACTGCCATATATAAAAATAGTTTGCGCGGATTTCACGAAAAGTCTATAATAAAAGCACAAGAACATTGGGAAATACGGGATTTACGGAGGAGATATGAAAAAGATCAACGGGGAAGCAAAACTGACTTTCATGGAGGCCACCAGCATAATCGTTGGCCACGGAGTAGGAGCGGGCATATTGTCCGTGCCCTATCTCGCAAGCAGGAACTCATGGCGTGACATATTCCTGCTCATCGCGATCTGCTATGCCATCAATCTGGTCATGCATCTGATGATCGCGGAACTGAGTTACAACAATAACGGCGCTCAGTTTATAAAATGCATAGAAGCCGAGCTTTTTAAAGGAAAAGTGAAGCAGGTGGTCACATGGATCGCCTTTGGATTCCTTGGGCTTTCGGTGATCTCAAATGTTGTGGGCTTCATTACCGGTGGCGGTGGTGTTCTTACAACCTGGCTGGGGATCCCCGGGTGGCTGGGCATGCTGATCTACTATGCGGTCACGGCTCTGGTGGTGCTTTTCGGTATGAAACTTGTGGGCATATGCGAAAAGATCTCTGTCTTCGCCATGGTGATCGTAATGGGCGTGCTGCTGGTCGCAACCTTCGTGAACGAGCACACGGGCTTTGCGAATCATTTCATTGCGGGCTCGAATGTGGTGGCGCTGTACAGCATGATCGCCTTCTCTCTTTCTGCTGTGATGAGTGTACCTCAGGTGGTGAAAGGGCTTGAAGGCGACGTGAAAAAGATACGTTCTTCCATAGCCTGCGGAACCGGCATAAACGTTGGCCTCATCATCCTGATCACTTTCATGACGCTGTTCGCCTGCGGAGATCAGGTGTCGCAGAATGGCGCCTTGGTGGATCTTTCCGCAAAACTCGGAGGCTGGGTCGGAATTGTGGGCTACATCTTCTCGCTTTTGGCACTCAGCACTTCTTTCTGGGCAAACACCCTGAATCTGAGGGACATCATTAATGAACAGACAAAGTGGGGTACAAGAGTGAGCTACCTTGTTTCATCCCTTCCCTGCCTTGTGATCGCTCTTTTGGAACTTTCCAGCTTTGTGGGCTTCACAAGGATCGCAGGCGTCATTCAGGTGCTTACGGGCATTGGAATAATCTGTGCTTATCACAATACAAGGAAGAAGGCAGGAAGCTCCGAGATCTGCGGTGTTTTCGGAAAACTTCCCTTCCAGATCGTGGTATGCGTGAGCTCGGTTCTTGCAACACTCGGCGCCTTGGTAAAGGTTCTGTAATGGACCCCGGGGACGGGGTTAGCGGTTCATTTTGGAGGAACACACATGATGACAGAAAAAGAAGCAATACTTAAGAGACATTCCGTGCGGGCATATGAAGACAGGCCTATCGACGAAGAAACCCTGAAACTGATCAGGTCAAAGATCGACGAACTGAACGAACAGGGAAACCTGCATCTGCAACTTATTGAAGATGCGGGAAAGACATACAACAAACTTTTGAACATTGCGATGGGACTTGGCTCCGCACCAAGCGTGATCGCCTGTGCAGGAAAAGATGATGAAGACCTTGATGAGAGAGTGGGGTACTACGGTGAGAAACTGGTGCTTTACCTCACACAGCTGGGACTCAATACATGCTGGGCAGGAACTTTTAACCGAAAGAACATAGGCGCAGATGTAAATGATGGCGAACGTCTCGTAATCTCTATTGCTGTGGGATATGGAAAAAATCAGGGAAAGCCCCGCAAGTCCAAGACAGCGGAGCAGGTGACGGCAGGAAAAAGCGACAGACCCGACTGGTTTAAGGAAGGTGTTGAAATGGCACTTCTTGCGCCTACAGCCATTAATCAGCAGAAATTCACTATTAGACTGAATGAAGATGATTCCGTGGATTTCATAGATAACGGAGGCGTTTTGAGCCGCGTGGATCTGGGGATCGTAAAGTGCCACTTTGAGATCGGAGCAAAAAGAGAGTAGAAAAAAAGTGCCTCAAACCGTACCTTGGCACACCCGATTTTACGGAGGTTTTTAAGCGAAACATATAAAAAGCCCGTGCGGTCGGTGGCGGAAACCGTCGAGGACCGCGTGTCGCGCGAGGCACGACCGGGCGATGCTTCTCCAATGAGATCTCCTTGTTCTGACCATGAACCTAAACTGATAAAAAATAAGGAAATAACGGATAATCATTTACCCTGAACAAAAACTCTCAATTTAGAATTACTTGTTCCGCTTCGGTATTAAATTGTGGGCATATGCGCCGCTAAATGTCTACATCGATGAGTTCGACCTGATTGTAGCGGTCCAGCGCCATCTGGAGTTCCATGAGCTCGCTTGTCACAGCTTCATAGTCTCTGCCGACGACAGCGAGGTCGTAGTTAATGTACCTGTACTCCGCAGCGATGGTCTTTACCGAGTAGCTGTTGCCTGTGAGTCTGGTCTTGGGAAGCTGTTTACGCATCCAGTCAAGGCTCGCCTTACGGGAGTTGAGCTGTGCCATCCTTATCAAAATGGTGTCCACGCTCATATCCTTACCGCCCACCTTCACATGCGCAGTCGCATTGGCAAGGTTGAGGGAATGGCGGATGGTGGCGATCTTTCGATCGAGCTCTGCGATCTTCGCGGCCACTTCTTCGTATTTGTAATCGGGAACCACAGGGGACTCGTTCACAGCCACCACATAGGTCCTGGATTCCGATTCGTTCTGCAACCAGTATGCCTTGTCTTCTTCAAGGCTTTTGATCATTTTATTGGCATAAGCCGATGTCATCTTCTCCATATTATCCTCCGAAATCTGTGCTTTTGTTTCTTTGTTGGAACAAGCATATCAAAAAACCACAGGTCTGTCATTGAACCTGTAGTTTAAAACAAAAAATGGCTTCGAGCTTTTATAGCTTTCGGAGCCATTTTTCTTGTGCGCCCGGCGGCGCACGTTTTGTTGGAAAGATGCTGTTTCAGACCTTTATGTATTGTTCGTTAGGCAGACGTCTGCCATATACGCTTTCCAGCTCACGGATCACCACCTTGGCGGGATAGATGAATCTGGGTTTGTGACTCAGAAGAAAGCTTTTTACGGGGAGTTCTTTAAGAACCTCCAGTTCTTCCTGCAAAAGTCCTTTGTTGTAAACCTCTTCGTTGTTTACTTCTGCGGGATAGGTGGCATCTCCGAGAAAGGCACATCCTTCCGCTGTCATTCCGAGACACCCCTTTGCGTGGGAAGAGGGGAGGGGGAAGACGGTAATGCTCACTCCGTCCTCGATGGTAAGGGGAGAAGTCAGCGGTTCTCCGATCTTTATGTATCGGTTGGTGTGGGGACTCACATAGATCTTTGAATAGTCAAATCTTGCGAAATTCGCCGTGTGATCCTCATGAAAATGGGAAAGGATGCACACGGCCTCTTTTTCGGGGCAGCTGTCAAGGAAGTCTTTTAATTCCTTATAAGCAGCATCACCGTTACCGGTGTCGAAAACGTAGATACGTCTGTTGCCCATGACGAGACCTATGTCTGCGGACAGAGGACCTTCGGAGGCAGGGATATATGCAATGTTGTCGGTAATTTTTTTGATCATCTTGTACCTCAGTGTTTTGTTGTACTCTGTATTTTATAATAAAAGTTACGGCTTGTCAAAAAGGTAAAAGGGGATGTGCCCTATTTTTGACGTTTGTTTGACCGATAAAATATGGTAATATATGATATATTCAAAATAACTGTCACGGGAAGGGAGAAAACATGAACGGGCTCAATGGTTTGGCAACGTTTATTTCCGAAAAAGACAATCTTATCATATTTATATTTGCAGGCATTAACATATGCGTGTTTGTGGCCTCGCTTGTTCTGAGGACCATAGGAAACTCCATCCGCTATCCCAGAGGAGAACTGGTTACCGGAACTGCGGCAAAAGTGCAGGTTTCGAGGAAGACCGGAAAAAAACTCAGGGGCATAGGAAGATCCATGCTGGTGCTCTATCAGGTTTATGCCAATCTCACAGCGGTTTTCCCGCTTTTGGGCATCATGGGAACCGTTGCGGCCTTGATCACCATCTCGGGATCTTCGGATCTGATGGAAAATCTCATGGTGGCACTCACCACCACCCTGAACGGGGTTATCTGGGCCATAGTCTTCAAGTGCCTTGATGCCATCCTTTCCGCACCTTTGGATTCTTTCCTGGGAGTGGTGGATTCCGTGGAGAACCTTTTGGAAGAAGCGGGCAAGGGAGACATAGAGATAGTTGACGAAACTTCCGGTGTGATCGCCGACAGAAAAGGAGAAGAGGATGAGAGCGAGGAGAATTCGTGATATAGTCATCGAGCTCACTTCCCTCCTGGATGTGGTCATGATCCTCATCTTCGCCGTGATGATCGAGAACAGCAAAATGGTGAAGGCCTCCGAAGCTGAGGTGCTTCTGGCAAATCAGGCCTTGGAAGAGATGCAGGATGAACTGGATGAAAGTGCGGCCGAGCAGGTAAGACTGACGGAAGAATACACTGCAAAACTGCAGGAAGCCGAGACTGCCATCAATTTAAGGGACGATGAGATCGCCAAAAAGGAAGAAGAGCTGGCAGACAAAAAAGAAGAACTTGATAAGGCCGGCGAAGCATATGCACGGCTTTCGGATGAAAAGGACGCCATCTCCCAAGACCTTAAGATCGCAAACCAAAAGCTTTCCGAAGGCGATGTGGAGGAATTGCTGGGAAGGATAGCCAATTCCGAGAAGAAACTGGAAAGTTACGAGTACCTGAAGCAGGTGGTGGGAGTATATGCCATCGGTGTGGAAAGCGTGCTGGATCCGAGTGACGAAGAGACCTATCTTTACAGCATCTTAAGCTACGGAAAAGCGGGAACCACTGCTGAAGACCGCAAAAGGGACTTCAGGAACAATTCCGAGAGGCTTGAAGCCATTGCCGAAATGAGGACCGCGCTGGTGGAAGGCATAGACAGGATACTTAAGACTGAGGACAGTCTGGTGTATGTGGTCTTTTCTTATCATGAATACAAGACCAGAGCCACGGACAAAAGAGCTGTGGCCGAGGCACTGGCGGAACTCAGCGAGAGATACAATGACAGAGTTTTCTATAAGACAAACAAGATAATGGAGGAATAAAGAATGAAGAACGCGATCAAATTTACTGTTGGGGTCCTTTTGCTGGGACTTGCTTTTGTGATCGGAACCATGGTAGGCGGTGACAGCCTTGGCATCGGAAGCGGCATCGGACTCATCAACGATGACGGCGAAGTTACCGAGGATTCCGTAAAGCAATCCATAAAGAACGGTAAGGAAGCCATTGAAGAAGGCAAGGAGAAGGCCAAGGAGTACATTTCCGAGCTGGCGGAGAACACACCCGTTCCCACAAATGAGCCTGCACCCACAAACGCACCCACTCCCACACCTCATCCCTATGCCATCACAGCAACCATCCCCGTCGGAGTAGGCACCAAGACCATTACATTCTACGGTGAAGCGGTTGCCGACGAAAAGGAGCTGGAGAGCAAGATCATTGAAGCTTACAGCGTAAATCCCGAAGTTGTGTTCGATGTGAACTTTACAAATGCATCCGACAAAATGTATGAGACCGTAAAGGCAGTATTTGAAAAACAAAAGACCGCCAACGGTATCCATGTGACCTACAACGAGTAAGAGAAAGGGCGCCGATACATGGCGCCCTTTCTCTTGTGCTATATCTTACTCATCTCTTCGTCTATCACGTCTTTGATCTTCAGCATTTCTTCCCGGTCGACCTTGCATATCTTCCTGTCGTAGGTGAACAGTCCGTTGGTCTCATCCTCGATGTCGGAAAGCTGGGTGTATATGCATCCGCAACCGCCTTTTCCGATAATGGGGAAGATCATTTCGTCGTACATTTTTCTGACCAGAGCCGTGAGCTCTTCGGTGGAACGTGAGATGCCGTAACTGAAATGATTGTATTTTGAGTAGTAATGCTCCGGTATCATGTAGGAAAAACCGCCGCACTCGGAGAGGAGGAGCGGACGTATGCCCGGAGTGAACAAAACGTTGTTGAAGTATTGATGGCGGCTGTCGAAGTCGCTTTTTTTCTGCACGAACCAGCCGGAAGTGGAATCGTAGAGCCTGGTGCCGTCTTTGTTCTTAAGCTTCTCGAAGATCTCATCGCTGTCAAACTGTCCCCAGCCCTCGTTGAATATGGTGTAGGCGATTATCGAAGGGTGGTTGTGCAGGTGGCGCAGGGTGTCCAGGCAGTGGTTTATGAAAAATTCTCTGCGCTTTTTTGAGTGGCACTTCCCCAGGTCCGACTTGTTTTTTCCCGTAACATTGGGCATGATGGTGTCTCTCAGAAAGTTGTATCTGCCGCTGTTCACCATATCCTGCATCACAAGGATGCCCATTTTGTCACAGTAATAATAGAAGATCTCGGGTTCGATCTTTATGTGCTTTCTGAGGCAGTTGAAACCCAGTTCCTTGACTCTTGCAATGTCCTTGGCATATTCCCCGGCTGTGGCGGGGGTGAAGATGCCGTCGGGGAAGTATCCCTGATCCAGAATCCCGTGGAGGTAAATGGGCTTTTTGTTTAAGCATATCCGTGAAATACCGTTAATGTCCGCCAGTTCCACGGTACGGAGAGCAAAATATGTCTCGATCTCATCCTCGTCATAGACGATCTTCATGGAATAGAGATAGGGAGACTCGGGAGTCCAATATCGCAAGGGTTCGTTGATGCCCAGCGACTCGTAGGCCTCCTTGAGGTCGATGTACTGCCTTGATTCGGTGGATTCCGTGTGCCACACGTGACCGCCCGGAAGAGTGATGTCCACGCTGAAACGGCCGATGATGTCGGGGATCACGGCCACTACCACCTTTAGGTATATGCCTTTAAGATCGGGAGTGATCTTGATGCGTTCGATGTGATTTTTGGGTACAGGTTCAAGCCAGACCGTCTGCCAGATGCCGCTGACGGGGGTGTACCACATGCCTCCCCTGGCGATGCGCTGTTTTCCGTAGGGATACTTTTTTGAAAGCAGGTCAAAAGCGCGAACTTCTATGACATTGTCGGTGTGAAGCTTCAGGTGCTCGGTAATGTCAAAGGTGAAGGGCAGATAGCCGCCTTCGTGGGAGCCTACGTGCACATCGTTGATCCTGACGTCGCAGAGCTGATCCACTGCTCCGAAGTGCAGGAGAATGCGCTGTCCGTTCCATTCGGAAGGAACGGTGAAGGTCTTGGCGTAGAAGAGCACATTGGGGTTGGATCCCTTGTGACAGGACAATGCAGCCTGAGGCGGAAAAGGAACGTATATGCTGTTGGTGTTCAGCTTCCACACTCCGTTAAGATTCAGCCATGTGTTACGCTTCATCTGGGGACGGGGATATTCCGTCCAGGTGACGGGAGACTCCGATGGATTGATGAGAGCCTGAAGGATTTTGGGTTCCGTGGTGTTTCCGCTTTCGGTGTAAAGGTTGAAATGAGAAGTGCGGATCACCACGTAAACTGCGGAAAGGGAGACGAAAACAGCTACGTCCAGCAGAGCGGAAAGGAGAAATGCGTTCCTGCCCGTGAAAATGCCGATCTTTAAAAGGAAGAAAGCTCCTATGGGCGGAATGACGACTGCCAGCGTGCGCTGACAGTAGCAGGGGAAACGCTTGTGAGCGGGAGTGTAGTTGTTTAAGAGAGAGCCGATGACACTGAATGCACAAAAATATCCCGTTATTATAAGGAAGGATGAGAGCATGACGGGAACAAGGCCGTAGGACACAAACATGAAAAGGCATCCCGACAGTGAAAGAGAAACGGCGGGGATCATGGATGTGGAAAAGCCCTGGGAATCATAGAGAGGGCCGTAAAAAAGCGTGATCGCCAGAGCAACGGACATTGCGACTCCCAAAATGATACAGCATTTGACCGGTGAAAATGAGGTGCTGAGGAGACGTCCCTCACCCAGAAAGGCAACGGATCCCGCCAGGCTCAGAAGAAGAAGGGCTATGTTTGCGGAGGCATTGAGACCTGTGGCGGATTCTTTTGTAACATGGGTCTCCGCCAGTTCCTGGAGATTCCTGAGCCCCAGAGCGGAAAGCACCACGGTGAGACCGCCTGGCAGAAGAAAAATGGGTTCACGGCAGAGGATGCCGTTTAATAAAAACAGTATCAGAACAATAAAAGCATATATGATCTTTGAACGAACGGAAGGTTTTTTCACAACCTTTCCTCCCTTGTGTTTAGTATGGTGGAGCAACATTTCTATTATAGCACAGAGAGGGGTTTACAAACAAACTTTTAAATTTTTCTTTACAATATATAAACTTCAGCGTAAAATAGTCGCCGATAAAATTGATTGTTTTTTGTCATGCAATAAAACAAGGATAAATTTTTCGGTCAAAGTTTTATGGTTTTTATATTGAGAAGTGACGGGATTGATGGTATACTGTACTCAACCTAAAGTGTTCGACAACTCCTTGCTATTTTGAACCTACAAAACTTTAAACGGGATTCCTAATTGCGTGACGGATGTCAGGCCGCAACTTCATCGCCGGCTTTCTGATGGGCAGAAGGAAGTTCTTCTTTCCATCAGAAGGCCGCCGCAGCGGAAGACAGCAAATCAGGCTGCGGTTACCCACCTGGCATGATGCTAGGAGTCAAAATGCGGGAAACGGCACTTCGGGTCTTTTTTTGCGTATACAATCTTTTTTGGGGATTGTATTTTTTTTTATGAAACGTTTATAATATTTTTTCGGTTATATAGATGAAACTGTTTTTTGTTTTTTTAAATTCGGAGGTTTTATGAATATGCCTGAGCAGGCGGTAGAGGATATCGGTGCTGAAAAATGCCTTGAAAAAAAGAATGCACCCCGGACCACGCGTCAGAAACTGATATCTCTTGCTTCGTTCTTACTGATCGCGTTCGTTCTTGTCTTCGCTGTTGTACTTGGAAAAGCTTATTTTGACGGGGAATTCAAAACTGTTGAATCTCTCCAGGCTTATATCGATAAATACGGAGCCTTCGGCCCCGTCATACTCACTGTTTTTCAAGCCCTTCAGGTGATCATTCCCGTGCTCCCCGGCTTTCTGGGGTGTGTTGCGGGTTCTGTAATGTTCGGCCCGGCTGTGGGTTTCATATGCAATTACCTCGGGATAGCTCTGGGTTCCATTGCGGCTTTCTTTTTAGCCAGACAGTTTGGTAAACCGCTTATCCAGGACCTTTTCCCTTCGGGAAAGTACAACAAATGGTCCGCATGGGCATCAAAGAGCAAGTCATATACGGCATTTTTGTTCATGGCCATGCTCTTGCCATTGTTCCCGGACGATTACCTGTGTTATCTCACGGGAGTTTCAAAAATGACAGCTCGAAAGTTCATCTGGATCATCATACTTGGGAAACCCTGGTGCATACTGGCATACAGCCTCGGTTTCTCATTGATCAGGTTTTAAGGGGAAGTATAATAAAGGAGAGAAAAATGAATTCAAAGTTTAAACCGCTGGGTTACTACAATTACACCGTCATTCTGACTTACATCGGAATGCTCATCGGATTTACGGGCATTGTATATGCCCTGGAGCAGAACACCTGCGCAGCTGTGATCTGCCTTATGGCAGCCGGATTCTGCGATATGTTTGACGGTGCCATTGCATCCACCAGAGAACGTACCGAACAGGAAAAGAATTTCGGAATACAGATCGACTCCTTGAGCGACCTGATATGCTTCGGCATTCTTCCCGCAGTTACCGTGTACAGCATGAACCTTCACAACAATCTTGTTCTGGCTGTATGTGCTTTCTATGCTCTTTGCGCGTTGATCAGACTTGCTTATTTCAATGTGGATGAGCAGGATCGTCAGAAGACCAGCAACACATGCAGAGAACTCTATTACGGAATGCCCGTGACATTGTCAGCCCTTTTCTTTCCTATTGTGAATGCGGGGGCAAGACACTTTGGATGGAAGTCATCCGTTGCCCAGACAGTTACACTTTTTGTAATGGCTGTGCTTTTCCTTACTCCCATTCCTTTAAAGAAGCCCAAGCTCATCGGAAAGATCTGTGTCCTCATCTGCGGTATAGTTGAAGTGGGCTTTGTTATCCTGACTATAGACGGTGTGTGATGAAAGCAGATTTTTTCTATTCCTCTGCGGCGGGGCGCGGGATCTTTCGTGTCCTTCAGGCAGTGGGAGTGTTCAAGCCCGTGGCATGGTATCTTCATACAAGAGTGTCGGCTCACCTGATACCGGGCTACATCAAAAAGAATAAGATAAACATGCGTCCCTACGGGATACGTGATTATGATTCTTTTGCGGATTTTTTCGGAAGAAAAAGGGAATACTTGGATTTTGAGATAGAACCTGATGTGCTGATCGCTCCCTGCGACAGCCTTCTTTCGGTTTATGACATCTCTCCTGATCTTGAGATCCCCATGAAAGGTTCGCTTTATACATTGCCTGATCTGATCCCGGACAAAGAGGTGACCGAGAAGTTCAGAGACGGTCTTTGCCTGGTCTTCAGACTGGAAGCTTCGGATTACCATCATTTTTGCTTCTTTGACAGCGGTACCATGGGAAAAGTTTCCTTCATCGAAGGGCAGCTTCACAGCGTGCAACCCATAGCCCTCAGACAGTTTCCCGTTTTCAGGCTGAACAGGAGATGGTGGAGCGTACTTGAAACGAAGCATTTCGGCACAGCTGCCCAGATCGAGATCGGGGCCATGGCAGTGGGCGGTGTGACTTTTGCCGAAGGAAAAGAAACCTTCAATCGCGGCGAAGAAATGGGAAATTTTGAACTGGCGGGCTCTACCATAGTTCTTTTGCTCACAGCGGATGTGAAAAAGAGACTTGAATTGGATCGAAAGATCAAACAGGCTTATTACAGGGGAAACGGATCTCATACGTGCGATTCCGATGCGGAAGAGGTTCGGGTAACTATTGGATCTGCATTGGGATGTTTGAAAAATGAAGATTAAGAAAGAAACGCTTATTAAGCTTATAATACTTGTGGGAGCGGCAGTTCTCAACTTTTCCGGATACTTTCTGGGAAGGGTGATCGCTCGTGATTTTCACCACTTTGACTTTACAACACCGGTTGACAGAATGATCCCTTTCATTCCCTGGACCATCACGATCTACTGGGGTGCGTATGCATTGTGGATCGCCAACTACTGTCTCGGTACTTTCTTCGACAAGAGCGGTTATCAGCGGGCACTCATCACTCATTATATGGGCGAGATCGTTTGTTTCCTGTGTTTCGTTTTCCTTCCCACCACCATGGTGAGAGCGGAGATCACGGGCACGACCTTCTTCGATAAATTTATGGAAGCTACCTATGTTGTGGATTCTGCCGACAATCTTCTTCCTTCCATCCACTGCTTCGTTAGCTGGGTGGCATGGATCGCGGTGCGAAAGAACAGCAGCATTCCCAAATGGTATCGGATCTTTTCCTTTATCTTTGCCGCAGCCATCTGCATTTCGACCCTTACCGTAAAGCAACACGTACTGGCGGATGTGGTTACGGGCATAGGACTTGCTGAACTTGGCTGGTTCGTTGCGGGAAAGATCGGACCGAAGATCTTTAAAAAGAAAAAATGTATATAGGAACTTATGAAGCGGAGATCATAACATGAAGAGATTAATTTTAACTGTGGCAGTCCTTGGCCTCATGGCTTTGACCGCCTGCGGAGGAAAGAGCGAAAAAGAAAAAGTACCTGTTGAGACACCTACTCCCACATGTACACCCACATTCACTCCCACACCCACAGACACTCCCACGCCCACTCCCACCTTTACCCCCAGCCCCACTCCTTTTCTTTCGGAGGCTAAGAAGGATCTTAAGTACGGAGAAAGTTTCGTGCTTTCCGTGGTAAACGGTGAGATCGCTTCCTGCACCACCCTTGAGACCGACATTTTGGAGGTAAAGAATGACGGAACGGTCAAGGCTGTCGGAACGGGCGATGCAACGGTCACAGTGGTTGGAAACAACGGGACTTCATATGACTGCAAAGTGAATATCGATCCGGCAAATATAAAGAACTATTCAATGAACATGACCATCTGGAACACTGATTATCTTTCCACCAGCGATATAAGTATTACGGGAACATACGAAGGCGGAATGAAAGACGGAGAACCTTCGGGTTACGGCACTTTTACCGCCAAGGACGGGTCTTTTGTCTACACCGGAGATTTTAAAATGGGACAGATCGAAGGCTACGGGACCATGACTTTCCCGAGTGTTCCCAACCTTGAGGAAACAGGACGTTTTAACGGCGGTCTCTTCAGACCGGATCCTCTGGAAGCCATATATACGGTCTACAAATTGTCCTTTGGCGCAGAGATCTCTCCCGACACCATGAATGCGGCATTCATGCACAACGAATACTTCATCGAGACCCTCGCCTACCTCAGCAGCAGAGCTGAGATCGTTGACGTCAGGGAACTTCGTAAAAAGCTGCAGGGCTATTATTCAAGGCATCTGTACATGGAAGATTATGTCATCGCGGAGATCAAGGAAATGAATTTCTGCGGCATTACATTTACATTGTTTTCCGCAGTTGACGGAGACAACAACGTTGCATTGATCTTTACTCCCGACACTCTTGACGGTGTTTACGGCGGTGACACGGTGGATTTCTACGGATTCCCCGCAGGAGAACTGTATATGCAGACGTCGGACAGAGTTGTCCCTATGGTTTCTTACATTTCCACAAGGGTGCTTTGCAGAGAATACACCGAAGAAGAATAAAGTTTTACCTACCGGCAGGCTGAAAGGCCTGCCTTTTTAATGTTCGTTTTTTTCCACATGTTCTGTGGTAGTATCGGTGTGTAAGAGCTTCGATTGTCGCTTTACATTCGTACATACGTAGGATAGAATTGTTCTATGAAACTGTTTCGGAGGAAAACATGAGCCTTCATTTTATACTCGGCCCCGCAGGCAGCGGGAAGACAAGAAAATTATTTGAGACAGCCGTCGGAGAAGCGGAGAAAAATCCGGAAACCACCTATTATTTCCTGGTTCCGGAGCAGTTTTCGCTACAGACCCAATATGACCTTTTGTCCTTTCATCCCAAGGGAGGAATCCTGAATATAGACGTGACCAGCATGGCTCGTCTGGCAAATGCTGCGTTTGCCAAACTTTCTGGCATGAAGCACGAGTTCATTCCCGAGATCGGAAAGAGCATGATGATAAAAAAGGTGCTGAACGACAATCGGGAAAAGTTTGTCATGTACGGACGGAATTCACGTCAGGCGGGTTTTGTCGCCCGGGCGAAAGCTCTTCTTTCCGAACTTTGGCAGTACGGAGTTGATGAAGAGGATATTGCTGAGACGCTGAAGGTCTCGGCGAAGGAGCCTGTGCTTCAGAGAAAGCTTACGGACATACTGACACTGGTCTCCGGCTTCCGGACATGTCTCGGCGAAAAGCGTCTGACCAACGAGAGTAAATATGATGCCTTTGCAGCAGTCCTTGAAAAGAGCGGGCTGGCAAAGAATGCTGTTTTCATCCTTGATGGATTTACAGGCTTTACTCCTTCGCAGAACGGGATCTTAAGTGAATTTCTGCGTCTGGGAAGAGATGTCTATGTGTCTTTCACCTGCGATGCCACCGCACTGTCCGGAGTTCTTCCGGAATATGATGTTTTTCATATGAGTGAGGAAGCCATAAAAAAACTTACAAAGCTTGCGGAAGAAGTGGGCTGTGAAGTTTGCAAGCCTGTTTTTACGGAGTATGACAAATATAAGTCCCAAACTTTAAAACATCTTGAAGAGGGACTTTTCAGACATAATGTGGGGCAGATCCCGGCGGATGACAGCCTTACGGTGTACAATGCCGCAAACATCGAAGAAGAGACCAGGCGGGCGGCTGCGGAAGCGGAGCGACTGATCAGGGTAAAGGGTTACAGGTACTCCGACATTGCCATTGTATGCGGGGATATGGATCTGTACGGAGAGCGCATGTGCGCAGAGCTTGACCGTATCAAGGCCAATTACTTCCTGGACCGTAAAAAGACCCTTCATGAGAATGAATGCTCGGGCTTTCTGGAGATCCTGCTGAAACTCATGGAAAAGGGAGCGGATACGGATCTTCTCATAGCATATGCCAAAAACTCTCTCTCGGGCATAGACTATGACGATGCCTGCATTTTGGAAAACTACTGTGATGCCTGCGGTACAAGAGGCAGCGCCTTTAAGAAGGAGTTTACCCGTGAATTTTACGGCCGTCAGGACATTACTCTTGAAAAAGTAAATGCCGTAAGGAACAGTCTCATGGAAGAACTGACCGGCATGCTCTCCGTTAAAAAGAAGGGCACTACAAGATATTTCACCGAAAAACTCCGGTCCTTTACAGAAAGGATGGAACTCAGGGACAAACTGGAAACCATCGCTGAGGATTTCGGAAATAAGGGTGACAGGCTCAAGGCAAAGGAGTACTCAAATGTGTATGATGCCCTGATGGCCATCCTGGATCAGGCAGAGGAGTTTCTGGGAGAGGCTGAAATGGAGGCTTCGGAATACAGAGGTCTCATAGAAGCGGGACTTTCGGAAGCGAAGGTGGGCCTGGTGCCCTACGGCTCCGATTACATCACCATAGGCGATATAGAAAGGACAAGGCTCAGTCATGTAAAAGCGTTGTTTCTTTTGGGCGCCAACGAGAACAGACTGCCTAAACCCGCATCGGGGGGAGGACTGATCTCGGAGAACGACAAGAAGAGTCTGTTGAACAAGGGCATAGAACTTTCCCCTTCACATCTCAAAAAAGTGGGTAATGACAAGTTTTACATTTATCTTACCCTCACCAAACCTACGGAAAAACTCTGGATCTCCTACCCTTCGGGAAATGCGGGGGAAAGAATGAAGCCTGCAAGGGTGCTGGCGGACATCGCCGGGCTCTATTCGGATTTTAAGACAATCAAAAAGAGCGATCTGGATCCTGTCACACGTATCCTTGAGAACGATATGGGAGTGCGTACGGGGCTGGACGAGAAAAGGCGCGAAAACGTGCGGAAGCTGGGTACTGTAAGAAAGGAGCCCGAGAAGATCGGAGCGGATGAGGCAAGAGGTCTCTACGGGAACAAACTTACGGGAAGCATATCCCGTCTTGAAACCTTCGCAAGATGTCCTTTCGGCCATTTCCTGAATTACGGTCTCGGCATTGGAAAAAACGCCGACTACAAGCTGGAGATCAACGATTTCGGAGACATTTCCCACACCGCTCTTGAACTGTACGGAAAGAGCCTTAAAGAAAGCGGAAAAGACTGGGTTACGATCACGGAAGCAGAAAGGGAACAGCTCATAGAGACCTGTGCCATGAATGCGGTTGACAGCTACAAAGGCGGTGTTTTCTCGGATACATCCAAAAACAGGTACATTTCCGAAAGGATAAAAGACGCCCTGACCCTGACGGTGGAGATGTTCACGAAGCAGCTTCAGGACACGGATTTCAGACCCTTCGAGTTTGAAAAGAAGTTCAATATCGTAAGAGACGACCTCATCATGAACGGTAAGATCGACAGGATAGACATATGCGACAACGATGATCTCAGGGCTGTAAAGATCGTTGATTACAAATCCGGTGCCAAAACACTGGATCTTGAAAAGATCTACTACGGACTTTCGCTGCAGCTCCCCACCTACCTCAATGTGGCTACGGAGCTGATGAATCCGGAGATAAAAGGACTGGACAAGGCCGACAGGGATGAAAGGGTGAAGCGGAAGACAGAGCAGGAAAACAGTTTCAGACCTGCCGCCATGCTCTATGACATCATACAAGATCCCATAACGGAAAAAGATCCCCGGGAGGTCATGGCCTATGACGAAAAGGTCCGGGCAGCAGTTGAGGCTTCTGTTTTTAAGGAGTTTAAAACCACAGGTCTTGTGAATGATGACAGGGATATCATAAAAAGTCTTGACCATGTTTTCGGTGAACATGGGGAAGAACTGCCGGAGTCCACGAATTCTAAGAAGATCCCCGTTAGTACGGGAAAGAAAGAGGAAGGAGCAGAAAACGAACCTCCGAAGTTCGGTAAGGGGGCTGCCGTCCTTCCGGAGAAGAAACTCCGTATGCTCATGGAATATGCCGTGGACAAGATGAGCGAAGGGGCAAGGGAGATCATGGGCGGAAATGTTTCCAGGACTCCTGCCAGATCAGACAAGGTGGATGCCTGCAAATACTGTGATTACAGGAGTGTTTGCGGCTTTGATCCGAAGAACGGAGACAAACCCAACAAACTTAAGAAGATGAAAGAGGAAGAATTGTTAAAAGAGATGACCGGAGGAGAGAACTGACATGGGAGAATTAAAACTGACCGAAGCCCAGCAGAGGGTGGTTGATGCCAAAGACTGTTCTCTTTTGGTGGCTGCCGCGGCAGGATCGGGAAAAACAGCGGTCCTTGTAAAAAGAATAATTGAAAGACTCAAGAGCAGACAGACTTCTCTGGACCGTCTTCTTATCGTGACTTTTACCAATGCTGCGGCAGCGGAGATGAAAGAAAGGATCGGAAAGGCTTTAAGAAAGGAACTGGAAAAGGATCCCGACAACGCGGTGTTCAAGGAGCAGTCGGCCCTTCTTGCGGATGCCCGCATATCCACCATAGACAGCTTTTGTAATTCCGTGGTGAGGGAAAATTTCCAGGCTCTGGACATCGATCCATGTTTTTCGGTGATGGAGCCTGCTGAAAATGAACTGATATGTTCCGATGTACTGGAAGAACTGTTCGAAGAAGAATATGAAAAGCGGTCCGAGGACTTCATGGCTCTGGTTTCCTGCTACGGAGAATATAAGGATGACAGTGCTGTCCGGGATCTGGTGTCGGATCTGGCCAAGTTTGCGGACAATGAACCCCGCCCCGCAGAGTGGCTGGATGAATGCCTCAAGGACCTTGAACAGGGCTTTGATAAGGATATGCAGGATGAGATCCTTCTGGAATTTCGCCGCACTTTAAAGGATTCCATAGCATTTTGCGATCATTACAGCGCCGAGATAAATGCCTCCGGAGATTCTTTGGAAGTGGCGGAGACCTATGAAAAAGATGCGGAAAAGCTGGAAAACATTCTGGAAAAGGTCACTGATCTTGACAGTGCAGTTATTGAACTCAACAGCCTTGATTATGCCCGTTTAAAGCCGAAGAAAGGTCTTTCGGAAGAGGAAAAAGAAGAAAGAAAAAAGCTCACGGCACCGAGAGAAGAATATAAAGACAACATAAAAACGTTGAGGGCGAGATATTTCAATCTGACTCTTGAGGAAGCGGAGACTTTCTATAAAAGGACAGGCCCCGTTCTTACGGCTCTTGTGCGCCTCACCCGGGAGTTTATGGAAAGGGTGGAAAGGGTAAAGAGAGAAAAGAACAGTTTTTATTTCTCGGACATTGCTCATATGGCGTTCAGGATCCTCTGTCAAAAGGACGAAGCGGGCAATGAAGGTCCCACGGCGGTGGCAAAGGAACTGGCGGACAGTTTTGACGAGATCATGATAGATGAGTATCAGGATTCCAGCTACCTCCAGGAATATATGCTTAAAAGCATATCCGGAGAGTACGGAGACCGCATCCCCAACCTTTTCATGGTGGGAGACGTGAAGCAGAGCATATACTCGTTCCGTCAGGCACGTCCCGAACTTTTTGAAGAAAAATATGAGCATTTTTCCGATACGGGAGTTCACAGGAAGATCGACCTTTCCGAGAATTTCAGAAGCAGAAAGAGCGTGCTGGAGGCAGTAAATGTCCTGCTGGCTCCGGTAATGAAGAAGGATATGACGGAGATCGAATATGACGGGGCGGCAGCTCTTCATTTCGGCTCGAAGGATTACATCGAAGACGATCCGGAAAAGCCCTGCTATGACACGGAGCTCATCCTCATAGACAAGAAACTGTCCGATGTTGAGGAAGAGGAAGGGGAAGAGGCATCGGAAGAAGAGGAATTTGAAACAACACTCGAAGAAGATACGGAAGACGGAGGAAGCACCACCTCAGTGGAACGTGAGGCGCTGACCGTGGCCCATAAGATCAGGGAGATGATAGATTCGGGCTTCATGGTTTCCGACGGTGTTACGGATGCGGGCGAAAAGAAGATCAGAAAGGTGCGCCCCGGGGATTTTGCCATCCTCACAAGAAAATCAAAGGGCGTGACGGAAGTCTTTGCAAAAGCACTGCAGAAAGTGCAGATCGCCTACACCGCGGAAACGGGAACGGGATTCTTCGACGCCGTGGAAGTGAGAAAGGCACTGGCTTTCTTAAGGATCCTTGACAATCCCTACGACGATATCTCCTTTGCGGCGGCTCTCTATTCTCCCTACGGAGGGTTTACAGCTTCGGATCTTGCCAAGATCCGCATCCGTTACGGAAAAACCGAAAAACCCGGGAAACGGAAGACGCTCTATGAGTGTTTGCAGAAGGCACTTGAAGAGGAAGAAGGGGACGAACTGACCGGGAAGATACAAAGATTCATGGAATGCCTCATGAAGATGCGTGCTCTGAATGAAACCCTGACAGTGCATGAACTGATCGAAGCTTTTTACAAAGAAACAGGGTACAAGGATGATGTTACCGTAATGCCCGGGGGAGACCGCAGACGGGGTAATCTTGAGATGCTGGTGGCTCTTGCGGAAAAATATGAAAAGAGTTCCTTTGCGGGCTTGCATGACTTTATCAGATACATTGACAGACTTTTGGAAAAGAAGAGCGATTTCGGAGAAGCAGAAGCGGAGATCGAAGAAGATGCGGTGGCCATCCTCACCATGCACAAGTCCAAAGGACTTGAATTCCCCGTGGTTTTTGCCTGCTGTCTCGGCGGAGAGTTCAATAAAAAGGATTCAAAGGCTGCTGTACTCTTTAACCGTAAATATGGACTGGGTTCCAATCTGGTGGACAGAAAAAAGAGATTAAGGGCCAAGACCATGAAGCAGATCTTTCTGCAGGACAAAGAGAAGATCAAAGGCATTTCGGAGGAACTCAGAGTACTTTACGTTGCCCTCACCCGTGCAAAGGAAAAACTCTTCATGGTGGCGTCCCTCACGTCTCCGGAGAAAGCCATACTCGGCTGGCATAATTCTCTTTTGATCAATGAAAGCCCCACATATGCCTCCCTTAAGAAATACAAGACTGCCATGGATTTTGTCGGACCCACGATCTTTGGGGAAATGTCTGAGGAAGAGATCGGTGATCTTTTGGTCGGAAACGCAAGAGACCTTGCTGTCACAAGACATGCGGGAAAAGAAGAGTATACGGCACATTTTTGCTTAAGACTTCATACATACACCGAAAAGACGGCGTCAGATCTTTTGAAGATCGAAACAAAAGAAAAGTCTGACGACGGACCATGTCTCGAAGGAAAGAGCCTTCTCGATACTCCGGGAGTCAGGGAAGAGATCCTGGAGCAGGAAAAATTTGTCTATCCCGAGGCTGCGAAGGTGAAGGCACCCATGCGAGTTTCCGTTTCTCTGCTCAAACACATCGAGATCGAAAATCTCATGAGCAGGGAGGAAAAGGATGAAAGTGAATCTCAGCCCATGCCCGGTATCCCCGACGAGAACGACAAGAAGGAAGTGTCCGCGGGAGCCCTCAGAGGAACGCTTTATCATGAGGTGCTTGAAAAACTCAGATATGACGGAGACTATTCCTCTTTAAAAAAGGCTGAGGAAAGCGTAAAAAAAGATGTGGAAAGTCTGATATCGGAATGCTATCTGGAAGCGGATATATTAAAGACGGTCTCGGTAAAAGATCTGGCAACCTTCTGTATGAGCGACATCGGTAAACGTATGATCGAGGCATGTGGAAAGGGTAAACTGCACAGGGAACAACCTTTTGTATACGGACTTTCTCCCGAGGAATACAGGGAGTATTCCAAAACGGAAGACGAAACCGACATGGTGATGGTACAGGGTATCATAGACGCGTACATAGATGAGGGTGATGAGATCACTCTTGTTGACTACAAGACCGATAAGGTTTATAAAGATGCGGAGGAAGAACTTACGGCCAAGTATCATGTGCAGTTGGATCTTTATGCCAAAGCTCTGGAAAAACTCACGGGTAAAAAGGTCAGGGAAAAGGTGATCTACTCCGTATCCGCGGGAAAAGATTTTGCTTTACGGGATCAGAAATGGAAGAAGAATTAATACTTAAAAGACTTTTGGACCTTTCAAAAAGGTCCTACAACAATAACACATTTGAGTTCAGTGATTTCCTTACGATACAGGAACAGGATGAGCTGGCTGTCCGCAAAAAAGACTTTGCGGGCAGCCGGTTCGAGCTTTCGGGAGGATATGAACTGGCAGAAAGAAGAATGGTCCGATTTGGGAATGAAGAGGAGTTCGGCTACAGCGTTGATTTCCCCATTTCCTGCATCGAGATCTCTCCCATATCGGAGAAATTTGCTTCAACATGCACCCATAGGGATTTTTTGGGCGCCCTCATGAGCCTGGGACTTGAAAGACGGATTTTTGGTGATATAATCGTTAAAGATAAAAAAGCCTATCTCTTTTGCGAAGAACGTTTTGCTTCTTTTGTCTGCGACAATCTTGTGTCTGTGGGTAGAAATCAGGTTCATTGCGAGATCTGCACTTTTCCTGAGGAAAATGTAAAGAAGGAGAGAGAAAAGATAGCCATTCAGGTGAATTCTCTCAGAGCCGACGCTGTGGCAGCCAAGGTGTGCAAACTGTCCAGAGGTGCGGTGCTGCCGCTTTTTGCTCAAAAACACGTGATATTAAACGGTCAGACACTGGAAAACAAGGACAAGAACCTTAAAGAAGGAGACATATTTTCCATACGAGGATACGGAAAATATGTGGTGGGCGAAAGCACCGGGCTCAGTAAAAAAGGAAAGGAAAATGTAAATATCTACAAGTATATGTAGGAATTTACCCTCGATCTATGTCTGAAGAAGAAAAGAGACTCTCCAAGAGTAATGCAATGTATAAGAAGATGACGGAAACACCCGTTCCGAAACTTGTCATCACATTGGGCATACCCACCACCATCAGTATGCTGGTCACCAGCGTTTACAATCTGGCGGACACCTATTTTGTGAGTCAGGAAGGAAACAGCGCTTCCGGAGCCATAGGAGTGGTGTTCGGACTTATGGCTGTGATCCAGGCCTTCGGATTCATGTACGGTCAGGGATCCGGTGTGGTGGCATCCAAGGCATTGGGCGCGAAGAACAATGACAGGGCTGACAGAAGCGATTCCACAGGTTTTGCCCTGGCTTTGATCACGGGAGCGGTCATAGGCATTCTGGGACTTATATTGATCGATCCCGTCATGGATCTCTTGGGAAGCACTCCCACCATCCTTCCCTATGCGAGAAAGTATTCGATATTTATCCTGATCGCAGCGCCTTTTATGTGTGCCAGCTGTGTTCTGAACAATATTTTGCGCTTTGAAGGCAAGGCGTTTTTCTCCATGATAGGTCTTTGCACGGGAGCGGGACTCAACATCTTTGGAGACTGGCTTCTGATCAAAGTCCTGGGAATGGGTGTATCGGGCGCGGGGATCGCCACGGCTGTTTCCCAGACCATCAGTTTCTGTCTGCTCCTTGTTCCTTTTCTTACGGGAAGAAGCGAAGGAAAACTCAGGATCAGATCTCTGACTTTCACGGGATCCATGATCCTTGACATATGTAAGACGGGTCTTCCCAGCCTTGTGCGTCAGGGACTGGCAAGTCTTTCCACCATGCTTTTGAACAACTGTGCGAAGCCCTTCGGAGATGCGGCCGTAGCCGCAATGTCCATCGTAAACCGTGTATGTTTCTTTACTTTTGCAACGGCTTTGGGCATCGGACAGGGATTCCAGCCCGTATGTTCCTTTAATTTCGGAGCCAAGAGGTTTGACCGCGTTCGAAAGGCCTATATCTTTACCTTTATCACAGGTGAGATCTTCCTGGGTGTGGTGGCGGTCATCGGATTTTTCCTGTCGGGGAACATAATCGCGGGTTTCCGTAATGACCCTGAGGTCATCATGATCGGAACGACAGCCCTTGCCGCACAGTTTATCGGACAGCTTTTCCAGCCTCTTACCGTATGTTCCAACATGCTCTTCCAGAGCGTGGGAGACAGCCTGAAGGCCACTTTTATCTCCATATGCAGGAACGGACTTTGCTTCATTCCGGTGCTTCTGATCTCCACATCGATCTTTGGACTCCCGGGAGTCCAGTATTCTCAGGCAGTGTCAGATATGCTCACTTTTATGATAGCGGCACCCTTCGGCATCATGTATGTTAAGAAATTAAAACAGATGGAATCGGCCGAAAAGACCAAGACCGAATAAAAAACAAAAACCGCAGGAAACTGCGGTTTTTATATTACATGGACCAGATAGGCGATGATGAATTCGGTCATGGACGACAGTATGAGCCCAAGTCCCGTGCAGGAGAGGTAGGCGGCATAAAGCTTCATGCGTCGCACAAGAGATGACCAGGTGTAAGAGATGAGCTTGTAGTAGCCGAAGACGGAAACTATGCTGATGCCCATGGACCACATGAGCAGCTGCCTGAAATCTCTGGGTGCGTACTTGCCCGAAAAGTAGATGAGCACGAATAAGAGCGGGATGATCATACCAACAATGGAAGCCACCGTGAAACGGTCACATATGGATTCTGCGATCTTTTCCGGATTGTTCCTGATGTTTACGGGACCCTTGGCAGATTTACGAAGAGAGCGATATTCCTGAAGTTTCACCGCCACAGTTTTGTAATCCTTCTCTCTGTAGCCCACAAGTATATCATCGGCGAGACGCTGTAAAACGTCGTTATAAGGATTTGCGGTGAGATAACTCTTTTTTTCGCCGCAATCGTAGTACATGAGATAAACCTTTTCGTTAAAGGAATAGGTGATCTTGAGGAAGATCCGTTGAAAGACATTTACGCGGTATTTGTTGATCCTGGATGTTCCGGAAGAAATGTCTATGTCCGAAGCCATCTGGTTGAACACTACGCCGCTATTGAATGAGGTCTCACGGATACGGAAGTTGAAATCACCTGTGGAAATGGAAAGTATGGGTTCGCTGCTTTCGTATGTGGCCACGGCGTGGGTTTCGAATTCGGGTTTTAATTCCGCAAAGAAGGGAACCATGTCTTCTCTGAGAGTGGACATGAAAAGGATGTTGTGTTCCTCTTTCACATGGATCTCCGAGGAAACTTCCACCTCGTTTACGATGGTTCCGGATCCCTTACAGTCGGGACATTTGATCTTTCCCGTTCCTGCGCAGGACTTACAGACCATTTCGCCTGTTCCGTGACAGGTGACGCAAGGAATGTGACCCGTTCCGTCGCAGTGTTCGCAATGGACCTTTCCCGAACCGTTGCAGTCGGGACAGCTGATGATGTGTCCCTGTTTGGACTTGTCATCGGTCTCCTCCAGGATCTTTCCCGTTCCGTCGCATTTGGGACAGGGAGCCAGACCTGTGCCTGAGCAGTCGGGGCAGGCTGCCATTCCCGTTCCGTCACAGTCGGAGCATTTCTGCTTTCCCTTGCCTTCGCAGTTGGGACAGGTGATTATTCCCGTGTTGCCGCATTTGGGACAGCCTTCGGTAAAGGTGGTTCCGGGCACCACAAGAGTGCGCTTGTCCTCCTTAAAGTAATCCTGTGTATCAAATTTAAAATCCCAAAGTCCGTACTCCGTAGCATAGTGCTTGCGGTCGGTGTTCTTCTGGGCTTCGCCTCCGCGGGTGGTTTCGTAGATGGAACGATTTTCGTAAGAGATAAGATTCTGAACAAAAGTCTCGGGGCAGACTTCGATCTTCTGAATGGTCATTTCGCTTTCAAGCTTGCGAAGATAGGGAGTCGAACCCACGTTAAAAACAGCAGTCATTGCGTTCCTGACTGCCGGTTCGAACTTCTTCCCGTCACTGGCCATATACATTTCGCCGTTTCTTATGCAAGTCTGATTTCCCATTATAACCCCCGATACAATTAGGAAAGGTGGAAATGATACAGTTATATTCTACCCATATTTCTGTTTTTTTCAAGTAAATTATCCGCGGATTAGCCATAAGCCTTGAAACAAGCGGGGTCGAGAGGAGAGCACCCGCCCACCCGGGAACCGATGTTCGGCTCCGGAGGGTATCGGTTTCACTGGACAAAAACCGCAATGATTGATATATTTGTAAGGAAAAAATGTGTCATTTTAAATGACAAGAGGAGAAGAATATTTTATGAGATCACAAGACAAAAAGAACCTGCTTTACTACCCTCTCGGAACAGTGGGAAGAGACATGATCTACTCCCTGGTTTCGGGATTTCTTTTGACCTACATCCTGTTCACCAGAAATCTGGATTCGGCACAGCTCTGGGCGGTAACGGCCATCATGGTCTTTTCCAGGGTGTTTGATGCGCTGAACGATCCCATCATGGGCAATATCATCGAATCCACCAGGACCAAATGGGGCAAGTTCAAGCCCTGGCTCCTTGCAGGCTGCATCACCACAGGCGGCGTCATCATCACCACCTTCAATTCCCGCCTTCAGGGATGGCCTTTCATCATCCTTTTCGGATGCATGTACATCCTTTACTCCATCACCTACACCATGAGCGACATTTCCTACTGGGGAATGGTTCCCGCTCTTTCTTCCAATGCGGACATGAGAAACAGTCTCACCAGCCGCGCAACACTGTTTGCGGGTGTGGGAGCCACAGCCGTGGGCATATTGGTTCCTTACTATACCACAGGCGAACATGCCATCGGCGGAAATGCTCAGACGGCATATGGCGTCATCTCCGTTATCATCGCTGTACTCACTCCCATATTTGCGGTGTTTACCCTTGTGGGAGTTAAGGAGGAGAGAGACATAAATCTTGAGCCCAAGACAAAGGTGAGCTTCAAGAAGATCATCAAGACCATCACAGGTAACGATCAGCTCATGTGGATCTCCTTCATCTTCCTGATCCAGCAGGTGGGAAACGGACTCATCACCGGCGGTATCGGTGCTACCTATCTCTATTTTGAATTCGGCTACGAAGGCAGCAACTATTCCCTCTTCCAGATGGTGGGAATGATGGCTACAGCCGTTCTCATGATCACCTATCCCATGATCTCCAGAAAGATCAGGAGAAAGAAATTCATGGGACAGATGATGACAGTGGCAGCAGTGGGATATGTTCTCATGCTGGTTTCCGGTCTTTTCTTCCCGGAAGGCATCAAGTTCTGGGGACTTACCATAGGCTTCATGCTGGGTAACTTCGGTAACTACAGCTACTACCTCATCATGATGATCTCCATCATGAACACGGTAGAATACAACGAACTGAACAGGGGCACAAGAGACGAGGGCATCATCACATCCCTTCGTCCTTTCATCACCAAGATGGCTTCGGCTCTTTTCCTTATCATTACATCGGGCATATACAGCATCTTCGGCATTACAAGGTTCACCAATGAGATTTCCGATTATGAGAAGGCTGCCAATGCCGGTGATATCACCGATGTGGAGAAGGCATCCAAGATCGCTGAGGTGCTTAAGAATGTCAACGCAACGGAAACCAACGGACTTCTCATATGCATGGTACTCATTCCTTTGACCTTGATGTTCCTTTCTTATGTGCTCTACAAGAAGAAGTACAAACTGGACGAGGACGAATTTGAACGCATATGCAAGGCTCTTGAGGAAAAGAAAACTCACTGATCGGAAAGGTAAAGATTCATATGATAGAGATCATCAATGAAAACCTGTTTCATTTATCCACACCCGAAACATCCTACGTCTTCACGGTGGGAAACAATGGTGAACTTTTGCACCTTCATTACGGCGGAAAGATCGACATCGCTGCCAACGGAAGAAATGCCCTTATACAGAAATGGTCCCACGGGAATGCCTGCAGTGTGGTGAGCGACGACGCGAAACACTGTCTCTGCCCCGACGATGAAAAATATGAGATGGGGACCATGGGAAAGGGCGACCTGAGAAGTCCTGCTCTGGACATAGTGTGGCACAACGGAGCCACCACAGCGGAG
Source organism: Lachnospiraceae bacterium (assembly GCA_024698485.1). GTDB lineage: Bacteria > Bacillota > Clostridia > Lachnospirales > Lachnospiraceae > RGIG3528. The sequence continues at coordinate 11,951 of JAILRC010000051.1, read as the reverse complement.
TTTGTTTTTGAAAGCGCCGAAGTCATGAACATCAGCGATGTATGCGCTTTATACAAAAACGGTCATCTCCCTCATTCCTATGATGAAGGGGGAGAGAAGAATGCCTTAAAGGTGGTTCTTAAAGAGAAGACGGAAGAGGTGAGACTGAACCTCTATTACTGCATATACGAAGATTCCGATGTCATCACCCGCTCTGCGGAGATCGTGAACGGCGGTGAAGAGGATCTGGTGATCCGTAATCTTGCCAGCCTCCAGCTGGATATGGATGCGGATGTGATGAAGGTCACTTCCTTCCACGGAGACTGGGCAAGGGAAATGGAAAAGTGCGACATGATGCTCACAGGCGGAAAGTACGTCAATGAGTCCAGAGGAGGCAACTCATCCAATCATGCCAATCCTTTTGTGATGTATTCGGAGCCCGGAGCTACGGAAACTGCGGGAGAAGTTTTTGCAACGAACCTGGTATATTCCGGCAACCACAGGGAATCCGTGGAGTTCGGCGGACATGCCAAAGCAAGGATCCTTACGGGGATCAATCCCGATCTTCTCAACTGGACCTTGAAAAAGGGAGAGACTTTCCTGAGTCCCGAAGCAGTCCTTAGCCATTCTTCCGAAGGCTTCAGGGGCATTACAAAGAGCAACCACAGATTTGTTCGCGAGCATATAGTCCGCGGAGAGTGGAAACACAAGGAACGTCCCATCCTTCTTAATTCCTGGGAGGCTGCTTATTTCAAGATCTCCGAAGGAAAACTGCTGAAACTGGCAAAGGCAGCGGCAGATTGCGGTATGGAGCTTTTTGTCATGGATGACGGCTGGTTCGGAAAGAGAGACGATGACAATTGTTCTCTGGGAGACTGGTACGACAATAAGGAAAAACTTCCCAACGGATTAAAGGGACTTTCCGCAAAAGTCAAGGATCTTGGCCTCATGTTCGGACTTTGGGTGGAGCCGGAAATGGTGAATGCGGACTCTGACCTTTACAGAGCCCATCCCGATTGGGCTGTGAAGAATCCCGACAGAGATCATGCGGAAGGCAGACAGCAGATGATCCTGGATCTTTCAAAGAAAGAGGTCAGGGACTGCATCATAGAACAGATGTCCGATGTCTTTGAAAGAAGCAAGTGCGACTATGTTAAGTGGGATATGAACCGCAACTTCTCGGATTTCTTCTCTGAGGGAAGAAGTCCCGAGGAACAGGGAAAACTGGCACATGCTTATATGCTTGGGCTTTACGAGGTGCTGGATACTCTGGTCACCCGCTATCCTCACATCCTCTTCGAAGGCTGTGCATCCGGAGGAAACCGCTTCGACCTGGGCATACTTTCCTACTTCCCTCAGATCTGGGCAAGCGATGACACGGATGCCGTTGCCAGATGCTCCATTCAGAACGGCTATTCCTATGGCTATCCTCAGAGCACCTGGTCGGCTCATATTTCCGCGAGTCCCAACCATCAGACCTTAAGAAAGACTCCTCTTGCTACCAGATTTGCGGTTGCTTCCATGGGAGTGTTCGGATATGAACTGAATCTCTGCGATCTTCCCGAAGAGGAGATAAAAGAGATAAAGGAACAGACCGAGATCTATAAAAAGTGGAGAAAGACCCTGCAGTTCGGAGATCTTTACAGGCTGGGAGGCCGTGTAAACGAAGAAACTTTTGACAAATACAGCGGCGGGTTCCTGTCGGCGAGACTGGACACCACTCTTACAAGGAACATCATCGTGTCGGGAGACAAATCGGAAGCAATGGGATATATCGTAAATGCGGAGATCCATCCCAATTACTCTCATACGTCTTTCCATACAGCAGGACTGGATGAAGACAAACTCTATCATTTCTGCAACCGTGTGGTGAAGCATGACATTCGCAGAATGGGAGACCTTGTGAACATGATCTCTCCCATCCACATCAAGCAGGACGGATTTTTGCACAACCTTCTGGCAAAGTTCAAGAAGCTTGACGGAGAGACAGAGGAATATGTGGTAAAGGGAAGTCTCCTGAACAATGCGGGAGTGAATCTGACCCAGACCTTCGCGGGCACCGGCTTCGGAGAAAACACAAGATTATATGCGGATTTTGAAGCACGTATGTACGAGATCTGCGAAATAAAGGAAGAGGAATGATATGATTGAAATTGCTGATGAACTCAGATCACTGATCGATGGAGTTGAATACGAACTCTCGAATCTTGCCAATGCTTCGGCGCTGATCTATGACGCTATGGAGGGCCTTAACTGGGCTGGATTTTACATCATGTACGACGGAAAACTCCGTCTGGGACCCTTTCAGGGAAAGATCGCATGCACGGAGATCGCCGTGGGAAAGGGAGTCTGCGGAACTGCAGTGGCGGAAGACAGGACCCTGGTGGTGGACAATGTGCACGAATTCAAAGGCCACATTGCCTGTGACTCCGCTTCCAATTCCGAGATCGTGATCCCCATACATAAAGACGGCAGGATCTACGGGGTTTTGGACATCGACAGCACCGAGTTTGCCAGATTCTCCGATGATGACCGAAAAGAACTGGAGAAATGCGTAAAATTTCTCGAAAATTCTTTTGAAAAGCATTGAATGTCAGAGCAAAAAAAGGTAGAATGATGTAAAGAATTTACCTTGGGCGGTAAAACGAGAGGACTCTCGTTTTATTGCCCATTTTCTTTTTTAAAAAAATAATTATCCGGAGGTTTATATGACCGAATACATGGCTTTTTTTGCTGAAAATGATAAGAAGATGAGCGAGAAAATGGCGAAGATCCTTGTCTGGATGACATTGGTTTTTCCGGCATTGTTTGGCCTTTCCGCTCTGGGAGTTTTTAACATTCCCTTAAAGACCATCGCAATCATCACACCTTTTGCATGCATATGCACTTTTGGACCCACCATAGCGCTGAAATTTGGAACCCCCATACCTGTCATGAAGTACATGAGCATAATCGCCATAGGCATCGTGGTGGGAATGCTGGGAAGCCAGTGGACCATCGGTATCTATATGACCTACGGACTTGCAATGGCTTTCAGCTGCCTTTACTTCGACCCGAAATTCACATTGAGGATCTCCGTCATCAGCTTTGTTCTGCTGGTGATCTCCATGTATATACGTTCCATCGACATCCCTCAGCTGGAAAATGAGACCAACCTGCAGTGGTTCATCAGCAAGACGGCGGGCTATCTTATGGAACAGGTTGTAATGACCATTGTTTTCATGAGTATTACCAAGGCTTCCAGAATGATCCTTGAAAATCTCCATGCCAAGGAACAGACCGCCGAGATCATCACAAAGTGTGGCAACGCTTCCGGAGAACTGGTAAACATGATCGGAGAACTTGAAGGCTCCATCGTTAAATCCCGTGAAGCCAACGGCCTCATCATCAGCTCCGCACAGAACACCGCCAATGGTTGCGAAGAAAGCCGCGAGCAGGTAAAAGCCATTCAGGAAAGCGTTTCCGAGATGGGAAATCTCATCGAAGGCATATATGACCACACAGGAGACATCACGAAGGTTTCGGAAGACATCGCGGCAAGGACTGAAGAAGTCATAGAGACCATGGACATTGCTGCGGAAAGCATGAAGACTATTGAAGAAACTTCAAACCTTACAGGTGATTCCATAACCGAACTGGAAAGCGGTATTCAGGAGATCGTAGGCTTTGTCGGCAAGATCTCGGGCATATCCGCCCAGACCAACCTCCTTGCCCTCAATGCGTCCATCGAAGCAGCCCGTGCGGGAGAACAGGGTAAAGGCTTTGCGGTGGTTGCGGAGAACGTACGTCAGCTGGCAGAGGATTCAAAAAAGGCTACGGATGCCATCAGGGAATTGGTGGAACGCGTAGGCGAGAAGCTGGAAGGCGTTAAAACTACAAACGAACAGAATGTGGAAAGCGTACAGTCGGGAATTGAAAAGATCTACGGAGCCAAGGAAAGAACAGCTTCCCTGAGCGAGATCCAGCAGACTCTTAACGAAAAGACCGATGAGATCAGTGAAAGAACAGGCGCCACAAGAAAGCACAGCGAAGTGGTTAAGGATCTGGCGCAGCAGCTGGATCACATGGTTGCCGGATTCTCGGAGCATGCGGATGAGATTATGGAGGAAGCAAAGAACGAAAGCTCCATCACCAATGCTACGGAAGAAACTTTCAAGCAGGTAAAGAACATAGCAGACGAACTTAAGGATCTGAGCAGAGTGGAAATATAAAGCATTCTTGACTTTTCAAACCAAACTGCGTTATACTGTGTTGACCGCATTATGCGGTCAACATTTTTGCGTCATTATTAGAATCAGTGAGGATATATAAATGGATAAGATTCGCACACGTTATGCACCCAGCCCTACGGGAAAGATGCATGTCGGAAATTTAAGAACAGCTTTATATGAGTACCTTGTTGCAAAGCACGAGGGCGGCGACTTTTTGTTCAGGATCGAGGATACGGACCAGGGACGTTTTGTTGAAGGCGCCACTGATCTGATCTACAGAGTATTGAAGAAAACAGGTCTTGAATACGATGAGGGACCTGACAAGGACAAGGGCAACGGACCCTATGTTCAGAGTGAGAGAGTTAAGAGCGGTCTTTACATGAAGTATGCAAAGATGCTCGTTGAAAAGGGAGAGGCATATTACTGCTTCTGCACCAAGGAGCGTCTTGAATCCCTGAGAACTCCCGTAAATGCGGCTTCCGAAGATGATGATGACAAGGAAGTAAAAGAAGTAAGAAAGTACGACAAGCATTGCCTCCACCTTTCAAAGGAAGAGGTCGAAGCAAATCTCAAGGCGGGCATGCCCTTTGTTATCCGTCAGAACATCCCTACGGAAGGAACCACTTCCTTCACGGATGCGAACTACGGAACCATCACCGTGAACAATGAAGACCTGGACGACATGATCCTCATCAAGTCCGACGGCTTCCCCACATACAACTTTGCAAACGTTGTGGATGACCACCTCATGGGCATCACTCATGTTGTAAGAGGAAACGAGTACCTTTCCTCCACGCCAAAATATACAAGACTTTACCATGCTTTCGGCTGGGAAGAGCCCATCTACATCCACTGCCCTCTCATCACCAATGAGGAGCACCAGAAACTCTCCAAGAGAAGCGGACATTCTTCCTTCGAAGATCTGGAAGAGCAGGGATTCCTGCCTGAAGCCATCGTTAACTTCATGGCTCTTCTGGGCTGGAGCTCCGGAACGGACAGAGAGATCTTCTCATTACAGGAACTCATCGAGGCTTTTGATTATCACCACATCAACAAGTCCCCTTCAGTCTTTGACATGAACAAGCTGAGATGGATGAACGGTGAGTACATCAAGGCACTTGACGACAAGAAGTATCTGGAGCATGCTCTGCCTTATGTAAAGCAGGTGGTTACAAAGCCCTACGATCTTGAGAAGATCGCTATGCTGGTAAAGACACGTATCGAGACTTTCTGCGACATCGCTGAAAAGATCGATTTCTTCGAGGAACTTCCCGAGTATGACACGGAGATGTATGTTCATAAAAAGATGAAGACCACCAAGGAAAGCTCTCTTGAGGTTCTTAAAGATCTCCTTCCCAGACTTGAGGCTCTTGACGACTACTCCATCGCGGGTATTGAAAAGACCCTCATGGGCTACATCGAAGAGAAGGGCATCAAGAACGGTCAGGGACTCTGGCCCATCCGTACCGCGGTTTCCGGAAAGCAGATGACTCCCGGCGGCGCATACGAGATCATGGAGATCCTCGGAAAAGAGGAATCCCTGAGAAGAGTCAGAACAGCTGTCGATATGCTTGAAAAATAAATAAAAGAACACAAAGACGGGTGCAATATCCCGTCTTTTGTTGTATAATGAACGGGCATAATTCTTTTTTATCCGAAATGGATCTTAACAACGAACAACAAAAAGCGGCGGACACGGTGTACGGTCCCGCTGTTGTGCTTGCAGGCCCGGGTTCGGGCAAAACAGCCGTTATTACAAGAAGAACAATTAAACTCATCCGCGAGGAACACATACCGGCAGGAAACATCCTGGTGGTGACTTTTACGCGGGCTGCGGCGGAAGAGATGAAGCGCCGGGTCTACAGGGAAGCAAGGAGTGAGGAAGAAAAACAGGTGACCTTCGGAACCTTTCACAGTATCTTTTTTAAGATACTCCGTTTTGCGTGCAATCTTGATGCTTCGGCGGTAATCAGGGAAAGCGATGCAGTAAGGTTCATAGTTTCCTGCGGAGAGAGGCTGGGGATGAGCTTTGAGGACAGCGAAATGCCCGGAGAGATCAGAGAGGAGATCGGAAAGGTGAAAAGCCTGGGAGGACTTAAAAAGGGCTATTTCCCCGAAACATGTCCCCCGGAGATCTTTTCCAAACTTTACGAAGCTTACGGGGAAATGCTTAAGAAGAACCGTCTGGTGGACTTTGAAGACATGCTTTCCATGACGGAGGAACTGTTCATGAACCGCCCGGAGGTTCTGGAGATATGGAGGGAAAAGTTTAAATTCATCATGATAGACGAATTTCAGGACATCAACCCTCTTCAGTACAGGCTCGTGAGGCTTCTTGCGGAGCCTGAGAACAACATTTTCATCGTTGGGGACGACGATCAGGCCATATACGGTTTTCGCGGGTCGGATCCCCGGATCATGCTGGGATTTGAGAAGGATTTCCCTGAAGCGAAAAAGATCATCCTAAAGAAAAATTACCGTTCGCAGGCAGGGATCGTAAAGGCTTCGGAAAGACTCATAGGTCATAATTCCAACAGGTTTGACAAAAGGATGGAAGCGGTAAAACCTGCGGGAACATTGCCGGAATTCCGGGTTTTTGAGGATCGCGGGGAGGAATGCAATGCCATGGCTGACAAGATACGGGAATACAGGGCAAGAGGATGGGACTACGGGAAGATGGCGGTCATATTCAGGACGAACCGCCTGGCAGGGCAGACGGCATCCGCCTTTTCGGCAGCGGGGATCCCTTTTTCATTTAAAGGAGGCTTCAGGAACATCTATTCCCATTTTGCCGTGAGAGATGTTCTTTCCTATATAAAACTTGCTTTGGGAGACAAGAAGCGGGAAACGGTGCTGGGGATCATCAATCGCCCCAAGAGATACATAAAAAGGGATCTCTTCACCAAGGACGTGTTCGATATGAAGGACCTTAAAACGGCGGTAATGGGCAATCCTTCGCTCTACGAGGCAGCGGAAAAACTGGAATACGATCTGGCTTTTATTGCCCGGGGGACTCCTGCCTCGGCGGTGATCTATATAAGGAAGGCCGTGGGATATGACAGGTATCTGGAGGAATATGCGGGGATGAAAGGGACAAGGCCGGAGGAATTCACGGAGGTGTTGGACAGGCTCCGGGAAGAGGCCTCCTGCTTTCGGGATTTTGACGAGTGGTTTTCTTTCATGACAAGGATGAAGAACGAAGCGGAGAGGAGACAGGATATGGACAGGGGGGAGGATGATGCCGTGACCGTCACCACCATGCACGGATCCAAGGGGCTGGAATATGACCTGGTCTTCATCCCCGATGCCAATGAAGGGGTCACACCCTATCTGAAAGCACTGACTAAAGATGAAGAGGAGCAGGAGAGAAGAATGTTCTATGTGGCGGTGACCAGAGCAGTGGAAAGACTGCATATTTACGGGGTGAGAAGGCTCAACGGCAAGGATCTCCCGATTTCGCGCTTCGTAAAAGAAATGCTTGATTTTTCTTAAAACTGGGTGTATATTACGGCACGTTGCGAATAAATTTAGGATTTTATTTGATATTTCATAAGGAGATCTATCATGAATGAATTGAAACCGAAGCTTTTCGAGGTGTTCAAGGAATACAGCGGAAAACAGCTGGTGAAGGATATCATCGCGGGCGTCATTGTAGGCATCATAGCATTGCCTCTTTCCATAGCCCTTGCCATCGCATCGGGTGTAGGCCCCGAGCAGGGACTTTACACAGCTATAATCGCAGGCTTCTTCATTGCCGTGTTCGGCGGAAGCAGAGTGCAGATCGGCGGTCCCACGGCGGCTTTTGTCACCATCATCGGCGGCATCATTGCCAAGTACGGCGTTTCGGGACTTACGGTAGCCACCATTATGGCGGGTATCATCCTGGTGCTTTTCGGGATCTTTCATTTCGGATCTCTCATCAAATTCATACCTTATACCATCACCTGCGGCTTTACCTGCGGTATCGCCGTTACTCTCTTTGTGGGACAGCTCAAGGATTTCTTCGGATTTAAGATGGAATCCGTTCCCTCGGAGTTCATCGACAAGATAATTGCATATGCCAAGGCTGTGGGAACAACCAATCTCATCGCCATTGTCCTGGGACTCTGTGCTGTGATCATCATGCTGGTATGGCCCAGGATCGCGGAGAAGCTTCCGGGCTTTCTGAATGCGATCCCCGGATCCTTGCTTGCCATTGTGATCACCACAGTGATCGCAGCGGTGGCAAAGCTTCCCGTCAATACCATCGGAAGCGTATACGGCGAACTTTCTTCCAGGTTCCCCACACCTCAGATCCCCGAGATCTCCTTCGGGCTCATTAAGGACCTTATCCAGCCTGCATTCACCATTGCCATCCTTGCAGGCATAGAGTCGCTTCTTTCCGCTGTGGTTTCCGACGGAATGATCGGTGATACTCATAAATCAAATGCGGAACTCATCGGGCAGGGGCTCGGAAACGTATTCTCGGGACTTTTCGGAGGCATTCCCGCGACGGGAGCAATTGCCAGAACTGCAGCCAACGTTCGTAACGGCGGACGTACACCCATTGCGGGCATCACCCACTGCGTTACACTGACGGCTGTGCTCCTTCTGCTCATGCCCATCGCTTCCTACATCCCCATGACCACTCTTGCTGCGGTTCTCCTTGTGGTAGCATCCGGAATGGCTGACTGGAGATCCTTCGGAAGACTTGTGAAGACAGCTCCCAAGAGCGATGTGCTGGTGCTTGTGGCAACATTCGTTCTCACTGTGATCTTTGACCTTGTTGTAGCCATTGAAGTGGGTGTTGTTCTGGCAGCTCTTCTTTTCATGAAGAGAATGTCCGAGACTACAGGGGTTCATGCATGGAAGTACACGGACGATCCGGATGTTACACCCGGTGAAGCGGAAAAACTTCGCGCTCTTCCCAGGACCATCAAAGTTTATGAGTTTTCCGGCCCTCTTTTCTTCGCTGCAACAGACAGGATCATGAGGATCGGTGTTGATAAGACCACAAAAGTCATCGTCATCAGAATGCGTGCGGTCACAGCCATCGATGCATCTGCTCTCAAGGCCCTCAGAGAACTGGCAGAGAGTATTTCTGACAGAGGCATCCGCCTTGTTTTCTCACACGTAAACGAGCAGCCTTATAAGGCTATGGAAAGAGACGGCTTCGTGAGCCTTGTGGGAGAGAACAACTTCAGGGTGAACATCGTTGATGCTCTGGAGTATGCGGAAAAGTTGGTTTAGACTAACTATTTTTACCAAAAATGTTGCAATCCGAGACATTTATGATAAGATATTTTACGATAAATCATTATGAGGGTTGATAGAGCAAACTTATCTTGGAGGATGCTGTCATTTAAAACCCGTTTTGGAGGTTATGTATGAAGACGATTTTGATCATCGATGATGACAAAATGAATCTTGACCGAGACGAGTTCATATTACGTCAGGAAGGCTTCAATGTGGTCACTGCCCGGTCAGGCATCGAGGGGATTTCGGCATTATGCGATGGGGGTATCGATCTTGTCCTTTTGGACATAGATATGCCGGAGATCAATGGGATACAAACTTTAAGAGCGATCAAAGCCAGGGAAGAATTTGCAGAGATTCCCGTGGTATTTCTCACATCAATTGCAGATTTCAATCATGTAAAAGAGGCAGGCAGGCTGGGAGCCGTAGACTATGTCAGAAAACCCTTCAGAAAGCAGGACCTCATAGACCGTGTAAACAAGATACTCGGTTAAGGATTGACACTTAAGAGGGGAACGTCTTGAACCACGTTCCCCATTTATTTACGGTAAACGCTTTTATAATTGAAAGCGTAAAAGCAACACTTCACATCATCCGATCGACAGGACAAAGGGACGCTGCAGGCGTTATTGGGGACGGGTATGAAATTTTCTAAGAAAGCAAAAAGACGAATAGCCTTCATTTTGACACTTCTTGTCACGGTTTCTCTGGTTTCTTTCATCGATTACTATTCCTTTAACGAGTTTTACAATCTGGCAAAAAAGAAAGAGATCGAGCTCTGCGAAAGAACTCTCGGGGAAGAGGCCGCAAAGATCAAGGAAAGGATGGCCTTGGGCACGGATACTGTCCGCACCGCCGGCATATTCATCGAACACTATCTGCAGAAAGACAGCGGAACGGAAGAGATCCGCGATCTTTTGATACGCCTTACGGAAACCTATCGTGAATCCTTTGATTCGGATTTTACGGGAGTATATGGCTATTTTAAAGGAAAATATATAGACGGAGCGGATTGGACTCCCATGCCGGGATATGAACCGAAGAAAAGACCCTGGTATTGGGTGGCAAAGGAAGCCGGGGGGGCTCCCGCTTTTGCTGCGCCCTACACAGACGCTGAAACAGGAGATACGGTGATCTCCGTGAGTATGCTGCTTTCCGACGGCGAGAGCGTCCTTGCCATTGATATTAAGGGAGAAAAGATAAGAAACATTATTGAAGAGATCTCAAAAAACCCCGACACCCATGTAATGGTCATGGACACCGACGGACTCATTCTCTTCAACGAAGACTCCGAGTGCAACGGCATGAGCATCAAGACCGAAGAGGGCAGAAAACGTTTCGGGAAGGATAAGACCGATGTTATCAACACCGTTATCGCACAGGCGATGATGGATGAAGAAGAAAACTACATTTTTTCTGAGATAGACGATCGCAAGGTAATGGCTTTTTCTCAGCTTGTTCTTGAAAACTGGTATATTGTCATGATCAAGGACTACGAGAGCATCTTCCATCAGGAAATGGAGGTGCTGTACAACAGCATCATCCTCTCTCTTCTTATTGTGGGAGTCGTTGCCTACTTCTGCACATCAGTCACCGTTTCTCAGGGCCGTGTGGAAGAACAGGCTGCCGAACTTGAAGAAAAGGCAAAGGAACTGAAGCGTGCCAGCAGCGAAAAGAGCAAATTCCTTGCCAATATGTCCCATGAGATCAGAACCCCCATCAATGCGGTGCTGGGCATGAACGAAATGATACTTCGCGAAAGCACTGATCCTACCATTACGGTCTATTCGGACAACATTAAGAGCGCCAGCAAGACCCTTCTTTCCATAGTCAACGATGTTCTTGATTTTTCCAAGATCGAAGCGGGCGAGATGTCCATCATCCCTGTGGAATACAGCACCATGACCCTGCTCCGGGATTCCTATAACGTGGTTGCCCAAAGAGCTGCCGGGAAGAAAGTGGAACTCCGTGTCTTCAACAATACCGTAATGCCTGCGGGACTTTACGGTGATGAGACCAGGATACGTCAGATCATCACCAACCTCCTTAACAATGCCATCAAGTACACCACCGAAGGCCTTGTTACGGTGGAAATGGATTTTAATAAAGACGACGATAACAACGGACGGCTTTTCGTTTCTGTTACTGACACAGGCATAGGCATATCCGACGAGGATAAGAACAAGCTTTTTGCATCCTATGTCCGTGTGGATCAGAGGAAAAACAGGAACATCGAAGGAACGGGTCTGGGTCTGTCCATCACCAAGCAACTGGTGGCTCTCATGGGAGGACGGATCAGTCTTGAAAGCGAATACGGCATGGGCTCCAAGTTTTCCGTGGAGATACCCCAGAAGATCACCGACAGCAGTCCCATGGGTGTTTTTGCCGAAAACCGCAATATCGATGAGAAAAACAACAACAGCTACAAGGAAAGCTTCCGTGCGCCCGAGGCCATGATACTTGTGGTGGATGATGTGGACATGAACCTTGAGGTCATGAAGGGACTCCTTAAGAAAACAAAGGTCA
>JAILRC010000045.1 GCA_024698485.1 Lachnospiraceae bacterium | reverse complement strand
GCATATTCCCGCCCAAACGGAGCAATGCCTCCAGAATGTGCGCAACCCCCTCCGGAGACATCACGCCGTCGTCGGTCTGGTTGGAAAAGAACCCGTTGAGGATATCCTCGTCGTTGATGAACCATCCCCGATAGCGGAAACAGGGGCGGGAACGGAGATAGAGACCGTCGGGGACGGAGATCACCTGCTGCCGCGCGGGCAGTGCGTCGTTGAAATACCACAGCGGATCCACGCCGAGGATCCGGCGGCTGAACTGATAAAGTGCGTAAATGCATCCGCGCTCATCAGAGCCGGTAAGATACATCGCCCCGCCGCGGATCGCGACGGTGAACTCCTCCGGCGCGCAGGGACGCAGATCCTCCGGAAGCTGTGTGTTCCGGCAGTCGAGAACGAGGCGGAAGCCTTTCCATTCGCCAGTGAATTCCGTGAGTTTGAGCAGGGGATACCCAAACACGCGATACCCGTCATTGATTACGCTGACGGCAGATCCGAAGTCATGCCCTCCTGCCTTCTGACTCCCGTGGAAGCACGTGATATCGCCCTCGAACGGCAACAACCGCCTTCCGGTCGATCCCAAACAGACATCAATTCGGATTCTTCTGCTCGCAATTCCGAACAGGACAGAAAATTTGACCTCTTGATCTATCGTTACAGCGAAGAAGAAAAGGAGCTTCTCTTCTCCTATCGCAACATCCTCAACGATCTTGCCTCCTACGGCATCATTCCGGAACAGCTGTCAGACTATCTCGCTCAACACGAAACCAGACAGCGAGAACTTATCGCCCTGCAAAAAGAAATGATAGATCTGAAAAACGAATACAAGGATCTCTGCCGCCTGAAAGGCTATATCGACCTTGCCGAAAACGACAGATTCACCCGTGGCCCACTCTTTACCCGGGAGGCAACCATTACAAAAACAACAGAAACTACAGTAGAAAAAGAACCCGCCACAGAGACGAGTCCAGATCCATCGCCTGAAATATCGACTACAGACGAAACGCTGTCCCATTAATCAAAATTCTGTCCTCCAAATCGCGGACTTACGGTTCGCGCTGAAAAATGTTCTTATAAACTATGATAAAAAGCACCAAATAAGATCAAATAGAGGATCTTATGATATGAATATAGCCGGAATATTCTCTGCAAGCCTAAGCATTTCCTCCCGAGTGTTTTTAGTAGAATCAAATCTTTTCATTGTTCCTGAAGCAGCATCATAATACAATGCTGTAATCTGGGGGCCAGAATTTCTGGCTGCCTCTGCGCGTTCTTTTGCTGCCTGTGAGGAAGCTTTTGCAGCTACAAGGAACTTATCAAACCAGTCACTGATCTGCCCTTTGGCATCAACGGGCGACGTGATGATCTCAGATAATTCATCAAATGGAGTTTCAAAAATGATCTCGTCGGATACTTCAAGAAATATCCCGGCCTTTTCAAACTGAGCCCGAAGGGCATTTACATATTTATCTGTCTCAAAATCCTGTGTCAGGTCAATGATAAAACATCCACTCTGACAGGTCATATTCAGCACAAGGCCGCTATTTCCTCTTTCATTCTGACATCATATACCTCGCTTGGAAGTCCCTTTGATCTGTATAAATAAGGCATTCCCGAAAGAGCCTTGTCTCCATTTTCAAGTATCATATCGATATTTTTGTCTTCCATGATTTCTTATGCCTCTCCTGTTATCTCTTTTGCAAGTTCAAGGATTTCAAATGCATACTTTTCTTTTCCTTTTTTCAGGATCTTTTTAAATAATGGGTAGTTAATGACGCAGATTGCCACGCCAATAAGCCCTAAAAGTATTCCTGTAACCATAATTACTGTACCCGTTCCGAACACGCCAAGACCAAAACACATCCCCGCTCCAAAGATCAATGTTCCAATGACTCCAAGTGATAAAGCAGTTACAAACGCCGGAAGCTTTGCTCTGTCGTCCAGTTTTTTCAGCTGTCTTACCTTGTTTGTTTCCCTGGGCATATAGTCCTTTGCCACGCTCTCTGCATAAATCTTATCTAAATCATTCATCTTCTTTAATCTCCTTCTGATTCTGCCGTCTACTATCTTTACGCTATCTTTCCTGTATCCTTGAGCCATCTGATCTCGTCGCGGATTGTTTCCCTGTAAGGCCTTGTTGTATAGCCGAGATCCTTGTTTGCCTTGCTTGAGTCAAATCTGTTATTTCTTGCAAGGTTGTATACAGAAAATGTTGTCATGAGAGGTTTAGCACCAGTCTTTTTAGCCTTCTTCTCAAGTATTTGCGCCAGGAAACTGGCTGCCGGTATGGGTAAAAAGAGCTTCATCTGCCTGCAGCCGCTCTCCTCTGAGACAAGCTTGGCAAAGTCCTTAAAACTGACCGGCTCATTGCCGAGAATGTAACACTCTCCGCTTTTGCCCTTGTCTGCCGCTCCGATAAGTCCATCTGCCAGATCCCTCACATCACACAGGTTAAAGCTTCCGTCAATTCCTGCCGGCATCTCTCCGTTTATGATGTCAACCAGAGTCCTTGTGGTCTCGCCCATGGCAAAATCCTCCGGCCCAAGGATCCCCGAAGGATGGACAACGCAGGCGTTAAGCCCTTCATTTGCCGCCTTGAGCACCACATTCGTAGCCATTGCCTTCGACAGGGAGTAGCATCCCTTTATTCTTTCAGGGTCAAGAGGAATGGCTCCGTTACATTCTCTTATCGTTCCCTTTTCCTCCTCAGGGATTGCTCCTGTTGATGAGCAGTATACAAGCTTTGAAGCATTATGCTTTTTGCACATCTCAACTATGTTCTCAGTTCCTCCCACATTTACATCCATAACCTTCTGGCTGTAATCAGGATTGACTGTCACTATGCTTGCAATGTGAAGAACGATCACTTCCGTATCATCCGGTGTCTCAAAAAACCTTTCCAGATCCTCTTTATTGCAGAGGTCTCCGTATGTGACCTCCACATCCTCAGGCAGATACTGTGCAGATGTGTCTCCCTCCAGTACAAACGCTCTTACCGTTTCATTTCTATCTGCAAGCTTTCTGCAGACCGTGCTTCCGAGAAAGCCCGCGGCTCCTGTTACAAGATACATCCTGTTCTTACTCATCTATCTTATCCTCCTTTTCCTTAAGATTATTTCCTCATTCTTTTTCGAACCTGAGGCCATTATAGATAAATGAGCTTATAAAATGAACAACACTTTCTGCAAAATGTGTTGATTTCAGACCCGTAGGTCCCGACACGTTTTACAAAAAGTGTTGCATTGTTTTCTTTATGCAATTTGAATCAGCTGTCAAGGCTTTATTATGCACTTCTGTATTACGTTTATGATATCGTCCTTGGATTCTCTGCAGCCGCCTTTTACCCATTCCGTCACGACTCCAAGGAGTCCTTTTAAATAAAAGATCATTATAAGGGGCTGTTCTTTTTCAGGCACACCGAATCTTGTGAGGATTGGCCCGAATATTTCTTTGAACCAGGTTCCGTACGTCTTTTCAGCTCCCATCATCTCATTTTTCTCATACATGAGATTAAACAGCTTCCTGTTTTCTTCTACGAATTCCAGATAAGGCATCAGATACTTAGGTCTGATAAGAAAAAGCTCATCATCACTTGAGGAATATATGTCAAGTTCTTTTGTATCTTCCGGCCTGAAATGCCCAAAGAAATCCTTGTACACAGCCTCAACGGTTTCAGAAAGAAGATCATTGACGTTATCATAATGCAGATAGAATGTAGACCTGTTCACACCTGCCGTTTCGCAGATTTCTTTTATGAATATATTCTCAAAATCCTTTCTATCCAACAAGGAGATCAGTGCGCCCTGCATCTTTTCTGCAGACCTAAAATATTTGCTTTCATTCTTGTTCATGATGATCCTTTCCTGTCTTTACCTCTGCATGTCTTATAGCAAGCGCTTATGAAATACCATACCTTCCTACGAGGGATCCATATCTTTGATTTCTCTAAGCCGCTCCTAAGATATAATCTTATCAAATTTCTGCAGAAGATTCTATACTGTGCGAAAACCTATAGACACTTCCCCTCATTCGTTCTATAATGCGTACTGTAGTATTTCTGATTCAAAAAACATAGAGGAGATTTTTACAATGGCACAGACAAAAAAGACAAAGCGCAGCACAACGACCCGTTCTACTTCAAAGAAAGCACCTGCTCAAAAGACGAAGGAAATAGCAGCAGCGAAGGACGAGGCAGTCATCACCTTGAACGATACCGTATCCGTTGTTGAAACAGCTACGACAGCTACCAAAGTAGTTGCTGAAGAGGTAACCGGTTCTGGCGCTAAATCTCCTGTTGAAAAGAAAACAACCCGCAGGACTTCCGAAAAGACTTCTACAAAAGCTTCTGACAAAAAAGCATCTGCATCCAAAGCATCGACAGCCACTCAGGAAACATACTTTGAGATTGCGGGTGAACAGATCTTGATGGAAGACATCAATGAAAGGATCAGACAGGCCTGGCTTGCCGAGGGACATTTCCCCAGCAGATTAAGAACCATCAAGACATATCTGAACCTCGAAGAGCGCCGCGCCTACTACGTCATCAACGGCAAGGCCGAAAACAAGTATGTAGAATTCTGATCGATACGATTGAATTTGGAATATAAAAAACAACCGGTTCTCAGGGATATTATATTCCGATAACCGGTTGTTTTTGTGCGGGTAAAACTGCAGTTTATTGAGTTATATTGCGAGAAAATTGACATTGCTATACTTCACACAGATCGAGTCTGTGAAAAAATCTCTGTAAAAATGGAATAACACTGTATGAACGAGGTCTCCTAAGATAAAATAAATCTTTAGGAGGCCTTTAATTATGGCAAAAGAAAAGAAACCCGTACACAAAGTCCAGATGACAGACGGTA
>JAILRC010000078.1 GCA_024698485.1 Lachnospiraceae bacterium | reverse complement strand
AAAACCAGGTTACTGTTCACAGATATGCTGTGTGCTAAAACTCTGAAAGTTTGCTTTCAAAGAGTTTCAGCACACAGCATATTCTGCGTAGCAGTAACCGCCCCCCGCTTAATGAGCAAGTAGCGCAGCGGATTGCGAATTCACGACAATGGGGAGGACCGCTGCGAAGCAGGGGAGGGACCCCATCGTATGAGCGTTAGGGCGTGTGAACAGTAACCTTATTTTTTGTTTTATCAACAGGTTTTACCAGGATCATGCATGCAAGAAATGCTATGACATACAGCACTGCCGTAAAGATCAGCACATTGTGATAGCCCGTGGGGTTAACCGTTACAGTGTGCTCTATTCCTTTTTCAATGTAAGTCACTGTTTCTTCCTTACCGAAGTGCTTTACGATAAAGGTTGCAGCCTGGTTTCCCGTAAGTCCCGCGAAAGCCCAGGCAGAAAGTGTGATACCATGGATTGCTGAAATGCTTCCCATTCCGTAATGATCCGAAAGAAGGGTGGGAACATTGGAAAAACCTCCGCCGTAGCCTGCATTTACAACATACACCAGAACAAGCACAAGGATTGCAAGGATGATGCTGTCATTTCCGTTAATGACGCCCTTGGAAAGAATGGCTATGCCTGTGAGACCGCCGGAAAGGATGAAGATCATTTTATAGATCGTGTTTCTGTCCTTCATGGTGTCAGCCCAGGAAGAAAAACCGATACGTCCTCCCGCATTGAAAACTGCTGAGACAGTTGAAAGAACACCTACGGAAGCCGCAAACCCAAGGCACTTGAAGATCATCTTTTCCTGAGAGATGAGAGCAAGGCCGCAGGTGATGTTAATGTAGAACATGAGCCATATGCCGATGTAATTGGACAAAGGCTTGGTCTTTAATACCTGAAGGATGCCGGGCTTTTCGCCTTTTCCCTGAGGCTCGTACCAGCCCTCGGGCTTCTTAAGAAGGAAAGCTCCTATGAGCATCATTACGAAATAAACTGCCGCAAGGATCACGAACATCTTCCAGATGCCCCCCTCTCCCAAGCCTGTAAGCATCCAGGTCATGATGGGGGAAGCGATGGCCTTTGCCGCTCCGAAGCCCGCAACCGCAAGTCCCGTAGCAAGTCCCTTGTGATCTTTGAACCAGAGCATCAAAGTTTTTACAGGAGAAAGATAGCCGGTGCCGAGGCCTATGCCCATGATAAAACCGTAGCTTACGTAAATACCGATGAGAGCAATTACACTGCCGCGGTGCTGACCGCCGTAAAAAATGAAGAAACCTGTGAGTGCCATGCCTACGGCAAAGCAAACCGTGGAGATGAGGGAAGATTTATGAATGTCCTTTTCAACCATGTTTCCGAGAAAAGCTGCGCTCATTCCCAGAAAGAAAATGGCAAAGGAAAATGCCCATTCGATAGCCCCCTTTGAAAAGCCGATGTAATCAGCCACTTCCTGACTGAACAAGGACCAGCAGTACACTGTTCCGATACTGCAATGCAGAAGAAGCGCCGGGATTGCTGCCCTGACCCACTTGTTGTTTCGCCATCCGCCTGTCTTTTTTGTACTTTCGCTCATGTTGTCTCCTTTTCACACCCTTTGTTATGTTTCTAACAAATCCCTAAAAATCGAAAAGGCAGAGGATCCATCTTACGGATCTTCTGCTTTTCGCCATCAGTATAATTTAAAAAAATCCCGAACGCAAGGTTCGGGATGATAGTAATAATTTATGAAAGAGATAAGCAGGTGAGATAAAAGTGTCATGCTGTGGCATCCACATAGTACTGTGCCTGAGCATTGAACATTTCTGCGTAAACTCCGTCTTTTATCTTCATCAGTTCTTCATGGGTTCCGTATTCCTTGACAGTCTTGTCCGCAAAAACCGCTATCCTGTCGCAGAATCTGCAGCTGGAAAGTCTGTGGGAAATGTATATGGCTGACCTTCCTCCAACAAGGTTGTCAAACTTCCTATAGATCTCGTATTCTGCCAAAGGATCCAATGCTGCGGTGGGCTCATCAAGGATCACAACGGGAGCGTTCTTATATAATGCACGGCTTATGGCTGTCTTTTGCTGCTGCCCGCCCGAAAGATCCGTGCCATCCTCGTCAAAGCCTTTAAACAAGACAGTGTCCAGACCCTTTTTAAGGTTTTGGGCATCCTCATACATGCCCGAGAGTTTCAAAGTTTCTTCAAGATAAGCGTCATCCCTTTTTCTCAATGTGTCTCCCATTTCCACATTTTCCCTTAAGGAGAAAGCAAAGAGTTTAAAGTCCTGAAAGACCACAGAGAACAGCCGCCTGTACTCATCTTCCCTGTACTCTCTTATGTCCTTACCGTCAACTTTTATGCACCCGTCAGTAACATCGTAAAGTCTGCACAGGAGTTTTATAAATGTGGTCTTTCCCGCTCCGTTTAGTCCTACGATTGAAAGATGTTCGCCGGAGTTGATCTTTATGTTGACATCTTTAAGTACATAGTCCTCGCTTCGGGGATACTTAAAGGAAACGTGTTGGAACTCTATCACGTGTTCTTTCTCCTCCACGTGATCTTTTCCTTTTCTCAGAGCATCCGGATAATCCATATAAACAAGGAACTGATAGGCATATCCGCACTTTTTGGTCATATCCTGGATGTTCCCGCCTATGCCCATAAGACTTCTGTAAAGGCGGGCTGCAGCTGTAACACACATGGTAAAGTCACCTATGGTTATGAATTTTTTTATAGCACGATAGCCTATGTAAAAATAGCTGATACCATCCCTAAGGGCATTCACGAAATTTGCTTTAAAGCTATTCTTCCTAACAGCCAATGCCTGGTCATGCCACGTATCTATCATATGTCCCGCATATTCCGCGCCGCGCTCCGTCAGCATCTCGGAAGCATCATAAAGTCTTGTATCCTTTCCGTTCTGATAGGAGGGGATATCCCAGAAAAAGTAGCCAAAACATCTGTTAAACTTTGCAAGTTTCATGAATGTCCCAACTTCTATCTTTTGGTTCTTTACGTTGAGGTAGCATACAATAGCCATTCCAATGATCTGTACAGGTATCAGCAGGGGACAATAAATGGCGATAATGGTTATCACCGTACACATGAGGACAATATTATATATGATCTGGTAGAAACAACTTAGTATCCCGGTAACACCTCCGGAGTACCAGGAGGCGCCTTCTTTTGCTTTCTGCTGCTGATCAAGTACCTTTGGATCCTCAGTGTACTGAAAATCCATGGTCATGGACTTTGTACACAATCTTTCCGTCATTTTTCTCTCGAAAAAGACATTGCAATAATTTATGTAATGATTACCTATGTTGTTAAAAATCCGCGACAAAAATTCACCGCCCACCGTAAGCGCAACATAAACCACAATGATCTTAAGGTGTTCTTCCGCAGGTGCTCCTGCTTTGACAGCCACGATCTCATCCACCAGCAATTTCGGAAGCAAAAGATACTTAAGATCCGAAATGGCAGTTCCCATAAAAAGCAGTACATATGCAAAGAAGACACTCTTTCTTTCAGTCCAGGCAAATCTCAAAAAGTATTTAAGACACTTTCCGGTCATGAACCATATGCCGGGACCTTTTTCGTTTTGTTTCTTTTTCTTGCCCATTTCGTCACCCCCTATCCTTCCACAACTTCAGACATATTTATGCCTTTATCGGTGTAGTACTGAGCCTGAACACGGAACATCTCGCTGTATGCTCCTCCGGCTTTCAGAAGACTCTCGTGAGTTCCATACTCCACAAGCTCGGCGTCTTTAAACATAGCCACATTATTACAGAATTGAGTGGAACTGAGCCTATGGCTTATGTAAATTGCAGTACGTCCCGAAGTGAGCCTGTCGAACTCGCGATACAGCCTCGCTTCTGCCAAAGCATCCAAAGCGGCTGTAGGCTCATCAAGAACAATGACAGGTGCGTTTTTATAAAGTGCTCTTGCGAATGCGATCTTCTGTCTTTCACCGCCTGAGAAATCCACGCCCTCATCGTCAAGTACCTTAAGAACTTCCGTATCAATACCGTTCTTAAGCTCTGCCACCTTCTGCTTCATCCCCGCTTCTTCAAGGCATTTCTCAGCCCGGGTTCTGTCGGAAACAGCCTTTTCCTTCATGGAAACATTCATATACAAAGGAAAAGCGAAAAGGCATATATCCTGAAATACAGGTGAAAAAAGATTGTAATACTCCTTTATGTCATAACCTGCGATATCCGTTCCGTTAAGCAGTATCCTGCCCTTCGTAGGTTCATACAGTCTTAAAAGGAGTTTTATAAAGGTGGATTTGCCCGCTCCGTTAAGCCCCACCACTGCCAGTTTCTGTCCGGCCTTGACAGTGAGGTTCAGGTTCTTTATGGCATATTTCTCCGCACCGGGATATTTAAACCACACATCTTCAAAAGTGAACTCATAATTCTCAAAAGCAGGCACATGCGCTCCGTCATTGCTGAGACCGGAATCTATGTCCATAAAGCTTCTGAAATCATCCACCTGACGACTGCACTGCAATAGTTCGTTTGCTTTGTCCAGAAGTCTTAACATATAACTGAAAAATGTGGCTGCGGATCCAAGATAAAGAGTGAAATTACCTATGGAAAGATCCTTGTTGAGTACAGAATAGATGAGCCATACATAAAGCCCCGTTTCCGCCGCAAGCCAAAGAAGATTTCCGATCTGTTCGCAGATCCACCACCTCAGCTCATTTTCTTTTTGAGCCGCAAGTCTTTCCTTCCCCAGTTCCCTGTACTTGTTTAGGAAAAAGTCTTTGAGGTCATACATCCTGATATCCTTGGCCGAAGAGAAATCGGTAAATGTCCGGTTCATGTAATTGTCTTTACGAAACCACGTGGCAAGCGGATCCCATATTTTTCTCTTGCAGGTCCTGTTGGTATGATTCTTTGCTACAAAGTTCAAAACAGCGATCAGAGTCATGCCTGCCACCACAGGGATGCTGAGTGTTCCAATGATACAGAGTCCGACGATGACAGCAGCTACAGCAATCAATGTGCTCTCTAACTGCCTCATCATCCCTTCCACGCCTTCACGATTTCCACCTACGGAATTCCCCGCTTTCTGGTAACAATCCATAGCGTCTTTGTCTTCCAGGTTCTTATATCTCTGAGTCATAAACTTTCGGTTCTTACCTACTATCAGGTTAAACCTTGTGTTTATGTACCTGTACCAATTCTCACTTCCCGCATAGGTCTGAAGAACGGTAGAAATGACCTGAACAGCAAAAAGTACGGCAATTACAGCAAAAAGCTTCATTGTCGTACTTTCCTGTGTTATAGCGTCAATAACAAATTTTGAAATAAATGACCAAAGATAAGTCACCACGGTACAAGAGATCACGTTGATGACAATGATAAACTTAAGCTTTGGCTCATACCTGAACATGGCTCCCGTAACAAATCGAAGATTTGACCAAAGGCCATATTCCCTGTGCAAAGGATTCTTCCCTGCCGCTTTTTCCTTCTTTCGCATAACCCCAACTCCTAATAAATTTTGTCTGCAATAATTCAGCAAAGGAATTTATTGTTACATACGTGTAAGATTACCATAAAACAGGTTGAATAGCAAATTGTTGTTGCTTTTCATTATTTTTTATAGTATAATCCACATCGTTGAAAGTTTCTGCTTTCAAAATTCTTTTATTCTGTACTCTAAAGTACACTATAAATCCCAGTATACAATAAACTTAACAAAATTGACAGGACTGTCTTAAGGCTGTATAATGCGATTGTAAGTGGTCCTGCAAACAGATCGGAGGACTGCGTACAATTGAAAAAATCAAGAAAACAAATATATCCGAAGGAATTCTACAGAAAGATCTCGGAGTATACCCTTTTTCACGATACCTTCATGTCAAAGGTATTTGACAAAAGTGAAAAAGAAGCAACTTTACTGTTAAACATTATCTTGGATGATCCAAGCATAAAAGTCATATCCTCACGCACACAGGTAGAAGTAAAAAACCTGCAAGGGCGAAGCATGCGGATTGACATAAAAGCAACCGATTCTACCGGAAAAATCTTCGCAGTGGAAATACAAAGAGCTGACTCAGGTGCCATACCAAAAAGAGCCCGTTATATCAGCAGTCTTATGGACGGGGATGCCTTGAAGCCTCGGCAAGATCATGAAGAGCTCCCTGAAACCTATGTTATATTCATTACAGAGCATGATGTTTTAGGAGGAAATAAGCCAATATATCACATAGAACGACATATTGAAGAGTTAGATACACGTTTTAACGATGAAGCTCATATAATATATGTTAACGGTGAAATATGTGATGAAACCGCGCTTGGCTGGCTGATACATGATTTCAAATGTACAAAACCTGACGATATGCATTATAAACTTTTAGCAGACCGCACACGGTATCTTAAAGAAACTCAGGAGGGTCACGAAGATATGGGTGAAATAATGGACGAATTCTTGGAAGAATTAGCAGAAAAAAAGGCCAAATCTATGGCCAAATCTATGGCCAAATCTATGGCCAAATCTATGGCTGAATCTATGGCTGAATCTATGGCTGAATCTATGGCCGAGGATTTGGCTGAAAAGAAAGCAACAATAAAAGTTAAAGAAAAAATAAAAGAGAGCGAACGCAGTGCCACAAGACGCGCTGTGATCAATGGATTCAGATCCGGTAAGGTGACTAAGGAAGTTATTGCCGTTATGTATCCCACACTCTCTTCTTCTGACATTGATGCATATTATCTTGAAGCCCAAAAGCCTACACGCAAAAGAACAAAATAAAACAAAAGTGTGTTACCGATCCAAAACACCGATCGGTAACACACTTTTTTTTATTTAATCTAAATGGAATACATTTTTAAGGTCTACAGCAACGGGGCTGTTGTCGGGATTGGTCTCCATGATGTCAGCCATGAAATCCCACCACTTGCGGTTGATGGCCGTGTCTGCGCCCTTGGCCCAAAGTTCCTCGTTTTCGATCTCGATATATCCGAAAAGTGTGAGGGTCTCCTTGTCCAGGAAGATGGTGTAGTTCTTTCCGCCATGCTCATGGATCATATCCTTCATTTCGGGCCAGAGAAGGTTGTGTCTTCTCTCGTACTCAGCTTCCTGTCCGGGAAACAGCTTCATTTTAAAACCTTTGATCATTTTTATGCCTCCTGATGATTTGTTTTTTATTTAATGAATGCATCGTTTCTGCAATTCTTATGCTCTTCTGAAAACGTCATTGTTTCCGCTACTCTCAATGAGTTTCTTAACCTCATCCATGGTCTTGGGAAGGCTTTCTCTTGTAAATTCCAACGACATGATGACATTCAGACAGAACTGAGCCACAAAGTTGGTGCTGATCCAGGGGATCTCGTCCAGAGTTGCTCGATTTCCGCAGTTTTCCAGTTCTGTGACGGTAAAGCCGTCACAATTATCCGGTCTCACCAGGGAATTAAGGAGAATGCGCCAGGAATTGGAAGCCAATGCCTCATCCTTTAATCTCATTGCGCCGTATGCTCCCAGGCAAGTGGCGAACATGGGGATGGAGAACTCTCTCTTACCCACAAGGCCGTTGGTGGCCTTCGCTCTTTCTTCGGAAGAAAGGAAATAGATCCTTCCGTACTCTGCCAGCATATCCTTCCATTCCTCATCTTCAAGAAGGTCTGCCATCTCCAGCCAAATGGAAGGTCCGCCCATGCATATCTGAAGGTGAGTGCCTCCTGTGGTCTTCTCTCCGATGTAGCCCAAATGAAGGGTGTCGGGATCGAACTCGAAATCAGGTCCCGAAACCAGTTTCAAAGGTGCCTTCTTAATGTCACCGGAACCGATCTCGATCTTCTTTTTGTAGGTCTCGTCGTTCTTTCTCTCCCACTCCGTCATCCAGTTGGAGCAAAGTGATGACCAGTCGGGGCCTGAACGTGCGTGGCTGGGCATCTTCATCTTGTCCTTCTCGTAGAAATCCCCGAGAGGATCGAGGTTTAAGAAGGTCTTTTCGTTGTCCTTGAGCTCGTCGAATATGTCCTCAAGACGCCTGTCGCCTGTTAAATAATAGTAATACCTGTGATGTCCCGCCATGGCTATGCGGGCCTCTTTGCAGGGGCAGCCCCAGTGACGCACATTGTGTCTGGAGCCCATACCCTTGTATTTTCCGATGTGGTAAACATCCACTTCCGATGTGTGACGTGAAAGTTTCTCCGCCAGATTAAACACATCCGCTCTTCCTGTCCTTAAGAAGTACAGCCACAGCCAGAGTGTGGGAACCAGTTCCGTGTTGTCCCAGGCATATCCTCCCACGTCGTAACGCCATACATGACGCACGGGATCGTAGGTGTGCATGAAATCACCGTAGTCAAACATGCCGTACCAATTACGCTGTTCCACTTCTTTTTCGTAGAACCTGAAAACCTTGTCCAGTTCTCTTTCAAGCCATTTTTCCGTTTCAGTATCATCCGCGGGCAGTGACCAATAGCCGAAAGCGCGCATATCATGATAGAATTCGGGGCTTCCCACATAAACAGGAGGCTCATCAAATTCTTCTATAAAGTTCTGCACCTCGGTGTCCGAAGGTATCATACGCTCGTCAAATCTGATGACAAATTCGTTTGTGCAGGCTATACCGTAAGGGTCCGCTCCCTTGTAATCATAGCCTTCATAGCAGACCTGATTGTATCCACGTGTGGCATAATGCCTAAAGTCCATGGGCCTTGCCTCGGGACTCCAGAGCCAGATGCTGCATTTTGCAGAATCGCCCGTAAGTCCTTCAACCGTATATCCGCTCGGGTATTTCTCCCAAAAATCTCTGATACCCACAAGAACCGAACCTTGCGTAGAGCCGAAGGAAAGAGCGCCTTCGGACTTTTGACCGTGAAGGGAATCGATGTATATCAGGTCTTCACCTGCAAGTTTCTTTTTGATCGCAAAATGTGAAACACTGTCCTGACAGAAGTCGTAGGTGTCCCAAAGAGGGATATCCTCCAGGATCTTGTCCAGAGTCTCCTTGACTTCCCCTTCCGCGTCAATGACGTCATCCTTCATCTGAGCCTCATAGACACCGGCAGGCACTCTCGGACGCCAGCTCACCATGGTCATGGAAGACTCATGGAAAACGCCGTTATCAACGGAAAATTTAACATGTCGGTTGTAGGGTTCTCCTCCCATGGGCTTCTCGAAGGAAACTCCCAGGCCCTTAAGGAA
This sequence comes from Lachnospiraceae bacterium, assembly GCA_024698485.1. Taxonomy (GTDB): domain Bacteria; phylum Bacillota; class Clostridia; order Lachnospirales; family Lachnospiraceae; genus RGIG3528. Next base: position 10,465 of record JAILRC010000078.1, on the reverse strand, counting down.
ATCCCTGTTCTCATTACCGTCATATATGAAGGTGTGGGTGAAATGAAGGCTTTCGGAGCCCAAGCTCACCTTCATTCTGATGATGTACTGTAATTTCTCATCTTCCCTGTCATCCATGTGAGTTCCGCGGAATCTGAAGATGCACTGAAGATCACCCTTTTCTTCAAGGATCACTTCTTCCGTCTTTCCTGAATAATTTCTGTCCACGAAACCCTTGCATTCCTCTACTTCCGCAGGATTTTGAAGGATCAGTTCGGGCTTTGCGTTTCTCGCGAGCACATTTCCCTCTCCCAGTACTTCCGAGAAAAGGAAGCCTCCCTGCTTCGGGATCTTTACAGTCATGACACCGTTCTTAACAGTGAATCCTTCCTTAGTTTCCTGAACTTCTATGCCTTGGATCTTCTTTTCTTCGGAAGACATTTTTACCTCGGCAAAATTTCCGAGTTTTTCAGAATCTGCCGTATGGGCAGTCCACTTTACAGAGCCGTCGGGCCAGTAAGCCGTGATCCTTGACTGCACCGGAACCCTATTTCCCGAATCTCCGACACAGGTGAATCCGGTACCGGGCTTACATTCGCCCTTTTTCCACATACAGCCGAAGGTTGTATAGCCTGCTCCACCTTTAAGTTTATGAAGTTTCATAAAACTTCCTCCGTTTACTTAAGCTTCGATCTCGTTGTGTCTGTGAGCCACTTCGCCCGCCCAGAAACGCTTGTCTCCGCGTTCGCCTTCAAAATCGCCTTCAAAACGCACCTGTAATCCCGCAAAGGAAAGGACATTCTTTTCTTTCACCAGAGACCTTACCCAGCCTTCGTGATCCTCGTCCCAGCGAACCGCAGTTCCCATTCCGAAGACACTCTTTGCCACAAGGGTCAGTTGGTCTGTTTCTGTCCCGGGTAACTCTATGATCTCTCCCAGAAGCCTGTTCTGCAGCCTCCCTGACACGATCTCCTTACCGTTTACAAGAACAGCATAGTCCTTGAGACAGCCGCGGAAATCTCTGTCATTCTGGGGAGGAAGGATCTCGATCCCCGTAACCTTTACCTTCTTATGCAGAGTGAGTTCCAGTTCCACGGGGAATTCCTTAATGTCTTCGTCTTCCCATACGGAATTGGGGTTTATATTGAACAGAGCATCCGCTGCCACATCGCTGCCATTTATGTTGATGCTCTTTATGATCTCGTTTCCTGTGGTAACAGGGAAAAGATGCTTCTTAAGTTCCGAAACATCCATCTTCTCTCCCGGGTTAAACTCCGAAGAGGAAGCATATCTTATGAGTGCCTGTTTCAAAGCAAAGGCTGCGGGACGTTCTTCAAATTCTCCGTCCAGATCCGCAGAGACGAAAAGCAGTTTGCCCTTTCCCACCTTTGCTTCAAAGATCAGGGACAAAGGCTGGTTTCTGTTCCAGCAATCGATGGCACGGACAATGTTCCTGTGGGAAGAATCGATGTTGAAGCCTCTTGCTCTGTCAAGGATGTTCTCCCAATGCCAGCCTCCCGAAGTCTTTGTAGGGAAGTACTTGAAAAGGGGATGCCTGTCATCCGCAACCACGCCCAAAGGTCTTGCCCAGCCCGGTCCCATCTGGTCGTTCCAGAAGATGTTCCTCATTCCCAATGCGGGACATTCATAGTCACAGTCCGTAAGGTAGGGGCTCAGGATAACGCTCTTACCCTCTTCAAGAGCTGCAAAAGCTTCTTTGTAGTCTCTTGTGTAGAGCACCGTCTGCTCTGCCTTGTCAGAGGTAAACACGCCGATCTCCCACTGGTTCTCGGTGATGATGCCTCTCTTGTCCCCAAGGCTCAGAACCAGTTTTCCGATGGAATTTACCTCAATACCGTTAAGAGGGATCTCAAGGAAAGTCAGGAGGGAATTTCCTCCCCTTTCCGCATTTACATTTTCTATCTCAAAGTTCCATACGCACTTTCCGTTAAGGATCAATCGTGCATATAAATTGGCATTATCTATGTTTTCCGCACCGTAGTGACAGATCTCCACGGGAGTCTTTATCACGTCTCCAGCCTTGAAAACATAGGAAGGAAGCCTTGTAAGGAGCACAGTGTCGGAAACAAATTCACGGATCTCCTGAGGAGTCACGTACCCCTTGCTGTCCCAGAAAGCATCGAGGATGCCCACGAAAGCACCTCCCTGCCCAAGATAGTCATGAAGATCCAGGTACTCATAGCCCTGAATGGCCTCTGTCCTGAGATTGGCTTCTATGTCTTCCTTTAAGAATCTCACCTGATTGCGTCCGGAACAGTGGGCAAATTCCTTGTCATATCCAAGGACGCCGTGATCTTCCGCGCAGGCTTTAAACACTTCATAATGGCCGGGCGTCATATACCCCGAAAACTTGTCGATCACATCAAAATCGGGATAAGCGCACCACTGTCCCATCTCATGGCTGATTACGGGAAGTTTGCACCCGGGCAGTGAAACATTGTAATCCTTGCCCTTCCATCCTTTAAAGTTACGGATGGCTCCTCCCGGAAGAGGGCCGTAACCGGAGCGGTGGAAGTAGATGTAGTCCGTTCCCGTGATCTCTGCGGGAGGAACGTCATAGAACCATCCTGACTCGGCAGTGTAAACACGCCTCTCGGCATAGCCCAGCTTTTTGTCCTCTTCTCTCGCAAAGCTCACCCATTCCCTGAGGCTCTTGTACCAGCTTCCGCCCGGCTCGTTTCCTGAGGAAAAGAGGATAAAAGAAGGATGATGACCAAAAGCCTTGAGGATGTTGACCGTTTCTTCCCTAAGCACATCGAGCATGGGAATGTCATCGTTAAACACGTTCCACATGCCGCATTCTATCTGTAAGAAGATCCCTGCCCTGTCCGCAGCCGAAAAAGCCGCATCGGGAGGACAATAGGAATGACAGCGGATGAAATTGAAGCCCCATTCCTTTACCGTGTTCATGATCCTGTCCCAGAATCCGGGAGTGGTGTCGGGCATACCCGTATGAGGATAGTCTCCTCCGAAATGAACACCTCTCATGTATTCTGCCTTGCCGTTTACAAAGAACCTGCAATCCCTGACTTCTGTCTTTACAGGATGCTTGCGGGCATATTCTTCCTTTGCCTTTTCCTTTGCTTCCAGCTCTTCCGGTGTCAGCAGGGAGATCTCCCCTCCCATGCCGTTCCATGTGGCGCCAAGAGCATCGGAAACCGCATGTCCGTCGGGACGATAGGGGTACTGCATGGAATTGTCCACAACAACCTTCAGTTCATGTTTTCCGGCTTTTAATGCTCCCAGTTCAAAAACGAAGGGAGTGAAAAGCGCGATCTTTTCTCCTGCCTTTTTCCCGTCGACAAAAGCCGTGACTTTCCATCTGGTAAGTTCAATGAAAAGGAAAAATTCTCTGTCTTCAGAAAGTTCAAAACTTCTTTCGTAAGTTGCCTCTCCCCTGAAAACTCTTTCGGGCTGTGCCAGAAAAGGCACCTTAACCCCATTCTCCTGACCGTGGGAGTACTCCTCACGTTCTGCCCAAAACGGATTGTGAAGTCCGCTCATGAATTCTGTATCGGGGCCTATCTTTTCTCCATAGCCCTGGGTCTGCAAGATTCCCGGGAGAGTAACGTCTCCGCTTTGTCCCTGCAATGAAACATGCCATGTTCCGGCAAGATTGATCATATGTTTGTCCTCTGTAAGTAAAATTTATCGGTTTTTCGATCTGTATTGTGTGTTCACTTCGTTCAAAATGCTCTGTCCACCCTGTTTCAGCCACTCGGTGTTCACTTCCAAAAGTTCTTTCTTTGTGATCTCACCATAAATGTATCTGATCCTGGCATTATTTATCATTTCCTGAAGTTGTTCTCCCACTTCCGCATAGGTGGCGGAATTTACAAGATAGATGCCTGCAGGATTTATAACAGCCGAAGAAAGGGCTTTTTCGTAAGCTGCCTTCTGGGCTTCCTGTCTTTCGGTGTCCTTCACGTGAGGTTCGGTCACATGTTCGGTGGACGGAAGGTAAGCAAGCAGCTGGTTAAGATCGGCGTAATTATTCGTGAGTTCAGGCTTTCCCGTATCGATCTTTTCGATGTATCCGTCCCTGACCTCGTAATTTATGCCCTCAATGCCATACTGGGTAAGGACCAGCATCTCATCATCGCAGAGTCTGTCAAGAAGGGTGAGAGCCGCTTCTATCTTCTCCGGTGTATCGCAGGTAGCCGCAGAAAGTGTAAAGTAGCCGTTGTAGCCTGATGTAGCCAAAGTTCTGCCATTCACTGCACCATAGAGGTTCATGGACGCGGGTTTGGTAGGGTCGATAACCGAAGGCGTGAAATGAGCATCCGAAACAAAGTAATCCCAGATCCTTCTGCCGGAGTCCATCACATCGATGAATACTCCGTTTTTTCCTGTCTTACAGCCGTCTTCCCATGTGTCTGTGGGACGAGCTGCCCAGTCTGCCGCCATGAGACCGTCGTCGTAAAGCTTCTTGATGTAGTCAAGAGCGGTGAAGTATTCCATCTGCATGTGCACAGGTATAAGGTTTCCGTTCACTTCAGCCCATCCGTTTCCGCAGCCGAACCAGGTCTGTATGATGTCAAAAGGTCCCGTGTAGCTTGTCATTTCAAGACCGATGGTGTCGTCCAGTCCGTTTCCGTCGGGATCGTTGTAGGTGAAAGCATAGAGCATGTCATAGACATCCTGAGGTGTTTCGGGCTCTTTAAGTCCAAGTTTTTCAGCCCAGTCCGCACGGTAACAGAGTCCGTAACGGGCAACAGCCCTGGCTCTGGGGATTGCAATGAGATGTCCGTCCACAGAAAGACTTGCTGCCACCGAAGGTAAAAGTCCGGAAAGATTCGGGTACTTTTCCTTGTCCCAGATGTAATCGTTCAGATCCACAAAAAGTCCGCTCTTTGCGGCAGAAACGATCTTTCCCGTAACAGAACCGCCATGGGTCATGATCATGGGCATCGTGCTCGGAGAAGCCAGTTCCAGAGCAATGTTCTCCTCCAAGAGATCATTCTCCGACCATATAAGGACCAGATTGCAGTTACAGTAATCCTCTATCCTCTTAAGTATCTCATCCGCATATTCCCCTGTGTTGGACTTACCCGAATTAAAACTTATGCTCATGAAAGTCACTGTCTCACGTTCCGCAGACTGTTCCCTTTTCTTTTCTTTACAGCCTGAGCACAAGACAAGTCCGAATACGAGTACGATAGATATTATTCTATAAACCACCTTCATCATAGTGCCACCATCAATTAAGTTTTCTGAACTTACCGGGTGTAACTCCCGTCACTTTACTGAAGAAACGTATAAAATTCTGGGCATTTGCATAATCCAGCGAAGCAGCGATCTCCTGTACCGACATGTTTGTCTGGAGCAGAAGTTTTTTTGCTTCCTCGATCTTGTACTTTTCGGCATATTCCGTAAAGGATTTTCCTTTTTCCATCTTGAGGATCTTCCAGATGTAGGTCTGATGAACCCCAAGCTCGTCAGCACACTCCGAAAGAAGGATGTTGCCCTTCGTCTTTTCCATGAGACGATCTATGGATTCCATCACATTGTAGGAATCATCCTGCATCTTTTCGGAGAGTCTGTCCGTAATGGGGTCGATAAAGTACTTCTTTATCTTCCTTCTCACCTTTCTTGGCTCGATCTCCGAAAGCAATTCCGTATATGCCTGGCGGATGCCGTCAGTGAACACTTCGTCCGGTATGATCCCCGCCTCCATGCCCGTGAGCACGATGCTGTTAACATAACGCATTATATAAAGCATGGACACATCACTCTGGGATATGGTGGCAAGATGCTCCGCAAAACGGTCCGTGATCTGGTAGGCTTTGTGTCTGTCCACTTCCTTGATGGCGCCTCTGATATCGTTCTCAAAATCGTTGCTGTAAGATTCTCCCTTAATGCTGGGCTTTGCAGCGGTATAGAATCTGAGTTCCGGCACATCCTCATCGGCTTTCTCGGGCTGAGGTGAATAATCCTCATAGCCCTGCTTTGTAAGTGCCTTGACACTCTCTCTGTAGGCTCTTCTGAAATGTCTGTGGTCATGGTAGGTTCCGCTGATACCCGCCAACATATGATAGCCCGTATGCTCGAAAGTGAAATTCTGAATGAGGTCATGGAAACGGATGACTCTGTTAAGGATCCCGTCCTCATCCTCAGCGCCGAAGAACACCACAATGGCACAGGAATTGTAAATGGGAGGCATCCAGAGCTGCTCCTTTATGTTGTCGGGCATGGATTCTATGATCTGAAGACAAATGGCGTCTTCGTTAATTACATTCTGAGGATCCGGGTACTTTCTGAGATCCAGTACCATAACACCTGTAGCAAAACATGGATAGTTCGGTAGATTGAGCCCTGTGAAGTACTCATTCCACTCATCCTCGGATTTTATACCCTCGTTGATCAGGCGGGTCTGGAACATCTCTCGTATCCTGTTTTCCTGTCCCTTGACCATTTTTTCAAGGACTGTTCTGTCATCCAACAGGTTGGACAGATGGGTCGAAATGAAAGTAAATTCATTTCCCTTGGGAACCGTATCATTCTTGCTCACTTCTCTTACGAGCCCGTGGATGGGTCTGTAGATCATGTAGGTCAGGATCGCCAGCATGCCTGCCATAATGCACATCAAAAGCACCGGTCCCAGCCACGTCCTGTAGTTTCCGCCCAAAATACCGTTTTCCGTGAGTCTGGTAAAAGCATAGTAATTCCAGCCGTTTAATCCGGAATTTGTAACGGCATAAACACTTTCGGGGATCTCTTTTTCCTTAATATATCTGTAGCCCGAAAAACCACCGTTTGTAAGCTCGGGTATCAACGTATTAAAGGTGTCATCCGTTGCATAGACAATATTTCCTTCTTCGTCCGTGATTACCAGAGTCTCGTTTTCTTCTACCAGTTCATTTACCAGTCGCTGCACTGTCCGCATGTTTACATGGATCACTGCAAGGCCGTTTGTATTCATGTAGTCAAAGGGGAGACGCATAACAAGAATGAGCCCTGATGTATCGACTGTAGTACGCTTGTCGGTTTCGGAGTTCTGAACTTCATCGGTCATAGGCTCGTAGTTCCAATAACGTCTTTGTCCGTCTGTACGGCTCTTTCTGTAGAGTTCGGAGAGTTTGTCGCGATTAGATATCTCGTTTAGATGCATAAGCCCCTTACTGCTGATGACCCACCCCGTTTTATAAAGCACAAGAGTGTAACTGTCCATGTAATCGATGAACATTTTTCTTGTGCTCATTATGTCCATGACAGACTTATATCGGCTGTAATCCGAGTAAGTAAAATCATTCTGCAGGATCCAGCCGATCTCGTCTTCATCCATGGATGCGATATAATACTTTTCAAAAATACTGAGTCTGTCGTCCACCTGGCTTGCCAGCTGTCTCGACAGGAATTCCGTCCTCTGTCCGGTTTCTTCACGATTTTCACGGGAATTGAGATCCGCGGTGTAAAAGGTGAAGATACCCGAAAGAACGAACATGATGATCACTATACCAAGAGTAAGCTTGTACCTGTAAGACAGACCTTTAAGCTTTTCTCTGAATTTTATTGCCATTAAAGCCTCCCAATAAACAATACGCAGTTTGATTTAGATTATCACAAATTGCCCGTATTGTCCATCAGAACGATGGCTGTCATGATTCCAATCCAAGACTTGTAACAATGTCCTTGAAACTCATGTCATTTGCATAGTAGAAGGATGTGTAGCAAGGCTGGTTGTAAACATTGTTCTGCCAAGCAACTCCGCAACGGTACATGGTGTCGTGGAGAAGCGTAAAGAGCTTGTGCTCTGTAATATCGGTGTTGGTGTAGATCCTGACCGCACTGCTGTCTTCCGTCCTCAGCACCAGTTCCTCACGGAAATCGCCGAAGATATCGGCTACAAGACAGGGATTGCCCTTGGTTCCGTTGTTGGTGGAAGTGTTCTCGGGAGCCAGCATAACACCGTGGGTGTTGTCTCCGATAACTCCGATGTGGCGTCCGCCCACATAGTCAACACCGTCCGTAACCTGAGTGGAAAGGTCGGCCGCCCACTTTATGTTGAAGTTTGTACCCAAAAGCTTGTCAGGCAGGATGTTACCCTTGGTGTCTCTTACGTCATAAACCCACATCTGAAGTCCGCGTACATTGGGGTTGATCTTTCCGATCATGCAGCGTCCCAGGTCTCTGTCTCCTCTTTCTCCGAAGATGACCTTACCTGTTTCCGCATTTCTATAGGCAAAGCCCCAAGGAACGGAAACGCCGCCTTCGAAAACGTTGAAGATCCTGAATCCGGGAGCATCGGGGTCGATCTTAGCCACATGCATGGCATCGCCGTGGCCAAGTTTTACGATGCGTCCGTCAGCCATCTTGTCTGCTGCTGAGTAAAGCACTGTTCCGTCATGATCTATGGTGCATGCACCGTAAATGATCTCATGGCAGCCGTCTCCGTCAACGTCCGCAACGGAAAGGCTGTGGTCGCCCTGACCTGCTATGCAGCCGTAGACAGGGTCTGTACCGTCAACAGCGCAGTGATGCATAAAGGGATTGTCCATGAGGACAAAGCCCGAATCGATCTTAAAGTACTCCTCGTGCTTACGCTTGGAGAAGTCATAGGCCGTAATGGTGGCTCTTGTGTAGTAACCGCGGCAAATGATGAGATAAGGATGCTTTCCGTCCAGATAGCCTACGGCTGAATTGAAACGATCCACGCGGTTGCAGGGCTCTATGCGCTTCCATGCATAGTCACCCCAGAGCATTCCGTCATCCTCTCTGGGGAAGGGGAAGTCTATGGTCTCGATCTCCTCTCCCATTCCTTCGAACATGGTGAGATACTCAGGTCCTTCGTAAATGAAGCCTTCGAATTCGCGAAGTTTGTTCTTGTCGCTTCTTGAAGGAGCAAAAACATCCATGAAATAGTCTGTGAGTTCACATGCATCTTCAAGTGAAAGGGGATAATCGTACTTCTTTTCTATTCCGAAGCATTCCTCAAGAGTCTTGGGCCAATGGCCGTTCACAACTTCGGGATGTTTGTGCCAGCTTCTGAAACGGTTTACGGTGTAATCGTAGAAGTCTGCTGCGGAGCAGACATAGTTGTCTTCATTGGTAACGCCGTTGGTAACGTCTTTTTCGGGGATGGTGATGTACTTTTCCCACAAAACGCTGCCATCGGGAGCAAATCTTGTCATCTTGGTTCCGGGAGCTGTCTTTACGGACATCTCTGCCTTGCCGTCTCCGTCAAAGTCATAGACGATGAACTGGGTGTAATGAGCGCCGGCTCTGATGTTAACACCCATGTCAAGGCGCCAGAGAAGCTGTCCTGAAAGCTTGTAACAGTCGATGAAGCACTTCCCTGTGTATCCTCTGTGGGAAACGTCATGGGAATTGGAAGGATCCCATTTAACGAAGAACTCCAGTTCTCCGTCACCATCCACGTCACCTATGCTCATGTCATTTACGGAATAAGTGAATTCCTGTCCTACGGGAGTGGTTCCTCCTTCGGGGATCTGCATGGGGATCTCCACATAATTCTTGTCGTTCTTCCATGCCTTCACGGGCGCGCAAGGAGCAGCTTCCTTACCGTCGGTAACAGCCGCAACGGTGTATTCGTCCTGATCTGAACCACTCTTATCCAGATAGTTGGTGCTGTCCGTAACAAAAGCGATCTTTTCGCCGTTTCTGTATACATTGAAATCAGTACCCGTGAGTCCTGTGGCACTGCTTCCTTTAACTTCGTCAACAAACAGTCTCCAGCCAAGGAAGACACCTTCTCCTGTCTTAACTGCTATGAGGCCTCTGTCGAGTTTTTCCAGTTGTTCGTTCTTGATATATGTAACACTTGTCTTAAGCTTTTCGCTTCTTTCAAGTAATTTTCCCTTTGAATAAGCCTCAACATAGAACCAGTGAGGCACATGTGTAGATCTCTTTATTGTAAAAGAAGTATCTTTTCCCTGATACTTTCTGTCGTAAACCACTGTGTCGGAATCATGGTCTGAGTAGAGCAAAGCGTACTCATCCGCATCCTTTACATTTTCCCAGTCAATTGTAATCTCATTCTTGGTGATATTTTTAACCGTAATCTTCATCTGTTTTTCCTTTAATGTGAAGGTGTCATATACCCCGGGGTCCCTCCTCTGCTTTGCAGCGGTCCTCCCCGGTGTCATATACCCCGGGGTCCCTCCTCTGCTTTGCAGCGGTCCTCCCCGGTGTCATAAACCCCGGGGTCCCTCCTCTGCTTTGCAGCGGTCCTCCCCGGTGTCATAAAATCAGGCACACGGACTGTAAAAGCCCGTGTGCCTGGGTACTTTTAGCACTCTGTCGTTAAAAACGCTTTATGCTGTTGCAAAACTATTTTGCATGATAGAGCTCGTTGATCTCCTTAGTAAGCTGAGTTCCGCCTGCCTTTGCCCACTGGTTGATAGCAGCTTCAAGACCTGCGTCATCGATCTCGCCTACAATGTAAGCCTGCTGAGCGTCAGACATGATCTTGCCAAGATTGGTGAAGGTATCAGCATTGGAAGCT
>JAILRC010000076.1 GCA_024698485.1 Lachnospiraceae bacterium | reverse complement strand
CCTTAAGAAAACAAAGGTCAACATCACCACAGCCACCAACGGTCTTGACTGCATAGATCTTGCGAAGCAGAACAAATATGACATCATCTTCATGGATCATCTCATGCCGGATATGGACGGCGTGGAGACGTTTAAGAAACTGAAGAACGTCAAGAACTGTGTAAATGCCGACACTCCCGTTATCGTACTTACAGCTAATGCCGTGGCGGGAGCCAAGGAAGAATACATTAGTGAAGGATTTGCGGACTATCTTTCTAAGCCCGTTCAGGGAGCGACTTTGGAAGAAATGGTCCATCGCTTCCTGCCCAAGGATAAGATAGAATGGGAAGAGACGGAAGTGGAGAGAGTCGATTTCGTACAGGCTCCCGTGGAAAAAACCGCGACCGATGTTGTAAAACCGGTAACGGAGAATGCGGGAAAGCTGCCTGAAAGCGAAGCTTCGGAAGAAGGCTATGCCCGTGAGAGCAGTAAGGGCCTTGCAACCGTAACCTTTAAGACTGAACGGAGCAATGCGAAAGAGACCATCAGCCGCATAGGTACCGGTTTTAAGGAAAGATACTTCGGCGACACTCTGGACATGAATGACAAGATGATCAATGCCGCGGTGCTCTTCACTATCATATGCGGTCTTGCAACCACCGTCTCTTCATGGGCTGTGGGCACCAATCCCCTGGCCATGGCCGCTCTTGTCCTTAACTGTGTTTTGGGCATCATCTACTATATTATAGTATATTTTAAAAAGCAGACTCCTCTCATAACGGACATTTTCCTTGTCTCTGTGGTGGATGTGCTGCTCCCTGTGACATTTTTCATGAGCGGAGGCATCAATTCCAGCATGCCTCTTTGGTTTGTGTTCAGCCTGCTGATACCTTTCATAGTCACCAAAGGAAAGAGCACCTACGTTGTCTATGCCGTCACTCTTGTGCTCTACTGTTCACTGATCGTAGTCTCGGAACTGTTCCCGGGACTTGTAAGGGACAGATATGAAGGAATGGAACTGGTGATCGACATACTGGTGGGTCTTGTGACGGTCACCCTCTTCTATGGTGTGTTCATACGGTTCCAGTCCTATGCTTTCAACAAGCAGAGGAAGGAACTTCTGGACCGTACCGCGGAATTAAAGGAAAGCTTCAAGGAGATCGAGAAGGCCAACAATGCCAAAACGGAATTCCTTACAAATATGTCCCATGAGATCCGTACTCCCATCAATGCCATTCTGGGCTACAGCGAGATGATCGCAAGAAAGACGGGAGAATCGAGAACTGCAGAATATGCCACCAACGTGGGTCAGGCGGGAAGAAACCTCCTGGCGGTGGTCAGCGATATTCTGGACTACACGGGTATGGGCACTTCGGATTTTGAGATCGAATTTGTGCGCAGCGAGACCCTTCCTTCCATCGTGGACATCATCTCCTACGCCCAGTACAATGCTGGCAAAAAGGGACTGGAAGTGGAATGTTGCATAGATCCCAACATCCCTACGGCCATAAAGGGAGACTCCATGCGCTACACTCAGGTGTGCACAAATCTTGTTTCCAATGCGGTAAAGTACACGGAAAAAGGCAAGATCAGGATAGAGATCGACTATGCGCCCATAGAAGACACGGACAAGTGCGAGATCACCTTCTCCGTTGAAGATACGGGCATAGGCATTAAGCCCGAGGATATGGAAAAGATCGCGGAAAGATATCTGAGAGTGGACAAGTCCAAGACGGGAAGCAAGCAGGGGGCGGGCATAGGCCTTGCCTTCGCTGTGCGTATCCTGGAAAAGATGGGTACGGAACTTCATGCGGAAAGCAGATACGGCAGAGGAAGTCGCTTCTGGTTCACTATCCGTCCTCATGTCATAAATCCCGCTCCCATCGGAGAGTTTAATTTCACCGGAGATCTTTACACCATCCCCAGGGAAGAGAAGATCACCCTGGTGGCTCCGGAAGCAAAGATACTGGCGGTGGATGACAACGCCATGAACCTGGATCTTTTCGGAAAACTACTGGAAGATACCAAGATGAAGATCGACTATGCTGAAGACGGTCTTGAGGCTGTGGATAAGGCCAAGACCAACCATTACGATCTGATCTTTATGGATCATATGCTTCCTGTAATGGACGGTATGGAAGCACTGAACGTTCTGCGTCGCGAGCATATATGCGACGATACGCCCATCATTGTGCTTACAGCCAACGCTGTGGCGGGAGAAAAGAAGAAGTACCTGGACGCCGGCTTCGACGAGTACATTTCCAAGCCTGTGGACCGTCAGAGACTTCTGAAAGTCATATCCGAACACCTGCCCATTTCGCTTTTCGAAACCTTTGTTACCGAGAAGAATGTGACTTCCAATGTGTCGAACCGTGAGATGGATATCATCAGGGAGGCAGCGGAAGAAGCCGAGAAACCCACAACGAACGGAGATCTTTCCGACGAGGACAATGAGTTCCTTAAGAAAGCCTCCTTCCTGGACACCGTTACCGGCATGGGTTATTGCTGCGATGACGTTTCTTTCTATAAGAAGATGTTGAAATCCTACATCACCAATTCCAGAGCGGCGGAGATCGTGCAGGCCTATGCCGACAGGAATTTTGAGAACTATCGCGTCTTCGTCCATGCGGTGAAGGGTACCTCGCTTACCATAGGAGCCACGGAACTTTCCGAACATATGAAATCACTGGAGTTTGCATCCCGTGACGGGGACATAGGCTTTGTGGACGAGCATCACGAGTCTTATCTTAAGGAATATGAGGACATGATAGCAAGGATCTCGGAATTGGTATAAAAATTTTTTCTTGACAATCTATTTTCATGTAGCTATAATATCCCGTGCGTGTGCCAGAAGCGCACGGGTTTTTTGCGCATAAACGCAGAAGATCGAGCGGATTGCTTACAAGACAGGCAGCCACAGATTTCAAATTTTAACAGGAGGAAAAGTTAATGCCTACATTTAACCAGTTAGTAAGAAAAGGCAGACAGACCGTGGAGAAGAAGTCTACAGCTCCCGCACTGTTAAAGGGTTACAACTCTCTTAACAAGGATGCTACAGACACTCAGTCTCCTCAGAAGCGCGGTGTGTGCACAGCTGTTCGTACAGCTACACCTAAGAAGCCTAACTCAGCTCTCAGAAAGATCGCCAGAGTTCGTCTTTCCAACGGAATCGAAGTAACAAGCTACATCCCCGGAGAAGGACACAACCTTCAGGAGCACAGCGTTGTTCTCATCCGTGGCGGACGTGTAAAGGACCTTCCCGGTACTCGTTACCACATCATCAGAGGAACACTTGATACAGCAGGTGTTGCAAAGAGACGTCAGGCTCGTTCCAAGTATGGTGCAAAGAGACCTAAGGACGCTAAGAAGTAATACAGTTTTTTTATCAGTAACCAATTAATCAATTGCATTACTCATTAATCGCAGGGTTAACGATCCTTTCAAACTAAAAGTTGTGGCTGTCGGTTTGAAATCGATATAAACTCAAGCGCGAACACAGGAGTAGATGTGAGTACCTATGAATTAATAGACCGTGAGACCGGTCATTATTAAGGAGGGAAGCAACGTGCCTAGAAAAGGACATATAACAAAAAGAGACGTACTGGCTGATCCTTTATACAACAGCAAGACTGTTACAAAGCTTGTCAACAACGTAATGCTTGACGGCAAGAAGGGTACAGCTCAGAAGATCGTTTACGGTGCATTCGAAACAGTTGCCGAGAAGACAGGCAAGGAAGCACTCGAAGTATTTGATCAGGCTATGAACAATCTTATGCCTGTTCTTGAAGTTAAG
>JAILRC010000073.1 GCA_024698485.1 Lachnospiraceae bacterium | reverse complement strand
TCGCCGCCGAATCTGGTGATAAGCTTCTTTGCATCTTCAACGGATGCATCTCTTACGCTGTCCTCTACTTTTGCACTAACAACTAAACATAATTCATACTTGCTCATAGTTGTGTTGCACCTCCTTCTGGTCTTATTTGGCCAACCGTCATGCGGTTAGCAAGGAATAAACTCGTCACGAAGATGTATTTTACCATGCATGGTGGCGTGTGTCAACAAATATTTTAACCTTTCAACCTGTACTTTCCATGAAAGATTTATATCGTGATTGATCGTGGGTGCCTTGTTCAGTTTCTCGTCTGAAAAGAATTGCTGCGGTATGTACTGGATAAAATTTATATCTTTTTTATTGATGTTTTTGAAAATTCTGATAACCTTATCTCGGATGGTGGAGCGATTTGGGCAACGTTTTTAACGTCCCTTACCGTTACGATACCATCTGTTTTTATGTTTCTCAGTGATACTGCAACATAAAGCGTATTAGGCTTATCTTTCAACCTGTACCCATATTTATGATGCATTTCACACGGGTGCAGGCTGTAAATAATTTATCTGTAGATATTGTTTTTCTTGTTCTTAACGATCTTTTCCACAATGTAGAAGATGTCAAAGAGGGCCATCACTCCCAGAGCGATCACCACCATCGTCTCAAGCGGGAGATCGATATGTGACAGGGCCACAAAGCTGATGATGAGCAGGACCAACATGGCCCATGCAAAGCTTACCGCAGAGACCACCAGAAAAGCCGCTATTTTTTTAAGAGGTTCCAAAGGATCAAATTCATGTTCGTTCATATTCTTCCTATGCCTCCATATGGCTTCTGAAATCTATATCGCATGTGAGATAATGTTCCGTCTTGTCGAGATACTTTTTAATCTCTTCTTCATTGTCCTTGAGACTCTTCAAGGTCTCGATCTTTATGAACCACAGAGGTTTCAGACATCTGTAGATCATCAGGGCATATTTCTTCTCGTTTTCCGAAAAAGTGTAGAACTCTTTCGCGATGTCCAGTGCTCTGAAGATCAGTTCGATCTCCTCTTCAAACTCGTCGAAGTTTTCTCTCATGAGATAGTTTAGGAAAACATCCTTCCCCGCAAGGTTGAAATCATATATGCCCACAAAATTGTAATCATCGTCTATCAGAAGATTTGTGGCATTTAAGTCCGCCTGAAAAACGGAAGTGGGGAGTTCATGATAGACTTTTTCAAGTGCCTTCCTGTTGTCGTTCCAAAGTTTCCATATGCGGTCGGTCTGAACTCTGAACTTCTCCGACAGCGTATCGGCGTACCTCTTCCACTCCAGCGCGTTCTCCATGACCTCATCGCATTCATCGTTTTGGTCAAAGATGTCAAAAAGACAATAACCCGAAGGGTAGTCCGTGTAATCGAATTGCTTTGCGGCAACCTTTGCTGTCATGGTCCAGATGGCTTTTTCGTAGTCCTCATACTTTGCCGCCATCTTGCTGTCGGACTCCATACGGTCTTCTATGGCTTTGTAGACAGAAAACTCTTCGGCATACACTTGGCACCTGTGTCCTTTATACTCCACTGTGGGAAAGCCGCCGTTTCTCGCGTTTATGATCCTCGGACAGTAATATCCCAGTTTACGATACTCCTCAATTGTCCTCTGCCACATTTCGATCTTCTCGGGAAACGTGAAAGAGTTTGAGCATATCTTCATGACATATTTATTGCCGTTAACGGTCTCTACTATGTCCGTTTCCCTGAAATCCTCTTCTCCGATGCCTGTATCCAGTGTTTTAAAGTTTTTTGCCTCCTCATCGAAAAAGAGTTCAAAGATCTTTTTTCTTTCTTCGTTGTTCTCCATATTTTTCCCCTTTTAACATTATATAGGTCTGTTCTGTTATTTTATCCTATACGAAGGATTTTGACCATAATAAAACAAAAAAAACCGATGTTCGTCACCGGTTTTTTTTATCAACTATTTTAAAAAGAACGAGGAAACAAGCACAACGATGCCAAGGGCGATCCTGTACCATCCGAAAGGCTTAAAATCGTGTTTCTTAATGTATCCTATGAAGCACCTGAGCACCACAAGGGACACGCCGAAGGAAACTATGCAGCCCAAAAGAAGGACGATTGCCTCATGCCCCGTAAATCCGAAACCAAATTTCAATATCTTCAGAAGGCTGGCTCCGAACATTACGGGAACAGCAAGAAAAAAGGTGAATTCTGCCGCCGCCTGCCTGGATATGCCTATGAGAAGTGCTCCGATGATGGTGGCTCCGGATCTTGAAGTACCCGGAAAGATGGCCGCCAGGATCTGGAAGATACCGATCTCCAGTGCCATCATCATTGTGATGTCAGCCACCTCTTTGACTTTGGAAGTGCCTTTACTCACCACGAACTTTTCCATAAGGATGAAGATGACGCCGAACACTATCAGTGCCACAGCTACAGATATCTCATTATAGAAATGTTCATTGACGAGATCATCAAGAAGTATTCCTATAACTGCGGCGGGAAGGCAGGCAACAATGATCTTAAGCCACATGAAAAATGTGTGTTTCTTAATGACCGAGCCTTCATTTTCTTTTCTCTCCGCTCCCGTCAGGGCGAAGGGCCAAAGCTTTTTCCAATAGAGGACCACCACCGCCAGGATGGCTCCCAGCTGGATCACCACGTCAAACATATCGAAAAAGCCTTCGGAAGTCTCACTGAAGGGCAAAAGTTTCTCCAAGAGGATGAGATGCCCCGTGCTGCTGATGGGAAGCCACTCGGTGATGCCTTCCAGAATGCCGTAGATCACGGCCTTTAAAAAATCAAGCATTGTTCTACTCCGTATATGATAACACTTTTATTGATGGAACAGTTTCTGTGTCTGGTACTTGGGTTCACAGGTAAGGTTCACTCCCAGTTTTCTGAAGACATTCTTGTCAACTTCCGAAAGCATTACGCTGGAATGGACTTCACAGCCCCTAAGTTCCGAAAGCATGGAAAGAGCCTTTGCCGCCTGAGGATCGGTCACCGCGCATATGGACAGAGCTATGAGGAGCTCATCGGTGTGAAGTCTGGGATTGTGGTTGCCCAGGACTCCCGTCTTCAGCTTCTGAACAGGCGCGATGATAGTGGGCGGAATGAGTTCCGCTTCATCCGGGATCCCCGCCAGTTTCTTTACACAATTAAGGATGAGAGCGGAAGAAGCTCCCAGAAGTGAGCTGGTCTTACCGGTGATTACGGTTCCGTCACGAAGTTCCGCTGCCGCTGCGGGAGCGCCCGTAAGCTCTGCCTTGAGATTTGCCGCACCCACTACCTTACGTGCCGCAACGCTGATGCCGGACTGTTCCATGATGAGTTCGATCTTAAGGACTTCCGCATCGGAACCGTTACCTGCTCTCCTGTTGCAAAGAGCCCCATAGTAACGTCTGATTATCTCCTCGCGTGATGCGCTGGAACATACACCGTCGTCTATGATGCAGTTTCCTGCCATGTTAACACCCATGTCCGTAGGGGACTTGTAGGGGGATTCGCCGAGAATGGATTTGAACATGGCATTCAGCACAGGGAAAACCTCCACGTCACGGTTGTAATTGACTGTGGTCTTTCCGTAAGCCTCAAGATGATAAGGGTCGATCATGTTAACGTCGTTAAGATCGGCGGTGGCTGCTTCATATGCCATATTTACGGGATGTTTCAAAGGAAGGTTCCAGATGGGGAAGGTTTCGAACTTTGCATATCCGGACTTTATGCCCCTCTTGTTGTCGTGATAGAGCTGGGAAAGGCAGGTGGCCATCTTTCCGCTTCCGGGACCGGGAGCTGTGACAACCACGAGACGATGAGTTGTTTCAATGTATTCGTTTCTGCCGAAACCTTCATCGCTGACAATGAGAGAAAGGTTTGCGGGATAGCCGGGGATCTTGTAATGGTGATAAACCTTGATGCCCAGACTTTCAAGTTTCTTTGCGTAAGCCACTGCAGCAGGCTGATCGGCATATTGTGTCATTACAACGCCGCCCACATAGAGACCGTAGCCCCTGAAAGCGTCAATAAGCCTCAAAACGTCCATATCATAAGTGATGCCCAGATCGCCTCTCACCTTGTTCTTTTCGATATCGCCCGCGTTGATGGCTATGATGATCTCCGCGTCTTCCTTAAGCTTCACCAGCATGTTGATCTTACTGTCGGGCTTAAATCCCGGAAGTACGCGGGATGCGTGAAAGTCGTCAAAAAGCTTTCCGCCGAACTCAAGATAGAGTTTTCCGCCGAAGCTTGCGATCCTTTCCTGAATGCGCTCTGACTGCATCTTTAGGTACTTGTCGTTGTCAAATCCAATTCCTGTCATTGTGGTGCTCCCTCTTTGATTTTTGTTAGATTTACCTCAAGTATCATACTCTTTTTTAGTGATAGGCACAACAGAAATTTTACAGCAAAAAATTTTACATGCAACCCGGCACAGAGTGCTATCGGTAGGATAGTGTTCTACTTTTAGCACAGCGAAGCTTTATCGTGCGTAATCACATATGTGTAAAGTATTTTATCACATATGTGTTAAATGTTTTTGCGCAGAAATGTTAAATTGAGTATGATCAGCCTTGAGGTGACAAGACTATGGATAATACAGAAAAGCTATACCGCAACAGGATAACGGATTCCTCACTGCTTTTTCTCTTTGCGCCCGTCTCATGTTCTCAAGCGCATTTATGCCTTGAACGGCTGTTTCGCCTCGTTTGAGTCAAAGATTTCTGCCACATTCTCGCTGCCTATAAGGAGGAATTGTGACTTAACTGACTTTTTTCCCTGTTCAGACCATAAATCCCATCTTGTGTTGTTTTATATGCTTAGGTTTTCTTTGCCTTAAAATGTTATTTCTGTGTGTTTAGGGCAAAAAGTCTCATTCCGTCTGCCTTGATCGGCAAAGAGTTTTATGACTTAAACCATTCTTTTGAGCGTTTAAACCATAAAACTTCATTTCAACAGTCTCGAATGTTGCTGATCTCTTTGACTTAAAACTGTTCTTTCATGTGTATAGGTCACAAAAGAGACTGCGGCCGCCCTCGCCCCCCTCACCCAAGTCATATTCCTCATCTCCCTATCACCATCGCCCCTTCTCTGTCCGTGCGGTGGACTGTAACTGCGGCAGTTTCCAAAACAGAATGCACTGACTCGTGTGGGTACCCGTAGGAATTGGTCGGGCCATAAACTTTGATACAATTTAATTATAAACGCCCCTTGAGAAAACACATAAAACGAGCACTTCTTGAAAACAGCCAAACAATAAAAGGCGGACCAGGAATCATCCGCCTTTCTTTGCTTCTTTGACCATTACCGATATTATTTCACCAATGTTTCTTCAAGTTCTTTTTCTGATACAGGTACGCCATATGTCGTAAACTCACCGTTTTCATCTGCTGTAACTCTCACAGGCACTGTATTTTCCAGCCACTTTTTATGTCTTTGACCGGCATCATCAATTGTTACGTATGTATGCAATTGGTAATATTTTGGCCATTGTGCAGAAACCTCTATCGCTGCATTATATGCATCCATAGTTTCTTCTGTTACATAATCATCAAATATATAGAATTTATGCTCCCCAACTTCAAATACTCTTTCTTCATAAGGCTCGCCTATTATTGGATCTAAAGGTTCCCCAACAACATCTTTATCCGGTGTCTTTGGATCTTCATCAGGTAGCATATTTTCAATAGTATGAACCATATCATTTACGGTACATCCTGAAATTTTAGCTAAAGCAATGCCACCTGCTAATAATGCTATAACTACAAATCCTCCAAATTTATGTTTCTTTTTGCGCATACTTTTTTATTATTCCTCAACCACCACTTTTTCGTATAAATAATCGTAAACATCTTCTTTTATCAAAGCGTTTTTATAGGCAGGAGTCATTTCACCTTTCCCTAATGTTGACCTGCCGGAAAAATATTCTTCAAGATTGCATTTTTTATAGATCATCTGATAAGCCAGATTCTCTCCTACGTACTTTAAAGCTTCTTCAAGTATGTACTTATCGTACTCTTCTTCCGACATCTTCTTATAATAGTACTTGTTAAAGTCGGTGATATTTGCGCTGCCATAAAACATTCCCAATCCCTGTCCAGTCATCGCTGCATTTTTCAAAAAGCCCGCATATGACAAAACATGCTCCTCAGGTACTTTTATTAAAACATAATTCGAAGGAACAAAAAGCATAGCCCACATTTTCTTTTGTCTTAAAATAATCCAGTCTTGATTATTCTCTTTCAATTCCTCTTTCAACGCCTCTTTTTTCTCGTCAGATATGCTGTCATATTCTTCCCGAGAAATTTCTCCTTCTGCTAAAATCGCCTGTAACTGCTCCTCGACCAGCTCATCATAATCAATTTGCATTATAAGTTCACCCGTGGGGTCGATCTTCCATTTTATATACTCTTCTTCATCTATTCCTGCAATAAAACCATTATCGTCAAATCCTCCGTCATAATCCTCAACGGGCTGAACAGGTCCTGTTAATGACGAATATAACTCGCCCACCATTTCCTCTAACGTACGTTCTTCCTGAATCACCGAAGAGTTTGAAGTAATTCCCTCTTGTACAATTGTCGACGGTGTCCCTTCTTCATCCTGAAGAACACTGCCATTATCAGTGTTACCTTTTGGATCCGACTCATTATTGATGCTTGTCTTTCCGCAAGCAGAAAGAATAAATACAGATGAAACAATAAAAAACAGTTGCAGAATTTTTTTCATTACACATTCCTCCGTGCGAATTTTTTGTTAGTTCTGTTTTCAACATTTTCCCATTCTTATTTCGATACCGGTGTCCCCAATTCCAAGAATTCGCCGTTTTCATTTGCGACGGCTTTAACCGGAACTATATTGTGATAGAAGAATTCAACATCAAATACTCTTTCTTCATTACTTTTTCCATTCCTGCTCGCTCTTTTTAACTATCAGTATATCAATGTTTGAATCTTCAGACAATATTTTTTATACACAGTTCTCCTTTTTTCCATTCCCCGATTGCAAATGTTTTAACAATGCGGTACAATGTAGTGAAAGAGTGTCAGGAAGAGTCATCCTGCACAACTACTCCGGAGGATAAAATATGAGTGATATGAACATTGTTTGCCTTGATATGGAAGGCGTTCTCGTTCCCGAGATATGGATCGCATTTGCGGAAGCATCAGGCATTCCCGAGCTTAAGCGCACCACCCGCGACGAGCCCGATTACAATAAGCTGATGAACTGGAGGCTGGGCATATTAAAAGAGCACGGCCTGGGTCTTAAAGAGATTCAGAAGGTCATTTCCACCATTGAACCCATGAAGGGCGCAAAGGAGTTTCTGGACGAACTCAGGAATCTCACTCAGGTCATAATCTTAAGCGACACCTTCACCCAGTTTGCCGCTCCTCTCATGAAAAAACTGGGTATGCCCACCATCTTCTGCAACACTTTGGAAGTGGCTGACAACGGTGAGATCACAGGCTTTAGAATGAGGATCGAGCAGTCGAAGCTTGCTACCGTAAAGGCTTTACAGTCCATCGGTTTTGAAACCATAGCCTCCGGCGACAGCTACAACGACCTTGGCATGATCCGTGCCAGCAAGGCAGGCTTTCTCTTTAAGAGCACAGACAAGATCAAGGCAGACAACCCTGATCTCCACGCATTCGAAGAGTATGATGAGCTCCTTGCTGCCATAAAAAAAGCTTTATAAGATTCTTTCCTTTCCTATAAACCACATTTTGAGGCGGCACGAAGCCGCCTCTTTTTGTTGCGTTGTTTCTGCGATGCCCTGTCTTATTGGTTAAAAGACAATGAACATTATCTAAAGTTGTGGCAAAAGAAAAAAATATAATGTAGAATAAAATTGAATTTTTATGTTTGGAGATCATATGATGGATTCACTTATTTTTGACGTTGACGGAACTATCTGGGACACCACCCCCATTGTGGCAAAAGCCTGGAATGCAGCCCTGGATGAATGTGGGCTTTCCTACGCCCATGTGGACGCAAAACGGTTAAAAGGCCTCTTCGGTCTTCCCATGGATGACATTATCGCGGACATACTCCCCCATGAGCCTCAGGACATCAGAGACCGCTTTAAGGTCCTCTGCTATGAGAACGAGCACCTTTACCTCGACCGCGAACCCGGCCTGCTTTACCCCGAAATACAGGATGTTTTCCGCAGGCTTTCC
Source organism: Lachnospiraceae bacterium (assembly GCA_024698485.1). Classification (GTDB taxonomy): domain Bacteria; phylum Bacillota; class Clostridia; order Lachnospirales; family Lachnospiraceae; genus RGIG3528. Next base: position 24,857 of record JAILRC010000073.1, on the reverse strand, counting down.
GAAAAGTTCCCACTTTTCATCGTCAGCAACTGCCAGAGCGGCTACATTGAACTTCTTCTGAAAAAAACAGGCATGGGACCTTACGTAAAAGACTTTGCCTGCTATGGTGACAAAGGCCTTTTAAAAGCCGCCAACATTAAACTCATTGTTGAAAAACACGGGCTTAAAAACCCTTATTACGTGGGCGACACCCAAATGGATGCCAATGCATGCATTGAAGCGGGTGTTCCCATCATATATGCCTCCTATGGCTTCGGAAAAGTCGAAAAGCCCGATGCTGTCATAGGAAAACCCGCAGATCTTCTTGATCTCGCCAAATCTGACAAATGAGGAAAGAAAATGGAAACAATAAAACTTTATGACGTCGATGCCTATGCCGTTGGTTTCGAAGCCACCGTCATCAGCAGCGAACCGGCCAAAAGAAACGGCACGGACTGTTGGGCCGTGGTTCTTGACCGTACTCTCTTCTTCCCCGAGGAAGGGGGCCAGACTCCAGACAAAGGCGTGATAAACGGTCGTGACGTCATCGATGTTCAGATCAGCGGCAATGTCATCACCCACTATTGTCTTGAGCATGTGCTGCCCGGGGACAACGTTCACGGTCTCATCGATTTCAAACACCGTTTCAGCAACATGCAGCAGCATTCGGGCGAACACATTTTTTCCGGTCTTGTCCATTCGATCTACGGTTTCAACAATGTGGGCTTCCACCTGAGCGACAACTCCGTGACCATGGACTATGACGGCGTTCTCACCCCCGAGGACATTGTACTCCTTGAAAAAAAGGCCAACGAGGCCATCTTCAACAACATAAAGATCATCAAAGAGTATCCCTCTCCCGAGAAGCTTGCGGAAATAGATTACCGCTGCAAAAAGGAACTGACGGGAGCCGTAAGGATCGTCACCATCCCCGATTACGACTGCTGTGCCTGCTGCGCTCCCCATGTGGGCCGGACAGGTGAGATCGGCATATTAAAGGTCATCCGCCTTCAGAATTACAAAGGCGGCGTCCGTCTGCACATCCTTTGCGGAGAAAGGGCAATGGACTACTTCCGTGAAAGCCTGCTCCTCATTGATTCACTTACGGAAGTCATGACCACAGGGCGAGAAAACCTAAAAGACAACATCCTTGCCATGAAAACTGAGATCCAGAGTCTCAGTACAAAACTTGCCAATGCGAAGCAGGAACTGCTTTTAAACGAGCTTTCATCCATACCCGAAACTCAGAGAGACGTTACCGTCTTTAAGGAAAAGACCGACTCTTTCATCATGAGAACGGTTCTGAACCGGCTCATGGAAAAGCACGAAGGCATATGCTCCTTCTTCTCCGGAAGCGAGGAAGAAGGCTGGACCTACTTCATCGGAAGCAAGACCGCGGACTGCAGGGAAGTCCAGAAAAAACTGGCAGCGATCAATGCCAGGGGCGGCGGAAAGCCCGAAATGGTGAGCGGAAGCGTCAAAGCCTCCGGAGAAGCCATCTTGGAAGCCCTGTCATAAGAGTTCTTAAACTATCCTCGGCCACGTGCCGATATATAATATACAAAACCCTGTAAATTATTTTATTCAGATGAATAATAAAGGAGGTGCCCTATGAAAGCGATCAGAACAGCAATTGAAACAGATATTGTAAGATATGAACCCGATAAAGGTCTTGAAGACGGCTTTGAACTTTTCTCCGATGTTGTGACCGACGGATGGATCGTCACCGACTCCCTTGTAAAGCTGGAACGCCCCAACGGAGACATTGTCTGTCCCTACATTCTCCACAGACGCGGACGCACTTTCATAGGCGTTGGGGACTACATCATCACGGATGAGGACGGCACCAGACAGGTGTGCGGAGAAGACAAGATCCACAAAAGATATGAATTCACAGAATAAAGAATCCAAAAAAATTGGACCCTCGGGTCCAATTTTTTTATATATCGTTTCTCACAAGATCTTCATAGGTCTGAGGCTTTACAACAACTCTAGACTTTCCGTCCTTTACAAAGACAACGGGAGGGATCACATTTCTGTTGTAGTTTGAAGACATGGAGTAATTATAGGCACCTGTGGAGAATACGGCACAAATGTCTCCGCTCTCAGCATTTCCCAGTTCTACATTTTCTCCCAAAAGATCTCCGCTCTCGCAGCACTTGCCGGCAACCGTGACTTTTCTGTCTGCGGGCTTATCTGCCTTGTTGGCAAGAAGAAAATCGTACTTTGCACCGTAAAGGATGTAGCGGGGATTGTCAAACATTCCGCCGTCAACGGATACATAGGTCCTGATTTTGGGAATAGTCTTTACCGCTCCCACCGTATAAAGGGTGGTTCCCGCTTCGCCCACAATGCTGCGGCCGGGCTCCATGAGTATGAAAGGAAGTTTCAGTTTCATGCTATCGGCACATTCATGGATGACTTTTGAAACCGCCTCCATGTAAGAAAGATATTCGATCCTCTTATCTTCGTCCGTGTATATGATACCAAAACCGCCTCCCAGGTTCAGTTCGTCAAGCTCCGCTCCTGTTTCCTTTTTAACATCGGCTATGAACTTCATCATTATCTTTGCCGTTTCCGTAAAAGGAAGCATTTCATGGATCTGAGAGCCGATGTGACAATGTATGCCCACAAGACGAACATCGGGGGTATCAAGTGTTTTTTTGACTATGTCCATGGCTTCGCCTGTTTCAAGGGCAAAACCGAATTTCGAATCTATCTGGCCCGTCATGATGAAGTTGTGGGTATGGGCATCCACACCGGGTTTAACTCTGATCATTACAGGAGCCGTTTTTCCGAGTTTCTTGGCGATCTTCGAAAGTCTTTCCAGTTCTTCGGCATTATCCACTACGATCCTTCCCACTCCGGAAGTCACCGCATATTCAAGTTCCTTATCGGATTTATTGTTTCCGTGGAAACATATCTTCTCCGCAGGAAAGCCCACCGAAAGAGCCGTGTAGAGTTCTCCCCCCGAAACCACATCGGTTCCCAAGCCTTCGCGCATTGCTATCCTGTAGATCTCTTTGCAGGAGAACGCTTTTGATGCGAAGCATATGAGCCCGTTACCGTTATAAAATCTGTCAACGGATGCCTTGTATTCTCTCATTGCCGAAAGAATGGTGTTCTCTTCCATAACGTAGAGCGGAGTTCCGTATTCTTTTGCCAGTTCCACTGCGTCCACACCGCCCAGGACAAGATGTCCCTTTGAGTTGGTTTCAAATTTTCTGTTCATAAGCCGCACCTTCCAAAAAAATATAACTATTTTTACACCATCGAATTAAATTTGTCAAGTGGGGCAGTAGAATCACCCCATCGTCTGTTCAGGTTACCGTTTGAGATCCAACTCGCATCCGTGTAAAAAGAAAACGCCGAATCCCCTGCATAAGCTGAAATTCGACGTAAACCAAAATGTATTTTATTCCCATCGTCTTGGCACACGACCTGCCGTCACTCCGTAGACGCATTATCCAAACCAATTCCGATGAGGGAATATCGTTTTAAATGTGATTCATCCTATCACAGTATTGATTATACACACATTTACCATAAAAAGTCAAATACAAAAACAGAAAAAAACACACGAGATCAACTCAGATCCGCAAATATAAAATAGTAATCATTGTTTTTCTTTACGGAAACGTAACCGTTTCTGATGAAGGAAACACCTGAAGACAGCTGTTCCTGTACGAAATCCGTGTTCATGAGTTCCTCAAAATCGGTAATGTTCCAGAGGGTGGGAACAGCCACGATGACCTTTGACATTTTTTCCATTTCCTTAATATCCTCGGGTCCCCGGGACAAAAGCTGAACCTTTGTGTCATAGACATAGTCCGCTGTCACGTTGTCGTCATATATGGCGTTTGCCATCATGAAGGTAACCATGTCATAGAGATTGTCCATTCTTGACAGCATCACTTCAAGAGTCAGTTTTGTAACGTTCACCGTGAATTTGCCTTCATATCTCTCACCGCTCTCATTGTCTATGGCAATGCAGCGTATGGGACAGGTGCCTGCCCTTAAAGCCTTTATGATGTGACCGTCCATAACGGAAACCACCGTCTCGGAAGCCGAGGACCAGGTCACTTCCGTGTCCTCCGCGATCTGGGAGCCGATGTTCAGTGAATCCAGATCGAAACTGTCCCCTTCCACCATATCCAGTTCTTTCGTAAGCGTATTGAGACTTATATCAAGCTTGACGGCCGGTATGGGCGTAGGTGTTGGTGTGGCGGGATATCTGATGCTCACTGCAACTTCGCCGCTATAAATGGTGTTGGTAGCCTTAACGGTAACAGTGAATCTGATCTTTGTATTACCGAATTTCAAAGCAGTAATGCGACCGTTGGTCTCCACCGTCGCAACCTTGGGGTTTTCACTCACCCACTCTGTGGTCTGACCGTCAGTATCCCTGGAATAGCCCACAGCGCCCTTAAAGCCCATCAACGCGGAATCTCCCACGTTCATGGTGATGCTGTCGCCATACTCTCCCGTAGACTGCAGCCCGAGAGTCACCGTACCGTAGGAAAGAGGCAGGGGCGTGGGTGTGGGAGCCTTGGGCGTACTTGCCCTGTAAACATACATTACGGTGTAGTTCGGCGGATCCGACCAGCCCTTGTAATCAATAAAGTTTTCAACAAGAGAAGAAGCATAACTTACGGATCTGGAGTCACTGATCACGGGTGTTCCCGCAGCCAGGCTCTCCTCCCGTAAAACATATGTAAAATGAGCAGAACAGCCCAAAATGACGTAGTAGCCTTGATTAAGGTACTTCATGATCTTGTCGGCCTGTTTTACTCTGTTTGCTCTTTTTTCGGCATACCCGGATGCATTGGCATTACCCGGCAGTCTGACTCCCGGATTGTCGCTACTTCCCAAAAGTTCAAGCCTAAATCCTCTGGAAGCCGCATATACACAGGGCATCTGTGCAACGCCCGCCACATTACTCTCACCAAGGCCGGAATAAACAAAAACATCCCTGCCGTTAAATTTTGTGGACTGTCCCCATTTCAAAAGATAATCCGGATCGAAACCTGCGGGAAGATCACAGCCCACTTCCGATAAAAGTTTGGAATAGGCAACTATATGACAGCCCCAGTTGGCCATCTTGTAGTACTTTGATCCGCCCTGAGACCAGTAGGCCCAGTTTTCCAGACCTCTGTCATTGGCAGGACTTCCTTGGTAGTATTTGCTGCTCTTAGCGTCCTTCGTCTTACTCGTGTTCCTGTCCACGGAAAAAGTAGACGCGCCGTAGGCATATTCCGAAACTGCGCCCACAGCCACTGCCAGAAGGCAGAAAACAAGCGCAAAGACTATTTTTTTGTGATCTTTGATCCTAAACATAAACAATCCTCTTTATCTTTTCTTAATGCTGCTGTTCGTAAAGGGGCCGTACCGATTTCAAAATATCAGTAATATTTTGCAAAAAAAAGGTATTTTTATGTTAATCCAATGGCTTTTCAAAAGCCTCGGAAATTGCCTTCCCGTCGCAATCATCCATGGCAAGTCCCATCACTTCGGCTATTGTAGGTGCTATGTCCACAATATCCGCCCCGCCGATCTTTACACCTTTTTTGAAAGGTCCTCCCACAAGCCACAAAAGCGTCTTGGCTCCCGGTGCTTCAAGTCCGAAGCCGTGATCTCCCAAGTGGTCGCATTCACAGTTTCTGTCCACATATCCGTAACCGTCCTCAGCCTGGACCGCCAGGACGACTTCCCTGGGTGCCCTGATCTTTCTCAGCTCTTCGTTCTTCAGTATGTACTTGATATGCAGTTCACTGCTGTTCTCTTCAAGAAAAGTCCTTGTCTTTTCAAGATCATCGGCATAAATGTACGCTCCCATTCCAAGGGACTGAGCTCTTCCGAGTTTCGCATCGCAAAGCTTCGCATCCAGGGGAATGTATCCCTTTTCGATGTTCTGCTGACCGTGATCGCTCATAACCGCAAAAACGGTCCTGTCCTCTATGCCACGTTTCTTTACCGCATCTATCAGTCGCTGTACACGTCTGTCCATACGCAGTATGGCAGCTTTGTCCTCTTCCGTTCCCACGCCTTTGTTGTGTCTGGTGTCGTCGGTATCGGCAAAGTGCACCGTGATCAGGTCGGGATAGTTCTTCTTCTCAATAAGTTTTTCACAGAGCAGAGCCATGTAATCATCCATGGAACATCTGCCGAGACCTTGCCTGAACTTGCTGTATCTGAGTTCCGTAACGGCAAGCCAAAGTTTCGATGCATACTGCATCATCTTTATCACAGGTACCTCTCCCGGAAGGGGAAGTACTTCCGGAAAATCCCATTTGATCACGCCTGTTGCTTTTCCCGAAACAGGCCATAAAAGTGAAGCTACTGACAACTTCTTTTCTCTTGCCGCATGCCAAAGTGTCCGGGTTCCTATGTCCTTTACCGCCCAGTACCATTTTCTCATCTTGTCGTTCACATCCGGCTGCCATGGCTCATTGTGGGCAATGGAATGTCTTTCGGGGTACTTTCCCGTAATGGCCGAAGTGTGGATGGGATATGTGATGGTGGGATAGATCGTATTAACATTATCCGTGAAGCACCCTCTCTCGGTAAAATACTTGAAAGCAGGAAGGGCAAGAAAGCTTTCCGCATCGGGACTTGCCACCGCATCCACGGAAATAAGGATCACATTGTAAGGGCATTTCTTTTTAGCCATATATAAACCTCACTGAGAAATGTCATATCAAAAGCCGTTTAACAAAATCAAGCGTATCTTTGATTATATCATTTTTCCAAATGCTTCGCAAGAAACATAATAGAATTCCGGTCACCCTTTTGTCTGTCTTATTGTGATGTTCAGAAAAAAAAGAGCGATTGAAGATACAAATATCTCCATCGCTCTTGTTGATTTTTTGACAGTCACTTAAGCTTTCAATGTAAACTTAATGACATTGGCCATAAACCGTGGTTCTTTTTTTATACTCTTATGGCTCTTCCGGCGTTTCTTAAAAGGTCTTTATCGATCTTTTCATTCGCAAAAACTTCCTTACCGTTGATGAAAACCCTGTCGATACCGAAGGAACAGGTTCTGTCTCTTTCCGAATTCTTAAGGACTTCCTCGTCGAAGACCGTAATGTCGGCGAAATATCCTGTCTTCAGATAGCCTCTGTTTTTTATCATGAACCGGTCAGCCGTGGCTCCCGTCATGCGGTTTATGGTCCTTGGCAATGTGTCTCCTTCTCCTTTAAGGGAATCCTGAAGGAATTTGGGGAAGCAGTCGTAAATGGCGGGATTTTGTATGCCATGCTCTTCCACCCATGCATCGGTCATATAGAGGCAATGTTCGTTCTTCTCAAAATCATGGATGATCTCCTCAGTAGTGTAGGGTCCCATATTTACTCGTCCTTGGAAATTGGACTCTTTGCAGAGCTGAAGATACATGTCCAGATCCGACTTTTTATATTCCTTTGCCAGCTGATGTACGGTCTTTCCCTCGTATTTTTCGTAGCCTGGGCCGATATATGCCACTTCTATGTCATCGTAACCGAAGCCCAGAAGGAGAGATGTGGCTTTAATAAGGAGCCTTAATTTCAATTTGGTAAGAGGCTTTTTTCTTTCCTCTTCGCTCATGCCCTGATACCAGGTGGGAAGAATGACGGTAATGACCGAAACACCTTTAAGTTCATTGTATATGTCGAACTGAGCCCTTACTCCTTCCGCTCTCAGTTTTTCCATGATGGAAAGAAATTCGGGCTGATCCTTCAGAGATCTTCTTCCGACGAAGATAGCATGGGAATACTGCAGTTTAAGATCGGTGCCTTTTGATATGTCCACCAGTTCATCCACAGCCCTTAAGATGTGAGAACGCCCCAGCAGTTCCGGATAGGCCATGGAAACGGCCGAATTGGCTCTGGGATGTACCGTTAGAGGCTTGTCATATTTTACACAGAGTTCAACAACTTTTCTGAGTTCATCCTTGTCTGCATATAATCCCGGCTCATACATGAGCCCCAGTGAAACGCCCGCAGCCCCGTTCTTAAGGTTATCTTCTATAATAGCCAGCATCTTCTCCTCTTCCTCAGATGTAAGTTTCCTGTTGGAAAAGCCCGATACCGCTGCCCTTGCCGAGCAATGTCCCACCAGTTCCGCAATGTTTGCCGGGCAATTGTTGTCTATTGCCTCAAAAAAGTCTCCGATATTCCCGTATTCCCCTGTAGTGTCCTTGAAAAAGAACAAGCCTCCGCCCATCTTATCGATGTATTCACAGTCCTTTTCAAATCCGATCTCCGACACTCCGCAGTTTCCTGTGATGAATGTGGTGATACCCTGACGGATGAAAGGTTCAAAATAGGGTAATGGATCCTTCTTGATGGCAAACCAGTCATTGTGGGAATGCTCGTCAATAAACCCGGGAGCCACTGATTTCCCTCGGACATCTATCACTTTGTCCGCCCTTTTTTCATCGATGTCCAACCCAATTTCGAGGATCTTATCATCCTCGATCAGAACATCGCCCATGACAGGGTCGCTTCCCGAACCGTCATACAACTTTCCAGCTTTAAGTAATACCTTCATAAGAAAACCTCCTGCATTATTCTTTTATCAAAGATCGATATCAAGTTCCACCGGACAATGATCGGACCCCAATACGTCCGTATGTATCTTTGCGTCCAGAAGTTTGTCGTTAAGGGATGCGGATGTGATAAAATAGTCTATCCTCCACCCTGCGTTCTTTGCTCTGGACTGAAAGCGGTAGCTCCACCAAGAATAGATCTGCTCCTTGTCGGGATAGAAGAAACGGAAGGTGTCCGTAAGACCGTTGTTCACCACATTGTCAAACTTTGCTCTTTCCTCATCCGTAAATCCCGCGTTGTGATGATTGGTCTTGGGATTCTTAAGGTCTATCTCCTTATGGGCCACGTTCAGATCGCCACAGTATATGACGGGCTTGTTCTTCTCTAGTTTCTTTACATATGCCAGAAAATCATCTTCCCATTTCATACGGTATTCAAGTCTTGAAAGATCCTCCTTGGAATTGGGGACATAGACCGTAATGAGATAATGATCCTTATACTCAAGAGTGATGACCCTGCCCTCGTGATCGTGCTCTTCTATGCCCAGTCCATAGTTGACTTTCAGGGGCTCTTCCTTGGTGAATATTGCCGTTCCGGAATATCCCTTCTTCTCGGCATAATTCCAGTACTGTTTGTAGCCCGGAAGATTCAGTTCGATCTGTCCCTCCTGAAGTTTGGTCTCCTGAAGACAGAAGGCATCGGCGTCGATCCTTTCAAAAAAGTCGTTAAAACAGCCCTTATCATTGCAGGCTCTTAATCCGTTTACGTTCCATGATATGAACTTCTTCATGATCTCTCCTTTTCATCTGAAGGTCTTCAGATACTCTTTATGTTCATCCGAAACCCTGAAACTCTCCACTGCCTTTTGGATGGATTTCTTGTGGATCCAGGGCTCCAGTCTTCTTTCCTCGATGTATTTCACCGCCGTGTCATACTGTTTCGCAAGAGCGGTGGCAAAGTACCAGGCCACCATCATCTTGAGATAGTAATCTTCACCCTGTTTCGATGCCGCAAGTTCAAGATATTCTTCCTTAAAATCCGAATCCAGAAACTCGTTCATAAGCATACGAAGGCCATATCGGGCAGTGTATACGTGCTCGGAAGCTATCCATTTTTTAATGAGTGGAAGGAGCTCTTTGTGATGCTTTTTAAAAACCCCGGGACTTGACTGATCGCATACGGGCCAGCAGTCCACATAGGGCAGAAACGTCTCCAGCGCTTCGACGCATTCGTCAAAACCCTTGATCATGGAGACCATAAATATGTGTATGAGATTTTCCTCATAAAGTTCATGAGGAAGTTCCTTAAGGAACTTTTCACCTTCAGGAGTCCCAAAGAACTCCTTAGCGATCTTTTTCATATCGGGAGTTCTCACCCCCACGATGGTGTCAGGTGAAATGTTCGGTACAAGCTTACTCTGAAACTCCCGATAGCCTTCGTCCTTAAATTCCATGATCCGTTCTCTGATGCTCATGATCCTCTCCCAATAAACGTATAGGGGTATTGTATCACAAAAAAGAAGGTTTTCACATCTAAAGAAAAGAAAAAACGTATCTGATCGGATCTAAAGGATCTAAAAAGGAGCATCACCTTTTTTCTAAAAGTGATGCTCCCAATGTTTAATGATCCAGCCCGAATATATAGTTTCCTACATTACCGTCCGTGGAATAGATGTTCAGAACGTAATTCTTACCTCCGGACAGATTGAAGGAACAGCTGTCACCCCATCCCAGGTACTTCTTGTTTATCACTTCATACCCGCGATCGTCGATAACCTGAACCGCAAGATTACCGTTAAGAGAAGCGTCCACTTCTTCAAAGTTTACAGTCCATCTCGCATCTTCCGTAATTGCCAGGAAATAGGTGTTTTTGTAACCCGAGGAATACAAATTATCATCATAACGTCCACTGTCAAGCATATAGATCTCTTTACGGGCATATATACTTAGCATATATTCACTGTATTCCTTATAATTCTCAACAGTGATGATATATTTGGTATTTTCCTCCAACAAGGCGGCTACAGTTCCGCTTTTTGAAATCCTGTAATTTTCTCTGTCAGTTACCGGATAGCCCTTATCGTCCTCTATTGTGATCAACAACTCAGCTCCCGAATGTACTCCGCTTATCTCAAAGAAATATAAGCCTGCCGTTTTCGGCTTATATGAGTATTGTTTCTTTGTAGTATAATTGGTTGTCTTACCGGTAATCTTTGTCCATTTTGTTATATCCACAGGTTTGTTCGAATCGCTCGAAGTTGGATTTTTCTTTACCTCACTTGAATTCTCCGTATCCCTGTCGATCAACATGGGAATAGGCATAGGTGACGGTGAAGGCGAAGGTGTCGGTGTAAACGTAGGCGTCGGTGTGGGCGTTTTTGTAGGCGTCGGCGTGGGCGTCTTGGTGGGCTTCGGTGTCGGTGTTTTTGTAGGCGTCGGTGTGGGCGTCGGCGTGTCTGTGGGTGTCGGTGTAGGCGCCGGCGTATCCGTGGGTGTGGGAGTAAACGTAGGTGTGGGTGTGTTGGTAGGCGTTAAAGTGGGCGTCGGAGTCTGCGTCGGTGCAAAAGGCACAGGAGTAACCTTCAGCCTCACTTTATTGTCTCCGTTCAAATATCCCGTGATCTCCTTTTCGCTTTTGAGATTTGAAGTCTCGGACAATATATTTCCTTTGGAATCAATATAAAAGAAATTTAAAGTACCGTTCTTTTCAGTGATCAACGGACATATGCCGTTGGAAAATTCGGGAATGTATCTCGTCTCATCATCAAGATAACCCGTCCACAAAGTTCCCATGTCAAGTTCATCAAAATCCAAAAGTTTGCTGAAACGTCCTTCACTTTCAGGCCTCAATTTCTCATCCATGCACCAGAAACAGTTGTCGTAAAACAGGATCCCATCCTCATTGGGAACGGTAATGCAGTATCTTAATTCACTTGTCAGATTTTGAGCAATGGCAAACTGTCCGGCATAATTGTCATATTTTTCGTTTTCAAGATCTCCGGTCTTGTAAAGAGAAAAATATCCTTCCTTATCTGCCATGTCCACCCAAACATATCCGTTCTTGAAATTTGAGACTGCTTTGGCCCGAACATCTTTACTCAAGGGATCGTGTATTTCAAAATATGCCTCGGAAATATTCTTATCTCTGGCTCCGATCTTCTTTGCATCGATATATCCGCTGGTCTCATCTTTAAAGTGTAATTCAAAAATATCTTCTCCAACGGCTTTGATATCATATACAACCGATGTATTGTCCACTTTGCCCCAACTGCTCGAAAGAACCGCATCCCAGGTTTTTTCAACGTCGCTCATGTTATTTGCATCTTTAATGACTGCAAAATAGTAGCCGTCTTCTTCGCTTTTCCATGCAAGGGCACAGGTGTCGCCATAGACTGCAGAACATTCGGTTCCTTCTACATTCAGTTTTCCGTCTTTTCCGAGAGATGACACTTTGTTGATAAAAGCCTGCTCCTTGGCATTGGGTTTTGAAGTGGCATATCTGACGATCTTGTCCACCTCATCACCTTCGCCGGAATTTTTTACCGTTCCGCCAATGACACTGCAACCTGTCAACAGGCTGATCGACAATATTAAAACTATATACTTAAAAAACTTCCGCATAGTTATTCTCCACTTGGTTCACATCCGCCATTATTCCGGGATCTTTACGCCCCAAATCGTTTCATTGTTTTCACCGATAGCACTGAAGGTCATCACGTAACCCGGTCTTGACTGCTCGTCATGCTGTTTGAAAAACACTCCGTAAAACTTAACGCCGTTAATGGTAAAAGTCGCATAGTAGGAATCTTTCTTTTCTTCCCATGTGCCTTCCGCCTCGCCTGTGACGGTGCCGTCGGCGTTCAGAGCGATCTTTACGGGTTCTCTCACGGAAGCTCCGTCAGGATTCGTCCCGTGATTGATAAATTCATATTCTCCCGCGATCGCCTTGACGGAATATCCCGTTTCCGAGATTCTGTCGCCGCGGTTTTCAAATACGGCAGTAACGGGCCAGCCCATTTCATTTACGAACTGCTGATGAACTCTGACCTGGTGTCTTTCTCCGCTTTTTTCGAAACGGGTGTGATAGATCAGGTACATCTGACCGTCCCCATCGATAAATGAAGAACAATGTCCGGGAGAACGGTAGCCGTTGCTGAAGTTACCAAACTTGTAATTGCCCATGACCTTAATGCCGATGTCATACATAATGGTGGTCCTTGAGGCAAATACAGCGCTGTTTCCCCTTGCATCCAGATAGGGTCCTGTGGGGTTCACGGAGCGGAAAAGTCGCATATTGTATCCGCTCTTTGAATCCAAGTAATTGTAGGTGGTATAAAGGTAATAATACCCTGTTTTTTCGTCATATACGATGAAGGGGCCTTCTCCGGATTTTGTGAATCCTCCGGCGATCCTCGTCCCGAAGTATTTGTCTATAACCCTTCCGTCTTCGGTCTTCCCGTTGCTCTTGGGATAGATGGCATCTCCTGTCTTGGGATCCAGTTCCAGAATGTATATGCCTCCGGACCAGGAACCGTAGGACATCCACATTCTTCCTTCCTCGTCAAAGAGGATAGCGGGGTCGATGGCATTGGGGGCATAACTTGAATCATATGAAGTGCCGTGACCCCAATTGCTGTTCCACCCTTCATCGATCCTGCCTTCCGCCATCAATTCGTCAATGTTCGTGTTGGTCCAGATCTTGTCCTTGACACTGTTGCTGTCTGTGGCGCTTTTTTCCGTGAACCCCGAGTAGACGATGGTTCCCTTGCATACAAAATCTCCGTCCACCCTGTCGGACACCGCATAACCGATAACCGAGCGCCATGCGGTGGATGATGTGCAGAAATAGCACATATATGCCCCAAGGCTTCCGTCCTCATTTACATAACCGGGATTATAGATCACATGAGGCGCCCAGACCGCGAACCCGCCTTTGCAGTCGCTGTCGTTCTCTCCCGCCCAGGCAAAAGGCTCGGCCAGATTTTCCGACAGGTTACCGTACATGACATTCTTGGTCTTTGCATAGCCATTGGTGAATTTCTTCCAGTTGGCAAGATCCGTGGATCTCGCTCCGTCGATATGGGATCCGAAAACGTAATAGACGACATTTCCGTCCTTATCTTTGTGGGCGATTATGGAAGGATCGTGTACCGAAACACGGCTTAAAGGGCCTTCTATGTACGGCATTTCCTCTTCCGCGGGATCTTCGGTCTCTGCAGTCTTTTCCTCCCGCATCACTTCTCCGGTCTCATCCGTCACAATGGTTTCATTTTTTGTATCATCCTGCACTTTTTCATCCTCCGTCCTTGTTTTACCGCAAGAACAGCAAACCACCGCGGTCAGGCTCAAAAGAAGTATAGCCCCACGTTTTACCACAGTTTTCATCTTTTTCTCCCTATGAAATGTTTCGGTTCGTTACAGGTTCTTTCTGATGGTGTTTACAAACTCGAAATTATTTCTGGTGTGTGCGCACATATTTATCAGTTTTTCGGTGGCGTCCTCGGGATGAGCGCCGTTCAGAGCCTTTCTCACGATGCTCATGGCGTCTGCCTCTTCGGCTGTAAGAAGAAGGTCATCTCTTCTGGTTCCCGACTTCTGAAGGTCGATGGCGGGGAAGATCCTCTTTTCCGAAAGGTTCCGGTCCAGAACAAGTTCCATGTTACCTGTACCTTTGAATTCCTCGAAAACCACGTCATCCATACGGCTTCCTGTTTCCACGAGGGCTGTGGCAAGAATGGTAAGGCTTCCGCCCTCTCTCATGGTTCTTGCTGCACCGAAGAATTTTTTGGGCATATGCAGGGCCGCAGGATCCAAACCGCCGGAAAGAGTACGTCCGCTGGATACGCAGGTAAGGTTGTATGCGCGGGCGAGTCTTGTAATGGAGTCGAGAAGGATGACAACGTCATTTCCGTATTCAACCAGGCGCTTTGCACGATCTATTACCATTTCCGACACACGCTTGTGATTTTCGGGGAGTTCGTCAAAGGTCGAGTAGATGACCTCCACCTTGTCACCGTGGATGGATTCCCTGATATCCGTAACTTCCTCGGGTCTTTCATCGATCAGGAGGATTATGAGGTTCATATCGGGATGATTTGTGGTAATGGAATTGGCGATCTCCTTAAGGAGCGTTGTTTTACCGGACTTGGGCTGGGATACGATCATCCCTCTCTGTCCCTTACCGATGGGAGCGATAAGGTCTACCATTCTTGTGGCTACCGAGCTTCTTGTGGTTTCCAGATGTATCCTTTCATGAGGGAACACGGGTGTGAGATTTTCAAACTTCTTTCTTCTAAGAGTTTCCTCGATGGAGAAGCCGTTAACGCTTTTAATATATAAAAGAGCGGAAAACTTTTCGGTCGCTGTCCTGATCTTGGTGTTACCGCAGATGATATCACCGGATCTGAGGCCGTATCTCTTGATCTGAGCGGGGGAAACATAAACATCGTTATCTCCCGGGAGATAGTTGTCGCAACGGATGAAACCGAAGCCTTCGGTAATGATCTCAAGGATTCCGTTCTTTTCAATTCCGCTGTCCAGTTCTGCCTGCTGTTCGGGTGTGAGGAGAGCAAGAGGATCGGGTTTTGCAACGTAGCTCTCTCTTACGGGAGTTTTTTCATCCCTGATCTGCTTCTGCTCAGGCTGAGGAGCGGGCTGTTCCTGCTGTGCAGGTCTCTCGGGCATCTGTCTGTCCTGAGAGGCTCTGTCGGGCATAGTTCTTCTCTGAAGAGGCTGCAAAGGCTGTAAGGGTCTGTCTCCCACAGTCCTGTTCCTGTCATATCCCGTTCTGTTCCTGTCATTCACCGGTCTGTCATTTAAGGGTCTTCTCAGGTATTCCTTCTCTCCGTAAGTAACGTTGTCATCTCTAATAAGAGATCCTGTAGCATCGTTGCTACGTGTCACCGGATTGCGGCTCACTGTGGAACGGGGAGCTGCGTTTTCCGTGCTGTCGGGCTTTTTTTCAGCCTCAGGCTTGCTGTTTTTTTCATCAAAGTTTCTCATATATTCACAAAGTTCCTCTTTGCGCATCAAAGAAACACCTTTGATCTTTTTTTCCTTTGCATAAGCCTTCAGTTCAGCCAATGACATTTTTTCATACTCCATCACAAAGTCTCCTTCATAAAAAAATTTTAATTAAGTGATTAAGGGGTTCCAATTCTGAATTATGACCAGATATTAAGAAAATATCGGGCGGCGGTCAGATCGCCGCCCGTAAATTGTAATGTAATTATATTAGAAAATCTTGGCATTTTCAATAAGAAAATCCAAAGTAATTTCCATCGTGATCTCATCCTCGACAACGGAACGGTCACCGTCTGCTGCCGTAACAAGCTCGTCCACGGAAGAATATCCGAACTTCTTTGCTACCTCAAGCCCTTTTGTGCTGAAAATATCTTCGGTAACCTTGATCTTTTCCTTCTTAGCTATCTCTTCGATGATCAGCTGATAGGCCACATTCTGTTTTGCACCTTCTTTGCAGTACTCAAGAAGTTCTTCGAACGTATTAAATCTAAGAAGAGCGGAAAGGATCTGCTCCTCGGTAACACCGTACATCTGAGAATACTGGTAGATCTCCTGACGGGCCATATTATACACCTTATTGGCATATTTTTCCACCTCATCTTCGGGGAGATTTTCCACCTTGCACTGAGCAATAAGGTACTCAGCGATCTGATCCTTGTAACTTTCATCGCAAAGATCCTTCTTTACGGCATCTCTGAAAGCCTGTACGGTATCATACTTCATAATGCTCTGTACGTTCTCGTCATTCAGCTCAAGGTCAACTTTTCTGGTGACCTTGATGACAGAAACATCAAATGTAACCGCTTTACCCGCAAGATCGGGATTCGGATCGTAAGTTTCCGGGAAAGAAATATCCAAAACCTTTGCTTCACCCTTCTTCATTCCGATGAGACCGTCTTCAAAGCCTTCAATAAAACTTCCCGAACCGATGACCAGCGGATAGCCCGTATCTGTCTCATTGGTTCCGCCCTCAAAAGGAACTCCGTCAAGTTTTCCCACGAAGTTGATATATGTGGTATCGCCCTTCTGAATGGGATCTTCTACCTCATCCATCCTGTAAAAATAATTTGCAACATACTCATCGATCTTCTCATCGATTTTTTCCTCGGAAACTGCCTGAAGAGCAATCCCCCTGTATTCGCAAAGTTCCACCTTTGCCGACTTTTTTCCGCAGCCGACGATCCCCGCTGCCATGGCCAGGATCAGACCCGCAGCCAAAATCTTTTTTTTCATAAAAAACAATTTCCTTCCTGATAACTTCACATTTTTCAATGTGACTTGCAGAATTGTACCACATATCAAAGGGAAAATAAAGCATTTTTCGTGTCAAAAATTATGAAAAAAGTGTGTTTTGCCCCCCCTACATCTGCCTTAAGATATAGTCTCTGACCTTATTCAGCGTGCTTTTTTTCCATGCCCCTTCCTCTGCCTTTTCCGCAAGAGGACATATGATCCGAAAATCCAGTGCCTCCCCCGGAACTCTTCCGCTTCTCATGGGGTCGTCGAAATTTGCTTTCCACTTTTCCTCATCGGCGTCCTTATATTCCTCGGGCTTCAGGAAGATAACCTGTCTTTTTGTTGCAGCCACTAACATCTTGGCAGCCAAAGGTGAAAGCAGGTCATATTCTGTCCCGTTGACATCCGCAAATATGTCCGGAAGGGGTGCTGTCTTTACCCTTTCATCATCTCTGTCTATGAGAAGCCCCTTCGCCTCGAAGGAAAAGCCCTTTCCATTCAGCAAAAGTTTCAAAAGTATCCCACGTTCCGTGTTGAACTGGGCTCTCTGATAATCGGTGTCAAAAATGAAATTTCCCAGGGAATAGAAGATGATCTTATCTCCCACTCTCTCGTAGTTCATGGGAACATGGGGATGATGAGCCACCACAGCGTCCGCTCCCATGTCAAGGTAATCCAGATATCGTTCTCTTGTATAGGGTGAAGGCAGGGAAGTGAATTCTTCTCCGCCATGGGCGATCACTATGCACCAACGGCATTTCTTTTTGATCTCCTCGATATTGGCTTTGATCAGTTCTCTTTCATTCCAGAGAAGACAGCCTGCCTTTTGCTCTCCGGCAGGTTTGCATCCTCTTCTGTATCCGACCGAGAAGATCCCCACTCCTCCCGCTCCTTCAAGATAGAGAGGTCTCGCGGCTTCCGTGAGGTTCATTCCCGCTCCCACAGTTTTTGCTCCCGCCTTACGTGCCTCCTCCAGGGTGGCTTTTACTCCCTCGTCTCCTGCATCCAGAATGTGGTTGTTGCAAAGATTCCATATGTCCGCTCCGATCTTTTTCAGAACCCGGACAGCCTCGGGAGACATGGCATGCATGAGTTGAGCCGTTCCCGTAGAAGCTCTGTCTCCGATGTCCGCCACCAAAGGCCCTTCCACATTGGGTATCACATGATCTGCATCATTAAAGAAAGCCAGAACATCTTCGGACAGCAATTCCTCGTCTTCCCATTTTCTGTTCATATAACGGTCAAAACCGATGTCTCCGGTAAAGACCAAAGTTAATCTGTCTTTCATATCTTTTTCGTTTGCATCAGCCGAGAGCCACGTCTAGGATCATCATAAGGATGAAGCCTACGCCGAAGCCCACGGTCCCGTGATTTGTATGATCTTTTTCACTTCCCGCAGCCTCAGGTATGAGTTCTTCCACCACCACATAGAGCATTGCTCCTGCGGCAAAAGCCAGAAGATAGGGAAGCAGATTTGAAATAAACTGTGTTAAGAATATAGTCAAAAGTGCCATTACAGGTTCAACGGCACCGGAAAGCGTTCCCAGCATAAAGGCTCTGCCCTTTTTCTCGCCTTCGCTTGCCAAAGGCAGAGAGATGACAGCCCCTTCCGGAAAGTTCTGAACGGCTATACCTATGGCAAGTGCGAGAGCAGCCGCCATGGTCATGCCTTCTTCTCCCTTCAGTACTCCCGCAAATACAACGCCGGGAGCCATTCCTTCGGGAATATTGTGTAAGGTCACCGCAAGACACAGCATCACTGATCTGCTGATGACTTTCTTCCTGTTAAGTATACCTTCCGGTTTATCAGCTTTCAGATGAAGATGGGGGATCAGGTGGTCCAGAAGCAAGAGAAATCCCATTCCCGCCGCAACGCCTACCGCAGAAGGAACAAATGCAAGCCTCCCCATCTCTACCGAAGCTTCCAATGCAGGGATCAACAGAGACCAAACAGAAGCCGCCACCATTACCCCGGAAGCGAACCCCAGAAGACTCCTCTGAACCGATTCTTTCATCTGTCCGCGCATGAAAAATACACAGGCAGAACCGGCCGTTGTCCCGATAAAGGGTATCAACAGTCCTATGACTGTACTTAAAACTCTGTTCATTACGTTTCACCTCGGATCGGTCTATTTTTTCTTTTTAAGCAATACGACCACCACTACCACCGCAGCGATGGTAAACACAAGACCTGTAACTCCCAATATTGCCAGTGCCATATTTCCTCCTGCCATTCTTCCTCCCGTGACCGATCCTCAGATCGATCATCTTCTTTTTATTATGGTTCCGCCCCCAACGATCCAGTCATCCTTATAGACCACTGCCGCCTGACCGGGTGTTGCTGCCCTGACAGGCTTTTCGAAAGTGAGGCAGATAACATCTTTTGAAACATATTTTACACGAACAGGGACGTTTTCCTGGGAGTAACGGATCTTTGCGGTGTAGAGTTCGTTCTCGTCAAAGTTCTCTTCTCCCATATAATTTATGTCCGCGGCGTAAACCTCTGTTGTGAACAAGTCCTCGTTGCTTCCGAGAAGCACATCTCCGCTTTCCGCATCTATATCGCAGACATATGCCCTGTGGCCCAGAGCGATGTCCAGTCCCTTTCGCTGTCCTATGGTGTATCTTGCGGTTCCGGAATGTTTTCCCAGAACATTTCCCCGAAGGTCCTTAAAAACTCCGTCGGTTCCGTGACTTCCGGTTTCTTTCTCGATAAAGCCCGCATAGTCCCCATCCTCGATGAAGCATATGTCCTGGCTGTCCTTTTTGTGCGCCACGGGAAGTCCCGTTTTCTCTGCGATACCACGTATCTCGGGCTTTTCATAGGTGCCCACGGGCATCAGTGTGTGGGCGAGTTCAAACTGACTCAAGGAATAGAGTACATAGCTCTGATCCTTCGAACGGCTCACCGCCTTTTTTATGGTGTATCTGCCGTTCTCCAGTTTTACCACCTGTGCATAATGTCCCGTGGCGATGTAATCCGCGCCGATCTCCATGCATCTTGCAAGGAAGGCTTCCCATTTCACAAACCGATTGCAGAGTATGCAAGGGTTGGGGGTCACGCCCTTAAGATAAGAAGCTGTAAACTCATCGATGACCTTTTCCTTAAAGGTCTCTCTGAAATTCATAACATAGTAGGGTATGTCAAGGCATTCCGCCACCCGTCTGGCATCGTCCACGGCACTGAGCCCGCAGCAGCCCCCTTCTTTTTCGGTCTTTTCGGGGTTATCCTGCCAGATCTCCATGGTGGCTCCCGTGACATCATAACCCTGTTCTTTTAATAGCCATGCGCATACGGATGAATCCACGCCTCCCGACATGCCCACAACAACTTTCTTGCTCATATATGCTCTCCGTGTTTGTAAAACTTACTTCCTTCCCTGATCCTTCCCCTTGAAGGTGAGTTCGGGACTCTTCATGCTGACCAGAGTATTGGCGGGTACGGGATCCGTGATGAAAGCGTTACCTCCGATGGTGCAGTTCTCGCCGATCACCGTCTCGCCCCCAAGGATAGATGCGTTGGAGTAGATGGTAACGTTGTCCTTGATGGTGGGGTGACGTTTCTTGCCCGCAAGAAGCTGGCCCATTCTTGTGGAAAGGGCTCCCAGGGTCACACCCTGATAGATCTTCACATTGTTTCCGATCTCCGTGGTCTCTCCGATAACAACGCCTGTTCCGTGGTCAATGAAGAAGTACTCTCCTATCACCGCTCCGGGATTGATGTCGATACCCGTTCTCGAATGGGCATATTCCGTCATCATCCTGGGAATGAAAGGAACGTTCATGAGATAGAGTTCATGGGCTATGCGATAAACAAAGATGGCATTAAAACCGGGGTATGAAAAGATGATGGCTTCCTTGCTCCCCGATGCGGGATCCCCGTCAAATGCCGCCTGGATGTCTGTCAGCAATATCCTCTGTATTTCAGGAAATTTCCGGGCAAATTTAAGGCTGATCTCCTCGGCTTCTTCCACCAGAGCTTCGCATTCCGGAACCACGTTCCTGCCGTATCTCAGAGCCACAAGGATCTGGGTCTTCAGTTCTTCTATGATGGAACTGATCATCTCCCCCGCAAAATAGCGTGAGGAAGACTTCTCAAACTCCATCTGTCCCGAGTAGCCGGGGAACATGAGTCTCCTGATGGCTTTTATGATGGTAACGATCCTGTCTCTGTCGGGGAGATTGTTTTTCCCGAAGGGGTTCAGAAGGTCGTTGTTGTCATAGTTTTCATTTATCTTGTCAACAAGTTCGTCCAATATGTCATCTTTTTCTTTTCTGTCCATGTTTCTTCCTTCCATATGATAAAACTCAGCAGAAACTGAAATACGTTAATGTGTGCAATTACTTAAAGTCAAATATAGTCTATTTTAAAGGGGATTGTCAACAAATGTTTTATCCCGGCTTTATTGACACTCCCACCCATTTACCATATAATTAACCTTATGAAGAGGCCCCGTGCCCCATTATAAACAAAACAGGAGGTAACTATGAAACTCATATTCTATCGTTGTTCAAAATGCGGACAGATCGTAGCCATCGTAAAAGGTACCGGATGTCCGGTCACATGCTGCGGTGAAGAGATGAAAGAGATCAAGGCAGGCACATCTGACGGCGCTCGCGAAAAACACGTTCCCGTATTCGAAGTAAAAGGCAACATCGTAACGGTAACCGTCGGATCCGTTGAACATCCCATGCTCCCCGAGCATTACATCGAGTGGATCGCTCTGCAGACAAAGTCAGGCAATCAAAGAAAAGCACTGAAGCCCGGAGACGCTCCCAAGGCTGAATTTGCTCTATGCCCCGGAGATGAAGTAGTTGCCGTTTATGCATATTGTAACCTTCATTCCTTATGGAAGGCATGAAGGCCAAAAATTTATAAAAAATTTATTTCTACATATCAAACAGCACAGGACTTTGAGTCACCTGTGCTGTTTTTTTTGTAAAAAGTACAGAAAAATATGCTTGACACGGATGTTAGCCTGTGCTAACATACCCTCGGAGTTAGGTAAGGCTAACTCTGAGAAGTCAGCCCAAAGGGCCAAGAGAAAGGATGATGAATGATGCCACTCAGTTTATTACAGGCAGGACAGGAAGCAACAGTATGTAAAGTAGGAGGCTCTCCACAGTTGAGAACTCATCTTGCGGATCTGGGTTTTGTTGCTCAGGCAAGGCTTTCCGTTATACAGAGTCAAGGCGGCAATCTTATAATCAATCTCAAAGAGTCAAGGCTTGCCCTGACCCGCGAAATGGCTTCTAAAATAATGGTGGTCTGAAACGACAGGGCGCCATATTGATGTGTTGTTATAAGGAGGATATGGAATATGAAAACGCTGCGAGACTTACACGTAGGCGAATCAGCGAAGGTTGTTCGCCTGCACGGTGAAGGACCCGTAAAACGAAGGATCATGGACATGGGCATCACCAAAGGTGTGGAAGTATATGTCCGCAAGGTTGCTCCTTTGGGGGATCCCATGGAGTTAAAGATCCGAAACTATGAGCTGTCGCTTCGTAAGGCTGATGCCGAGATGATCGAAGTCGAATAAAGGAAAGGGAAAGAACAAATGAGTATCAGAATCGCACTTGCCGGAAACCCGAACAGCGGAAAGACCACCCTGTTCAATGCGCTGACCGGCTCAAACCAGTATGTGGGCAACTGGCCCGGAGTAACTGTCGAAAAGAAGGAAGGAAAATTCAAGGGAGATCATGATGTACTGATCCAGGATCTTCCGGGCATATATTCCCTCTCCCCCTACTCTCTCGAAGAAGTAGTTTCCGCAAACTATCTGATCGATGAAAGACCGGATGCCATCCTTAATATCATCGACGGAACAAACATCGAACGTAACCTTTATCTCACAACCCAGCTCCTTGAACTGGGCCTTCCCATGGTTGTTGCCGTAAATATGATGGACCTTGTAAGAAAGTCCGGAAGCAGGATCGACATCAACAAGCTTTCCAAGGCTCTCGGTTGTGATGTTATCGAGATCGCCGCAGCAAAGAATGATAACGTAGATAAAGTGATCGATCTTGCCGTTAAAGCAGCAAAAAGCAGAAAACTTCCCGACCGTCCTCAGGTTTTCCGTTCCGAGACAGAGGACGCCATTACAAGATTGGAAAAAGAACTTTCCGGAAAAACCGACCGCTCTCTTCTCAGATGGTATGCAGTAAAGGCTTTCGAGCGTGACGACAAATTTCTTGAAAAGATCAATACAACCTCTTCAAGATTTGAGGGTATCATCGCAGAAAGAGAAAAAGCTGCTGATGACGATGCAGAAAGCATCATTGCCAACGAAAGATACAATTTTATATCCGACATAACAAAACATACGGTTACAAAAGCCGCCGCAAAAGACAATCTTACAGTTTCCGACAAGGTGGATAAGATCGTGACCAACAGGATCCTGGGGCTTCCCATCTTCGTCTGTGTCATGTTCCTTATCTATGCCGTCGCCATGGGCGGTTGGGCTGTTTCTATCGGTACAAGAGCAACGGACTTTGCAAACGATGTGATCTTCGGTGAATGGGTTCCCGGACTCGTCGACAATCTCCTGGGTGCCCTTAATGTTGCAGAAGACGGTTGGGTTTACGGTCTCATCCAGGATGGTATCGTAGCCGGCGTAGGCGCGGTTCTGGGCTTCGTTCCTCAGATGCTGGTACTTTTCTTCTTCCTGGCCATTCTTGAAGACATCGGATACATGTCCCGTGTTGCCTTCGTTATGGACCGTATCTTCCGTCAGTTCGGTCTTTCCGGAAAATCCTTCATCCCCTGCCTTGTTGCAACAGGATGCGGTGTTCCCGGTATCATGGCTTCCCGTACCATTGAAAATGACAGGGACAGAAAGATGACTGTCATGACCACAACCTTCATGCCCTGCGGAGCAAAGCTTCCCATCATCGGTCTCATTGCCGGAGCCATCTTCGGTGAGTCCCCTTGGATCGCCACTCTTGCTTGGCTCATCGGTATCGGTTCCGTAGTTCTTTCAGGCATCATCCTTAAGAAGTTCAAAGCGTTTGCCGGTGAACCCGCTCCCTTCGTAATGGAGCTTCCCGCTTACCACGTCCCCAAGTTCATCGGTGTTCTCCGTTCCACCTGGGAAAGAGGATGGTCCTTCATTAAGAGAGCCGGTTCCGTTATCCTTCTCTCTTCCATCATCATCTGGTTCCTTTCATCCTTCGGCTCCGTAAACGGAAAGTTCGGTATGGTTGAAAATCTCTTCGAGGACGAAGAAGTGATGACCGAAGAATATGCCGAAAAACTGGCAAACAGGATGGATGTAGAAGTCGACGAACTGGATCCCATGGATGCATCCCTTCTCGCAGCAGTAGGCAATGGTCTTTCCGTAGTCTTCAAGCCTCTCGGTTTCGGCAACTGGAAAGCTTCCGTAGCCACCATCACAGGTCTTGTTGCCAAGGAAGAAGTCATCGGTACCTTCGGTGTCCTTTATGCTTACGATGAAGAAGCAACAGGCGAAGAACTTGGTGAAAAGGGTGAAGGCATCTGGGATCGTGTTGCAGATGATTACACACCTTTTGCAGGCCTCTCCTTCATGATCTTCAACCTGCTGTGCGCTCCCTGCTTCGCAGCCATCGGCGCCATCAAGCGTGAGATGAACAATGCAAAGTGGACCTGGGCAGCCATCGGCTACATGACAGGCTGGGCATACGTCCTCTCCATGATCACATACAATGTTATCGGTCTCTTCGGCGGCGTAAAGTTCGGCGTAGGAACCGTCTTTGGTATCCTTCTTCTTGTAGGCCTTATCTATATGCTTGTTCGTAAGGGCTACCAGCCCAAGGAAGGAAAGGCAGCTTAAGTCTTTAAATTAAGCAAGGAGGTTTTTATGTCACCTGTTCTCGGAAGTGCAATAGCACTCACAATGGTCGCATTAATGGTTGCAGCATGCATCAAGGCCCTGCTCCCCAATAAAAAGAAAGGAAGCAGCGGATGCTCGGGATGTTGCGCTTGCTGCTCCGGATGCAGCGGATCATGTCACAGCACTGCCTGCGGCACCTCCGCAAAATAAATCGAGTTCCTTCTCATTACTTTAAATAAATGAACACCTCACTGTTTAAAAGCAGTGAGGTGTTTTTT
>JAILRC010000063.1 GCA_024698485.1 Lachnospiraceae bacterium | reverse complement strand
CTTACGTCCATAGCCATGTATGAAGTTTTGCAGAGGCATGGAAAGAGCGAAGAAGAGGCCTACAAGACGGTTTCCGAAGAGATGTGGAAATTTTTAAATCCCACAGGCATGCAGAAGCTTTCGAAAAAGAGTTTCTTTATGGGACTCATGAAGAAAGTGGTGCCTTTCGGATTTAAGCACAAGTCCGGCATCGGATGGCGCTACACCTGGCACATCGATACGGATCCGAAGAACGAATTTCACTTTGAATGTAACGAATGTATCTATGAAAAGATACTTAAACCCCGCAACCTGATGAAGCTCGGAGCAATGTGCTGTCACGCAGACATCATAAACTACGGAGAGCTGCATTACACCGATTTCATCAGGACCAAAACACTTTGTCAGGGCGGGGATTATTGCGATTTTAAATTTGTACGTCATGACACCGATGCGGGTGAAGGTTGGGAGAGGACTGAGAGCATATAGTTGCCCGACACCCTCTAATCCGTCAGGAGCTTCCAGTCTGAAGCCCTTTCTCTCATCTTAACGAACCTGCTGTAGATCGGATTGTCTTTCATAAGACTTTCATGTGTACCCATAACTGCGGAACCATCGTTTATAACAACGATGCTGTCCGCATTTTTTATTGTTTCGAGTCTGTGAGCGATCATGATGACCGTCTTGTTCTGAGTGAGTGCCTCGAAAGCAGACTTGAGTTTGTCTTCGTTTTCGGGGTCCACATTTGCCGTTGCCTCATCAAGGATGATGATGGGAGAGTTTTTAAGAATGGCTCTCGCAATGGAAATGCGCTGTTTTTCACCGCCGGAAAGCATGGCACCGCCTTCGCCCACGACAGTGTTGTAGCCGTCGGGAAGAGAAACGATGAAATCGTGGCAGCAAGCCATTTTAGCGGCTTTTTCCACCTGTTCTCTGGTGGCGTTCGGACATCCGAAACGAATGTTGTTCTCTATGGTATCGTCAAAAAGATAGACGTTCTGAAAGACTATGCTTATCTGCGACATGAGAGATTCGAGGGTGTACTCCCTTATGTCCTTGCCGCCGATGGATATGCTTCCCTTGTCCACATCCCAGAATCTTGAGATCAGGAGAGCGAGAGTGGTCTTGCCCGCGCCCGAGGGACCTACAAATGCGGTCATCGTGTTGGAAGGGATGCTCAGAGAAGCGTTGTGAAGTATCTCTTTTGTTCCGTAGGAGAAATTAATGTTGTCGATCACGATGTCATGATCCTTGGGAACGTAGTTTTCGCCGTTTGCATCCATTATAGGCATGCTGTCCGCCTTTTTAACCTGGTCGATGGAGCTGGTAACGATCCTCAGCATCGAGAGACCCGAATCCGTCTGTTCCACCTCCGCAAAGATCTGGAAGGAAACGATGATCAGGATCAGCGCAGTCTCCAAGGGCATGTCAGCGTTCAGATAAAAGTAAACGGAAAGGAAGATGATGGCGATCTTAAAGAGACCGAGGATAATGTTTTGCAACATGGTAAAGGGAATGAACATTTTTTCGAGAGCCATGTTGTTGTCTCTGTATTCGTCAATGGCCTTTCTCAGGCGCTTGTCCCCTTTACCGGAAAGGTTAAAGGATTTGACCACGCTCATGCCCTGAAGATTTTCAAGTACCTCCGAGATTATGACCGTCTTGCTTTTTTCTCTTTTGGGCGCCAGAACTCTGGTCTTGTGCTCCATTATGGAGGTAAAGGACATGTAAACGATTATCCCGGCCAGCACAACACCTGCAATCCTGACATCCAGGAAGGGGATCATCAAAAAGAAGATGACGGTGTTGATCAGACCGCCGAGCACCATTACAAGAACCATGGCACCCAGATTTTCCACGGTGTCAAGGACGGTTGTGGTAATTCCCGTGATCTCGCCCACGCTGTTATCGTTAAAGTAGCCCATGGGGGCTTTTTTCAGCCTTTCCGCAATGTCCAGACGCTTGTCCGCACTCATGAAATAGCCCGCATGAGTCTGCTGAAGAAGGGACACGTTTCTGGTCACCGTGTTGCCCAGGATGCTCAAAAGCATGAGCACCAGCGCCTTGACGGCGGGTATCACGGTGTTGTCGTCAGCCACCAGCGCCGTAACGATGAAGTAGATGGCTCCGATGCGGAACATTGAAAAACATGCCTTGAAAAAGCTTACCAATATTGATTTATATATATTCTTTTTTTCCTCGCCGGAAAACTGAAAGATCTTGTGCAGTGCTTCTATCATGCCACACCTCCCAATCCTGCGCCGATGTGGGCGTTCCACATTGAGCGATACAAGTCGGAACTCTTAAGCAGTTCTTCATGAGTCCCACTCGCGCATATGGTTCCTTTATCCACCACCACGATCTGATCCGCGTCAACGATGGTTGAAAGCCTGTGTGCCACAACGATGACGGTTTTTCCTTTGATCAGATTTCCGATAGCCTTTTGGATGATCGCTTCATTCTCCGGATCGATGTATGCCGTTGCTTCGTCAAGAATGACAATGGGCGCGTCCTTGATCATGGCGCGAGCAATGGCGATCCTCTGTTTTTCACCGCCGGATAGATGCGTTCCGCCCTGACCGACCATGGTGTTGTATCCCTCAGCAAGATTTGCGATCAGCTCCTTACAGCCGGAACTTTCGGCAGCGGCGATCACTTCTTCGTCTGTTGCGTTCATCCGCCCCATACGGATGTTGTTCATAACGGTATCGTCAAACAGGTATATGTCCTGGGAAACAAAGGCAATACGGTCATATAGCTGCTTGAGCGGTATATCTTTGTAGTTGATGCCGCCCAAGGTCATTTTTCCGTCTTCAACGTCCCAGAAGCCTGCAATGAGCTTGGCGATAGTGGATTTTCCACTTCCCGAAGGGCCTACCAGAGCCGTCATGGTGTTCTTGGGTATCTTCAGGTTAATGTCGTGAAGCACCTGTATGCCTTCGTGATAAGAATAGGACACATCGGTCATGGAAATGCTGTGATCCTTGATCTCCACATCCTCTTCGCCGTGGATCTGTTCGCTGCCGTTTAAGATCTCGTCCACCGTTCCTACGGTTGTCTTAACCTTTGTCAGTGTGTCGGAGAAGCTTATGGCTTCCATGATGGGACCTACAATGCACATGGAGAGCATTATGGAAGTCATGAAAGTGCCGGCGTCGAGAGTGCCCTTGGTGTACATGATCCAACCGATGGGAAGGACCGTCACAAGGGTGGCGGGAGCCATGGCGTAGGTGAGAGACCACTTGTACTGTATCCGCTTCATCCAGTCGTAATAGTACTGGGCGGTGGCCATCACTCGTTTCTTGAATTTCACGAAGGAGCCTTCGCTCTGGTTGTAGGCCTTGATGACCTCGATACCGTGGATGTACTCAACGATGGATCTGTTCATGTCCTGAATGGTTCTTACACTCTTCTCGTAGTCTGTGGCGTATCCGATGAGGATGAACACCGCAAAGAGAAGTCCGATGGGAACCGAGATCAGAGCGATGAGGCCCATGCGCCAGTCCACGTACATGAGATAGGCCCAGATGCTGATCGCTCCGAGAATATTAGCCGTCATTTCGGGGATCATGTGGGCGAGAGGTCTTTCCATGCTTTCCACCTCATCCACGATGATCTGTTTCAGTTTTCCGCTGGAAGCATCGATGATCGTGCCCAGAGGCATTCTCGGCAGTTTATCGAACATGGCCTTTCTTATGGTCGCCAGGGTGTTGAATGTGGCTCTGTGGCTCACACCAAGTCCCAGAGAGTAGAAGACAGGTTTTATAACAAAGCCCACAGCTCCGAAGATGCACCAGAAGATGTATTCCTTAATGTCGCGAACGCCTTCCAGAAGGTTTGCGATAACTCTTGCCGCAGCGATGTACGGAAGAACACTTCCGAGAACTCCGATGATAGCCAGAACGATGGAAAGAATGAGCTTCGGATGCTCTTTATAGGCAAGCTGCCACATACGCTTTAAGGGAGTCAGCTGGTCGTCGGAAGATACTGTCTTCTTTTCCTTTAATGTGCTGGTCCTGTACAGCCATCTGTCGTACAGCTCTTTGTTCAGCTTTCCGCATTCCAGGACTTTTCCGTCCTGCATATAGATCAATTCGTCGCAGCACTCGGCGATGAGCTCGGGATCGTGAGTAACGATGAAGATCGTCTTTCCCTTATCCTTAAGATCCTTTACAAGGGAAGAAACCGCCTTCATGTTGCGATAGTCAAGTCCGCTGGTCGGCTCGTCAAATACGATGAGGTCGCGGTTCGAGACCACGGCGCTGCCGATGGCTACTCTTTGTTTTTCACCGCCGGAAAGGGACTGGGGATGTCTTTCCTTTTTATCAAGCAGATGGAGTTCCTCAAGAACCGAGTTTATCTCGGATGCAGAGTTTTCATCTTCTTTTTCCAGGCTGAAGACCATTTCCTCCTCCACGTCATCGGTGAAGAGCTGATGTCCCACATCCTGCATGACCATGAAGGTGCTCCTGAGTCTTTTCCTTCGTGCATATATTGACCCGTCATATTCTATGTTTCCCGTTGCTCTGCGCTCAAGTCCGCAGAGGTTTCTGGCGAAGGTGGATTTACCTGCGCCGTTGTCGCCCACGATACCGATCACCGCATGGCGAGACACTCTGAGATAGGGCACGTCAAGGGACTGCTGGAGTCTTCCGGGATAGGTGTAGTGGAAGTTCGCCAGGACCACTTTTTCGCTGCATTCCACCTCTGCTCCCTTAAGGGGAAGATTTAAAATGTCGGTGCTTCTTAAGCACATTTCGGACATCTTTTCTTTGCCCAGGGCGAGCAGTTCGTTGGGAGTGTATTCAGCCTCTATATGCCCGTGTTTCATGTATATTACTCTGTCTGCAATGGGAAGAACGTAGTAGAGACGGTGTTCTGCGATGACCACGGTCTTGCCCGCCGCTTTCCAGATCTTTATGATCCTTGCCAGCTCATTGATCGTGTGAAGATCAAGGTTTGAGGAAGGTTCGTCGAGAACGATGATGTCGGTGTCGGAGGTATCCGCGCAGGCGCAAGCCACCTTTTGCTTCTCTCCGCCGGACATCTTAAAGAGATTCCTTCCGAGGAGGTTTTCAAGCCTGAGCTTCTTAACGGTGGTGCTCAGCCTTTCCTTCATTTCTTCACGGCTTACGCCGCGATTCTCAAGACCGAAGACCATCTCTTCGGTAGAATCCACATTATAAAACTGAGTTTTCGGATTCTGGAAGACCGATGAGACATGCTCAGCCAGCTCATGCAGAGGGACTTTCGAGGTGTCGAGCCCGTTCACCGCAACGGTTCCGGTCAGATTGCCCTTGTAATAATTCGGGATGAGACCGTTGATCATTCGGATAAGGGTGGATTTCCCGCAGCCGGATTCGCCGCAGAGAAGGATGACCTGACCGTCGGATATGCTTAAGTTAAGCTCTGAAAGAGTCTCCGCTCCGTCCTCGTATTCAAAGGATACGTTTTTAAAATCTATCATTTATATCACCTATAACCACTCTGTAAGAAAATATACAGATGCCAAAAATACAGAGACGAACAAAAATGTGAACAGGTCTCTTTTGGTGAATTTGACATCCGCGTAAGTTGTGTGTTCACGAGGATTGTCCAAACCCCTTGAAAGGGAGGCCGCCGACAGATCTTCACCCGTGTTTGCGATGGAGATCAGCAGGGGGATCATTCTGTATTCGAAAGCTCTCAGGGGATTCTCCCAGAATTTGCGCCTTGTGATGGTGATACCACGCATCGCTGCCGCATCCCGGATAGCCCTGTTTTCCTGCCTGATGGTGGGCAGAAACCTGAACATGACGGACAGGGGGATAGTGAGCTTTCGACTGATCTTCATCTTGTTCAGGGCGGCGATGACTTCACTGGCACTTGTGGATTCGATTATGTAATCACTGGTGGTGAAGGCGGGGGACAGCTTCAGGATGAGGCCCCCCAGAAGAACAACTATCATGTTTAAGAACATGTTGACTTCCATACCGATGCGATGAACGTGGATGAAGGCAGCGATCAGGAACAATCCGTAGTATTTAAAGGCTCCCAAAAACTGTCTGTTACTCAAAAACAAAAGGAAGGGAATGAAACCCACCGCAAGCGTGAAGTAGATGTTTACATTGAGCAGCTCCAGCGTTGCGATCGCTATTATGAGAAACAGCTTCGTTCTGGGATCGAGTTTGAATTTCTTTTTGGGAATGTAAAGTTCCATTATACGATACCGGCTTTCTTAAAGTGCTTGTTCATCATCTTTCTTCCGAGCAATGCGCCAAGGAATGAACCCAGTGCAATGAGAACGATAGCTACGGGAAGGAACCATGAAGGCATATATTTAGCGAGCTGATCCGCATACTGATCGCCCATGGATTCTCTGATGCCGTCCCAGTAACCCGCACCTGCGAACCAAAGGTTTGCGGGGCCTGCGAGTAAGCCCATGGAGAAGAAGATGTAGCTGACAACGATGGCCTTAAATTTCTTAAAGCCGATGACTTTGAGGAATATATCAGCAAGAAGTGATGCGGGTAAGATGCAGGCAACACAGATCCATGTATATCCCGAAATGTACCAGAATATGGCAAGGATGATACCGCTGATGGTGAGCATGCCGAATTTTTCTATCTTAAGATAGTAAAGGGACATGGGAATGCCTGTAATGACAGGTCCGACAAACATGAAAATGGGATATAAGATAGGGATGGCATTAAACATACCCGTAAGAAATACACACGCCGTATAGAGGGCTGTATAAATTCCGACCGTGATCAGATCCTTACCTTTGAGTGCATTGTTGTTCATAAGAAAACCTCCTATATGGTTAGCGCAAGCTAACCTAAAATTATAATTTTAGGCCCGCATAACAGGCCCGGTTGTCAAATGCTCAGCATGTGTTTATAGCCGGCAATGCAATATTCACTTACAAGAGCGGTTTCTTTGATAATATCCTCCGCAGACAGTCCGTTTCTGAGACCGTCAAATATCGTCATGATCATATAGGAAGCTCCGAGTCTGGAAAGATTTTCAGAGACGTTCTGAGTGTTCTTAATGTACTTTTTGCTGAGGGTTAGGAACTTTAAAGTGTTCTCTGTTTCAGCAACTATAAGATCGCCGGGAAAGCCCTCAAACTCAGTGCCCGCGCTTGAATCCAGTAAAAGCAGGAACTCATCTCTGTGTTCGCAGACATAGCAGATCGCTTTTTCGTAAGAAGAGTAGGACTCCTTAAAAGCCGTCAGTATGTCTTCAAAACTTGAAACCTTGAAATAATGTTCCTTTTCGGAAGAGTACATTTCCGAAAGACCTTTTAAACAAGGTGTCACAATGCTTCTGAACAGATCTTCCTTACTGTTGAAATGCGAGTAAAAGGCGCCGTTTGTAACGCCCGCATCCTTACAGATGGTTCTGATGGAAGCATCTCGGAAACCCTTTTCCGCAAATTGTTTTCTCGCGCTGATCAATATGTTTTCATGCGTTTGTTTATAATCGTAAGACATTGTTCCCTCTCATGACCATAAAAATTACAGTGTAATATTACGCTGTAATTTATATACCACATTTTTATGATTGTCAATATGTAAATTAAAAAAGATAACCCTCAACCTTCGGGTTGGGGTTATCTCTTTTGGATTTATTTAACTTCCTTTAAAGTGATAACATTGTCTCCGTAAACGATCCTGTTCCTGTTAAGGAAATCTTCAAATCCGGGAATGCTGTCGGGCTGTCTGATCATTTCAACCTTGTGAGCATCACAGCCTATAATGAATCTGGGATCATATTCCTTGGCAAATTTAAAGAATCTGTCGGAAGGATAGTGACGACCGTCCACAAAACCGTACATGTTTACCTCTAAAGGTATGTTCATGTCGATGGCGGTTTCGATCACACGTGACATATGTTTTTTGTACACATCATCATCACCTACGAAGTTTATGAGATCCGGATGAGCCAGATAAGTGAACAATCCGGTTTTCAGACCTTCAACGGTGAGATCTGCGTATTGTTTGAGGTTTTCCACACTGTCGGTTTTGAGACCTGTATAAAAGCCTTCAATTTCATCGGGAACGTGGTGCTGACCTAAAATTATATAGTCCAAAGGAAATTTCGTTAATTCCTTTATAAGTGTGTCGAAGTACTTGGGAAAGTACTCAACCTCGTAGCCTATATAGATCTTGATACGATCCTTGTACTCTTCTCTGAGTTTGACAAGGGTTTCCGTGTAGTTTCCGATCTCATCCATACCCATTCGTATGCCCGATCTGAAACCTTCGGGGTAGGGCTGAGGAGTGTGATCCGAAAAACCAAGGACTTTAAAGCCCTGCTTTATCGCTGCTTCAATGTACTCGCGCTCGCTGCCCACAGCGTGATGACAGCGAGGTGTATGAGTGTGATAGTTTGCTTTCATCATAATTCTTCACCTGTCTTTTAACGCAATGAGACAATGATACAACTAATCTTTGTCAAATACAAGTCAATTTTTGAACCTTTGGGGACGGGGTTAGAGGTTCATTTTGTGAAAAAAGACTATGGCATTGCGCTAAAATGTTTGGTTTGATATAATAACTTCTGTACGAGTTTTGGACGAAGGAACACTATCGTCCGTTATATCAATATTAATGATCACATCATAGATAGGAGAAGAAGATGAAAATAGCATTAATCAACGAGAACAGCCAGGCAGCAAAAAATCCGATCATTGAGGCGGCATTAAAGAAGGTTGTCGAGCCTATGGGACATGAAGTTGTAAACTACGGAATGTACAAGGCCGACGACGCAGCTCAGCTTACATATGTTCAGAATGGTATTCTTGCGGCTGTACTTCTTAATTCAAAGGCAGCAGACTACGTTATCACAGGTTGCGGAACAGGCGAAGGGGCAATGCTTGCACTTAACTCCTTCCCCGGCGTTATCTGCGGACATGTTGAGGACGCGCTTGACGCATACACTTTCGCTCAGATCAATGACGGAAATGCCATCGCGATCCCTTTTGCGAAAGGTTTCGGATGGGGCGGCGACCTGAATCTCGAGTACATTTTCGAAAAGCTTTTCTGCGAAGAGAGCGGCCAGGGCTATCCCAGAGAAAGAGCGGTTCCGGAGAAGAGAAACAAGAAGATCCTGGACGAGGTTAAGCTGGTTACTTACAAGGACCTTTGCTTCATCCTTGAGAACCTCGATCGCGAGCTCGTTAAGGGCGCACTTGCCGGCGAGCACTTCAGCGAGTACTTCTTCAAGGATTGCAAGGATGCAAAGATCGCAGAAACAGTAAAGAAGATCCTGGCATAAATCTTTGCGC
>JAILRC010000001.1 GCA_024698485.1 Lachnospiraceae bacterium | reverse complement strand
ATTGCCATTGAGTTTAATATACCCCAGACATCCAAGAGAGTAGATTTCATGATCTCGGGATATGACGAGAAGAACAATCCGGGCGTTGTAATAGTGGAACTCAAGCAGTGGGAGACACTTACGGAAGTGCAGGGGACTGACGCTTTGGTTGAGACATTTGTGGGAGGAGGGATCCACAGGGTGGTACACCCCTCTTATCAGGCGTGGTCATATGCGCAGTTGATAAAAGATTACAATCAAGAGGTTCAGGATGGCGGCATCGCGCTGGCTCCCTGCGCATGCTTGCACAATTATATAAGACATTCTGAGGATCCGTTGGATGCGGAACAATATAAAGACTATCTTGATGAGGCTCCTGCATTTACAAAAGGAGAGGCAGCGGAATTAAGGGCTTTTATAAAGAAGATGGTCCGTAAAGGCGACAGGGAGGAACTGCTGTACAGGATCGATAATGGCAGGATCAGACCGTCAAAAAGCCTTCAGAATACCATAGCATCTATGCTCAAGGGCAATCGTGAATTCATCATGATAGATGAACAAAAGGTCGCATATGAGGAAATACTTCGGCTTTCGATGAAATGTCAGAAGGATATGAAAAAGCGTACCATCGTGGTTAAGGGCGGCCCGGGAACGGGTAAAACGGTCATTGCGATCAATCTTTTGGCAGAACTCACACAGAGAGATCAACTGGTCCAATATGTTTCTAAAAACAGCGCTCCCAGAGAGGTTTACCTGAAGAAATTAAAAGGGCAGTTTAAGAAGAGCAGCGTTGACAATATGTTCAAGGGCTCCGGACAATACACCGAGATCAAAAACAATATGATCCACACCCTGCTCTGTGATGAGGCTCATCGCCTAAATGAAAAGTCCGGAATGTTTCATAACCTCGGGGAAAACCAGATCAAGGAGATAATTCATTCTGCTTTCTGCAGCGTCTTTTTCATTGATGAAAGCCAAAGAGTGACAATGGATGACATAGGCAGTGTGGAGGAGATCGAAAAATGGGCGAAATCGGAAGGCTCCGAACTGACCTATCTGGAACTGGTGTCGCAGTTCAGGTGCAATGGTTCTGACGGTTACCTCGCATGGCTGGATCATGTGCTGGAGATACGTGAGACGGCTAACTATGATCTTGAAGGCATAGATTACGACATACGAATTTGCAGCACTCCGGGCGAAGTACGACATTTAGTGATGGAACGAAATGTTCTTGCCAACCGTGC
Organism: Lachnospiraceae bacterium; assembly: GCA_024698485.1. GTDB lineage: Bacteria > Bacillota > Clostridia > Lachnospirales > Lachnospiraceae > RGIG3528. The sequence continues at coordinate 42,826 of JAILRC010000001.1, read as the reverse complement.
CAGGATCCTTGCAGGGTACTGTTGGGAGTGGAACAAGGAAGGTAAAAACGATCCGAACTATCATGACATTAAGATAGGAGATTTTGAAATGAGCTGGAACCTTGGAAATGGGGAACCCTTTGCTATTAGCGAGACTTCTGTTAATGAAGCGGGCTGCATCCACACTTCTCAGGGGCTTGAGTTTGATTATGTCGGTGTGATAATGGGAGATGACATCAGATATGAGGGTGGTCATGTAATCACTGATTTTACTAAGAGGGCGAACACAGATCAGTCAATCAAAGGTTTAAAGAAAATGTATAAGGAATCTCCGGAAGAAGCCAAGAAACGTGCGGACGAAATAATCAAGAACACGTATAGGACTTTGCTTACCAGAGGAATGAAAGGTTGTTACATCTATTGTACTGACCAGGCATTAGCAACATATTTAAAAACTAGATTGGAAGGACAAAAACATGAGACAGGAAACAATTGACAGGATAAGAAAGTTTACGGAAGATCGCGACTGGGATCAGTTCCATTCCCCGGAGAATCTGGCAAAATCTATTGTGATAGAGGCAGCGGAACTTCTTGAATGCTTCCAGTGGAGCGGAACGGAATACGACCTTCAGCATGTGAAGGAAGAATTGGCAGATGTAATGGTTTACACCAGAAATCTGCTGGATAAGCTTGGCTTGGACGAGGATGAGATCGTCAACATGAAGATGGAGAAGAACGAGAAGAAGTATCCTGTTGAGAAAGCCAAGGGAAGTTCTGCGAAGTATGATCAGTTGTAAAAGGAAAATGGAGAGGGCGCTTATTATATTAAGTATTTTTGGGGAAAGGCGGTTGTTGTTGGTTAAGAAGTAGTCAAATGGAAGATTTGCATGATTTGTGTAACATTTTTGATTGACGCGAGTCAAGGAAAGGGTTAATTATGGCAGAGTCTTTATTGGCGCATTTATATTCCAGGATCAGAGGATCGCAGGAAGATGTTGCGACACTTTCGTTGCAGTACATTATTTCATCCAATGAAAAACTTAACGAAGCCTATAATTGTTTGATATCTAATGCTATTAGGAAAGATATCGGGACTGATATAACATATTCATGTCAATCGGTCGGCGAGAACAGTGAACGTCCTGATATGTCAGGTGTTGATCGAAATGGAAAAGAGATCATACTGTGCGAAATGAAGTTTTATGCCGGACTTACCGCAAATCAGCCAAACGGATACCTGGATCGTTTGATCAAAGAAGGCGGGCAGGCATTAGTTTTTGTTTGTCCTGAGCAAAGAAAGACTTCACTTTGGACAAAGGTTAAAGAATTATGTGTAGCTGATGGTAAAGAAGTCGTAGAAGGTGATCATTACAATGCTTCGGTTTGCGGTATAGCGATGACTGTTCTTTCATGGGGAGAAGTAGTTGAGACACTGAAAAGAACGGCATCGGCTGTATGTGCTGAAATGTTATCAGATATTGAACAGCTCTCTGGCTTCTGTAATATGATGGATAGCACGGCTTTTATTCCGTTTTCGCCTGAGGACTTCGGACCTGAAAATGCAAGAAGGGAAGAAAGACATTTCAGGGTATTGGATCGCTTGTATGACTTGATCGTTGGAAATGAAGAGTTGAATGCGGATAGCAAGGGATTAAAAGCGACACCTTCAAGAAACGGTTATACCAGGTATTTGAGAATAGGCGACTATCAGTGCGCACTTATGTATCATCGTGGTGCTTGGCTTGACAAGACCTCTGCGGAAACGCCTTATTGGTTTTATTTGTGCGATGAATCATGGCGACAGTCGGAAGGTCTACAGAAACGTTTGAGGGCAATCCCTGAGTATGAACGTATTGATATTGATGGAAAGATGAGTATAGCTCTTCATGCACAGACTGATGTGACTCTGGATGAGGTGGCTACAGAAATGACGAGACAGATCATTGAATATAAAAGCAAGTATTACGACTGTAAATAAATATAGTCGGTGAAAAGCGAACGGCTATAAAAAGTGATTATGGAGTGTGATCTGTGACGGGATATCTGACAGACGGGAAGGAGTAGAAGGGTATGCTCAAACCACTGAGCGGGCCAAGGGACGAGATAATGCTTATCGCAACCGAACATAATTGGGGGCTTCATAGTACAAATGATTGGGACAGGATTACGTGGACAATATGCTATAATGGGCGTTACAATGTTAAAACCTATTATGTTGGCAGTGAGAAACCATTTCGCCGAGCAGTGGAAGGTGATCTGGATAAAGAAGTGGTAATAAAGCTAAAATCAATCCTGGATACCAAGATATTGAGGAAAAATCCACCTGTAGATGCCTGTGATGGAGTTGCTTGGGAGATTGAGTATTTCACACCGGGAGGAGAAAGGCTGAACTACAGCGGAAAACCTGACTATATATACGGCGAAACTACTCTGGAACAAATTGTTGCTTTACTGCCCAAGGAAGGCGTATATGAAGCGTGTGAAGTGGAAAAATAATCATGTCAAAGAAAGTGGGAGATGATCATGAGTTCCATTGAAATCAGAAAAATTGGAATTACAAAACTTGATACTGATGCAATAGTTAATGCTGCCAATGAAGGACTCTGGGAAGGTGGTGGAGTCTGCGGCTATATATTTGCGGAAGCTGGTTCTGCAGAAATGACCAAGGCTTGTCAAGCTATCGGAGGGTGTAAAACCGGAAGTGCAGTTATTACTCCCGGATTTATGTTGTCTGCGAAATATGTCATTCATGCCGTTGGACCTAGATGGAAAGATGGAGAACATAACGAACCAAAACTATTATACAGTGCGTATAAGCAATCATTGATGATAGCTAAAGAAAATGGATTGCATTCTATAGGATTTCCGTTGATATCTGCGGGAATTTTTGGATATCCCGTTGATAAGGCATGGAGAAAGGCAATTCAGGCATGTAACGATTTCCTAAAGGTAAACACTGATTATGATATCGAAATAGTCTTTGCGGTTCTTGATGAGGAGATTTTGACGATTGGGCAGGACACCATGAGGCAAATTCAGAATGAGGCATCAGACCAACTATTTGAAAGTTTCTTTATGGATGTCCCTAAAGAAATATTAACAAAAGCCTTTGAATGGTGTAAAAAATATGAAGTCCTATTTAAGATTGTTTACGAGGATAAGATAATTCAGGATGCTCTACATGGTATTTTTGGTTCAAAAGAGCATTCCGTTATTTATGATCTTCTTTGGGAATGTACTCGCGCGGCGTATGATGAAGGAATTGTAATTAAGAATTATAGTCAGATTCTTTCTGATTACCATATGGACAAAAATATGGTTGAACATCCGACGGAAGCATGGGTAGATGGGTTGGCAGAAGAACAGATCTTGGCGGTTATTGCATATCATTGCCGTGCAGCTGATGTCTGTGGAAATGGCTGGCTGAAAGAGCCGGTGGTAGATGGATCAATGCTTAGACTTGTAAGAGCATTTTTACGTAAGCATAAAAGTGAATGATGAGCAGTACGGTGATTATTTAGGCACGAGGTATGGATCACATGGTTTTGGAAATGATACGGACAAACTATGGTGATATTTACGTATATGAGGAATGAGTACCATGGAGATCAAAAGAGTGACCGAAGATGAAAGAATAGGCGAGTTTATTAACGCGGAGTTTTCGGATTATGCAACCGGTTGTGATGTGTCGCTTAATTACGAGGAATTTTGCTTTGCTGCGGAAGATGACGGCAAAATTGCCGGAGTCATCACGGGCAGAGCCTATTACAACGAGGTACATATCGGAGATCTGATCGTTGGCAGGGAATATAGAAGAACCGGCGTCGGCAGCAAGCTTGTTGCGGCTGTTGAGGAAGCATACATAGGGAAGGGCTATGAAAAAATAGCACTTACGACTTTTGGATTTCAGGCACCGGAATTTTATAAGAAGCTTGGATATGAATTGGAATTTGTCCGCGATGATAAGGATCCGAAGCTTAGCAAGTATTTTTATCTGAAGAAGATATCCAATGTTTGAGGAAATACAAAATGAACTACAAGATAATTGACAAGGAGAAATATTACAGGAAAGGCGTATTCCGTCATTTCTCGGAGGATTGTAAATGCTCTGTATCCATGACTGCAAGAGTAGATGTCACGGATCTTGTGGCATATTCAAAGAGAACGGGGACAAAGTTTTACTTAAACTTCCTTTATATCCTTTCGAAGGTGTTGAATTCACGGGAAGACTACAGGATGGGATATCTTTGGCAGACGGATGAACTGATATGCTATGATGTGATCAATCCTACGCAGTATGTTTTTCATGAGGACACGGAAACCTGCACTCCCGTATATACAGAGTATTATGAGGATTATGAAAAGTTTTATAAGGCCGCACTGCATGATGTCGAAGAGGCCAAGAAAACCCGGGAATATGGTTTGGATATGGCAAACCATCCCAACTGGTTCGATGCTTCTTTCATATCATGGCTTTCATATGACTCGCTTAATATAGAGCTGCCGGACGGACATTTGTTCTTTGCACCCATTATCAATTGGGGAAAGTACAGAGAAGAAAACGACAGACTTGTCATGCCGGTAACTGTTCGCCTGAATCATGCTATTGCCGACGGTTATCTGGTGGCAAATGTATTCCGGCTTCTGGAACGGGAGATCAAGGTGTTCACGGGGGTTGAGCAATGAAAAAAGGAAGGCTGAAAAGCTGACTGGTACAACTGCCGTGATTGAGTGTTGTAAATAACTGCTCTAAATGGCGAATTATGTGTTGGAAAAAACTGCTTCTTAATGCGAATCATGTATTGTAAAAAACTGCTCATGATGGTATTATTGATGCAAAGGAGGCAGTTTTATGTTCAAAAGAAAGGTTTATGACGCTCTGACAGAGTGGAAGGAGAAATATTCCAAAAATTACGCCGCCATGCTGGAAGGGGCACGTCGTGTCGGCAAATCGACGATTGCTGAAGAATTTGCCAGGAAAAGCTTCCGTTCATATATAAAAGTCGATTTTGCAAATGTCGAACAGGAGGTCTTGGAAGTCTTTGAGGATATAGCATCGCTGGATGTGTTTTTTTTAAGACTTCAAACCGCAACGGGAGTAACGTTGTATCCGGGGGAATCCGTCATCATATTTGACGAGATCCAGAAAGCACCACGTGTAAGACAGGCGATCAAATATCTTGTGGCGGATGGACGTTACAGCTATATTGAGACCGGGTCTTTGATCAGTATTAAAAAGAATGTAAAAGATATCGTGATACCGTCGGAAGAGCATTTTATCCGGGTTTATCCAATGGACTATGAAGAGTTTTTGTGGGCAACGGGAAACGATACATATAACGTGTTGCGGCAGTTGTATCAGACGAACAAGGCTGTCGGTGAAAGTCTTAACAGAAAGCTTATGCGTGATTTCCGTATATATATGGCGGTAGGCGGAATGCCCCAGGCGGTAGAGGCATACGTCAATGGAAGAAATTTTGAAGAGATCGACAAGGTAAAGCGAACGATATTAAAACTCTATGAAGAGGATTTCTACAAGATAGATCCGAGCGGGCGTTTATCGAAAATGTACAATTCGATTCCTAACCAGCTTGCGGCAAATAAAAAGAGGTATGTCATATCCGGTGCAACAGGTAAAAGAACGACAAATAAGGATAAAGAGATCTTTTCGGAACTCCTTGATTCGAAGACGGTGCTTATATCCTATAATGTTAATGATCCGGATGTGTCACTTTCGGCTACTGCTGATGATGAATCATATAAGCTTTATCTGTCGGATACGGGATTGTTTACTACGTTGCTTTTTAATTCCGTCGATAAAATACATACAAAGATATACAGTAAGCTTCTTTCCGATAAGCTGGATGCCAATCTCGGATATCTTTATGAGAATGCTGCTGCGCAGATGATCGCTGCGAGCGGGAACAGTCTTTTTTATCATACGTGGAAAAAGGATGATGATGTTCATTTTTATGAAGTCGATTTTCTTATTGCATCAAATGCCAAGATCGTACCAATGGAGATCAAATCATCCAATGTAAATACACATAAATCCATATCTACGTTTTGCCAAAAGTATTCTAAGAAGGTATACAGGCAATACCTTTTTTCTCAAAAAGATGTCGGGCATTTGGAGCAGCTGATATATAAACCGATGTATATGCTACCGTTTGTTTTGGAGGAGCTTTCCGGGCAGTAATTTGATTTCTATATATGATGCACCTAGTATAAGTCATTTTGTTTTTATCAAACAAAAATACGAAGGGAGCGCTTCTTGCAGGTACGGGATTTCTGGTGTTTTTCCTGTACTACCTGATCCTTGTGTTCTCTGGATGGGGGGAGATCACGGGCCTCACCCTCGGAGTGTTTTTTACAAAGGTCATCTTGCAGCAGATCACTACGGGATTTTATGAAGAACTGAATTACAGATTCCTTCTTTTGGAGGGGCTTAAGTCTACGAAGAACGATACGGTCACAAAAGTGGTGGGTGTTCTTATAAGTTCGATCCTTTTCGGACTGCTTCATTGCATCGGCGGGTGGAACACCTACACCTTCCTTCAGACGGGAGCCATAGGGTTTGCCTTCGCGGTGATCTTCGTCAAGTCCGGCAACATTCTGATCCCCATGATCCTGCACTTTGTCTACGACTTTTTCGCCAAAACGGTTGCTTATATGAATTGGAAACACACCGCAGTGTTTGACGGCCTAAATTCCGTATTCGAGATCATGCTGGCGGCGATGTTTGTCATTTCCGCGGTGATCCTGATACTGCCGTGTAATGGGCTGCGGGCACGTGAACAGTAATCCAAGGTTTGCCTTCAACTTTTTCATTTTATTTTACTGTTTATTTGCGTGCTGTTGTGCTATTATGATTGAGTGTATGCACTGTTTAAACATCTGCAACTTTATTACGAATTTGGGGGTGTGGTATGAAAAGTACAAGTAACAGAAAAAATATCATCTATATCTTGGTGCTGTCTGTTGCGGCTGCTATTTTGTCGGCCCTTCCGCCTGTTCTGTCCGCAAGAGGAGTCACCATCAAGATGGGAAGTTTTGTAATGGTGGCTTCGCAGCTATCCGGAATCTTTACGAGTATCAGACTCATCCTTCTTGTGATCATTGTATTGATCGGGAAGAAAGCCGGAATGATAATAAGCTTTGTGATCATAGGCGTCAGCAGCATACCTAGCCTCCCGGAGATGATATTCCAAAGAAGCTACAATTCTCTGCCCGGACTTGCGGGAAACATCTGTGCCATCATCATTTTGTACATCCTCTATGATTTCATCAAGAACATCAACATATACAACAGGATGCTGCATATGCTTTCACAGCAGGATCCCCTTACGGGAATGCACAATCTGACCGCGGTCAGGGATGATATCGAGAAAAGGATTAAAAATGGGGATACGTTTTACGTTTCCTTCCTTTACATAGAAAACTTCGGAGCCATCAATGATATGATGGGAAGAGATTTCGGAAACACCGTACTTAAGACTCTTGCCGGACGCCTCATAGGAAACACGGTGGAGGGTGAATACGGCGGAAAGAACGGCGATTCCGAGTTCGTTCTTGTGGTAAATGTTGCTAAAGACTGTCAGAATCCTGTTGCGGAGAGAGAAGAGGTGGCTTCAAGGCTCCGGCAATTCATCAAGCAGGTGAAGCGTCCTCTGATCATCGAGAACACAGAGATCACCCTGGAGCCCCGTGCGGCTGTGGTCAAGTACCCCGATGACGGCAATGACATCAACGAGCTGTACAGACATTTGGATGACACCATCGCTCATTACAGGAACCAGAGCAAGATGGAACTGGCGTTCTATGATGCCAACGTCACCAATGAACTCACTGAAAACAGCAAGATCGAAGACCGCCTGTTCAGAGCTCTGAGCACCGACGAGATCCATCTGGTGTTCCAGCCACAGTTCGACCTTGAAACGGGCAATCTTCGCGGCTTTGAGACTTTGAGCAGGCTTGAGGACGAGAACGGAAAGCCCATTCGTCCCGACAAGTTCATCGCGGTTGCGGAAAAGACAAATCTGATCTTCAGAATAGACAATTGGGTTCTTCTTCACGCAATTAAAACTTTTAAGGATGTGGTGAAGAAACATCCGGACCTTATCATATCCGTAAACATCAGCGCCAATCACCTCCAGAAGCCGGGATATGCGGATTACGTCCTCAGGATCTTGAGAGACAACGATTTCCCCAACAAGAATCTGGAGATCGAGATCACGGAAACGGTTTTTGCGGCGTCCATCGACACTGTTCGGGAAGCGCTTACAAAACTTAGAGACAATCAGGTCAAGGTGGCTCTCGATGATTTCGGAACGGGATATGCCTCATTGTCTTACCTGTCTCAGCTTCCCGTCAACCTTCTTAAGATCGACAAGACTTTCATCGATAAGATGGACAACAGCGACATGGACAAGGACTTTATCAAACTGATCATATCCATGGGTCACGTGCTTCACACGAAGGTTCTTGCCGAAGGTGTGGAAAACGAAAAAGAAAAGGCCGCCCTTCAGGAATGGGGCTGCGATATGGTTCAGGGCTATCTCACCGGAAAGCCTATGGAATTTGAAAAAGCATTGGAAATAATCTGACAGATAAGGGTTCCGTTAATGCGGAGCCCTTTTTATGGGAATACATTTACAACAGGAGCTGTATGAAAAGCATATATTTAGCGCCCATGGAAGGCGTTACCACACACATATACAGGCGCATATTCAACAAATACTATAAGGGAGTCTCAAAGTTCTTTACTCCCTTTCTTTCGCCAAACCAGACCAAGAGTTTTCAGATGAAGGAACTTGAGGAGATCGATGCGGAGAAGAATGCGGGAATGGTGACGGTGCCCCAGCTCCTCTGTGCCAACGCCGAGCATTTTGTCTGGGCTTGCAGGGAAGTGGCTGAGAGGGGCTATCATGAAGTGAACTTTAATCTGGGCTGTCCTTCCAACACGGTGGTCACCAAGAAGAAGGGGAGCGGATTCCTCTACTATCCGGATGAACTGGATGCCTTTTTTGAAGCGGTCTTTGAGGGCGTGAAGGATCTTGGTGTGGAAGTGTCCGTGAAAACCCGTCTGGGAAAGCATGACCCCAAAGAATTCATGCGTATCCTTGAAGTCTACAACAGATATCCAATAAAGGAACTCACGGTGCATCCACGAATCCAGAAAGATTTTTACAAGGGAGACATCCGAAAAGAATGGCTGGATTATGCCTACGAGAATTCAAAAAATCCTCTGTGCATAAACGGAGACATATGCTTGACGGAGGACGTTGAAAGAAATTCGGAAATTTATCCAAATGCCGTTGCGCTCATGATGGGAAGAGGTCTGATCGCAAGACCCTATCTTTTTACCGACGGGGATGTCCTTAAAGATAAAGAGACCTTTAAAGCTTTCAACAATGAACTACTGGAAGCCTACTGCGAGCGCATGAGCGGAGATTTCAGCATCCTTTGCAAGTTAAAGGAACTGTGGTATTACATGCTGCCTGCTTTAGACGTGTCTCCCGACATGGAAAAAAGGTTGAAAAAGACTTCAAAAATAGCTGAATACAAGATACTGTTAAATGAGATCATTGCCTGTAAAGAGTGATCTTTGTGGTAAAAGCATAAAAAAACGAGTGCAGTGGTTAACGCTGCACTTGCTTTTTGTTTCTACGGAACGTTTTTCTTTTTGTAGTATTCTATACCGTTTCGGAGCTTGTAGCCTTTGTAGTACTCAAGTTCTTCTATGGTAACGAACTGGTAACCCTTTTTGGACAGGGCTTCCAGAATGATGGGTGTCGCATCTATGGACGAAACGTGGATGGAATGCATCAGTGAAACTCTGCCGTCCCTTGCCGAATTTATGACATTATTGGAAACGTCTTTGATCTTTTGATCGTAGCTGGCCCAGGTTCCCGTGTCTCCGGAAGATACATTCCAGAAGATGACGGGCATGGGAGTGTATTTCATATAGTCCTGCCAGTAACCCCCGGGCATACGGATCATAGTGGGCGCATGGCCTGTGATCTGAGCAATGGTGAGAGAGGAATTGTTGATCTCCTGCCAGAAAACCTTTGTGTCTACGTCTGCGGTTGTGAAATAGGTATGGTCGACGGTGTGGGTCGCGATCTGATGACCCGCGTCATAGAGGGCCTTCGTGGTGTCTTTATATGCCTGGCCGCCCCATTTGTAACGGCCTGTCAGGGTGAAGAAGGTTGCACGGGCGTTGTACTGCGCAAGGATCTCCATGAGCTTGTAATCAACTTTGTCGTAAGGACCGTCATCAAATGTAAGGGCAATCATGGGTTTTGAGGGATCCAGATCCTTACGGATGCGGGAATCCTTTATAAGATTGCCCTCATCATCGTAGAGCATGAACAGCTTTGCCTCTGCCAGATCCGTTTCGTAATCGAAAGCGGGATGGGACTCTGTCAGGGTGTTTTCTGCAAAGTGGAACACCACCTTGTCGTCAAGTATCCTGTAATCCGAATAATCCGATGCACGGTAGGGCGTGTCATAACTTGCAAAGGAAGAGGCCGTGAGTGAATCCCCCAGCTCTTTCGTTGTATACGTCTGAAGCCTTTCTTTCAGGATGGAAAGGTAGGTCTCCACGAACATCTCCGAAACGGGGATGGGGGTGGGTGTAGGCGTCGGTGTGGGAGTCGGAGTCGGTGTGGGCGTCGGCGTGTTTGTGGGTGTCGGTGTATTTGTAGGTGTGGGAGTGGGTGTGTCCGTGGGAACGGGAGTTGCCGTAGCCGTGGGCAGAGGGGTGTTGGTGGGCAGCTTCTCGGGACTTCCGATGTAGATGGGACCATCCTTCGTGTTGATGGTGCATCCTGCAAATGTCAACAAGAGCAAGAGCAGGGGAATTACTTTTTTGATCTTCATTATAACTCCTTTTTAAAACATTTTTTGAACTCGTTGAATGCGTTCAGCATTTCTCCCACGCTCCAGGCCTGGGCAAAACAGCCTCTGGAAACTGTGGGCTCCAGCCCGTCGTAGATCTCGGGAAGCTGACCTGTACAGCCTTCGCGCAGCCATCGTTTCACTTCTTTCATGTTCTCTGTAAGTTCCTTGAGACGTTCCTCCCTGGGCTTTCCTTCCGGCATTTTTACAATCTGACGGATCTCTGCCGTATAGTAGGCTCCCAGAGGGAAAGTCCACACGGTTCCCTGATGGTAGGCGCTGTCTCGTTGGATCATGTCTCCGATGTAGACCTCGTGAAAAGCGGGATTCTTTGGAGAAAGAGTCCTGAGACCTGCGGTGGTGAAGAGTTCATCTTTTACTTTTTTAAGCACTCCTTCCGCAACCTCTTCGGAGATCATGGTGTAGGGCTGGGTGAGAGCCCAGATCTGGTTGCACCTTGTCTGATCTTCTTCGGAAGTTCCGTTAAGGACATCTTTTAAACAATTTTCGTCTTTCTTTGTAAATTTGTCAAGAAAAGAAGCTTTGGTCTTTTCGGACAGGGCCTTAAAATGCACGTCCTTTGTGAGTTCGTACAGGATGCACAAGGCACTGTACCAATAGGCATTTATCTCCACGGGTTTTCCGTGACGGGGAGTGGGAAGATAGCCGTTTACACACACGTCCATCCAGGTGAGCTGTTCTTTTTCGGCGCCCGCTTCTATGAGCCCGTCCTCATCCATTTTTATGTGAAAATCCGTTCCGTGCTCGTAGGCGTTCTCGATGTTCAGCATCACCGGCAGCATTTCGGTTTCAAAGTCACTGTCACTGCTTTCCACAGCACATCTGTGTACCATGTTTATGAAAAGGAGAGGAGCATCGGCGGAATTGTACATGGCGTTCTCGCCGCCTTCCGGGAAAAGATTGGGAAGAAGCCCCTTCTTTTCATATTTTCCGAAGGTCCGCAGGATGTTTTTGCAATCTTCGTAGCGCTTCGTGGCAAGCGTAAGGCCGGGGAGGGCGATGAATGTGTCGCGTCCCCAGTCTTCAAAGAAAGGATAACCTGCAATGACGGTCTTGCCCTGCACGTTTTCTCTCTCTACGATGTATGCGTCCGAAGCACGAAGAAGTTCCTTGGTGATCTCACCCGTGAAACCCGCCTTACTTTGGAGTCCTTCCTCATGGTTCAAACGGTTTTCAGCCGTTTTTTCAAAGGAAGAGGGATTCTCATCGCTGAATCCTTCTGTGGAAAATGCAATCTCCATGGGCGTATTCACATCATCGAAGGTGATGATGCTGTCCGTGAAGCATTTTCCGGAATGCATCCTGCCGTCTCTTTCGTCCTGAGAAAAATAGAAGAGAGGAGTCTTTGAAGGCGTTTTCTCCCTGATTGTTCCTGTGGTGAACATTTTCACGGGAGAAGTGTCCACCGGCTCTTTAAAAGGTTCGTTCTTGGGCGTGATCCTGAAGATGGGAACCACTTTTAAAGCGATCTTTTGGCTCGGATCTGCCTTTATCTCGTATTTAAGGACCACGGTGTTGTGACCGTGAGCCATTATGAGGCTTTTTTTGACGGAAACGCCTTTGACATTGTAATTCCAGACAGGGTATACATCGAATTCAAAGGAAGAAAGGAGGTCGGTGCGGTCATTGTCGTTTCGTCCGAAGTCATACCTTTGGGATGAGAGCATATAAGAAGTGCCGTTTACCAAAAGCACCTCGTTTACATTGGTCACCATGTGCCATCTGTCCCCGGGAGGCTTCAGGGCAGTCATTAGAAGAGCCTGGTCTCCACGGGCTACGGAACCTGCATGGGTCAGGGAACAATAGCCCCCCAGACCGTCCGTCATCAGAAAACAATCCGCTTCACCTTTTACAATGGGAGTGAGTTCATTTTTATCATAGATATATTTCATGTCGTTCTCCGTAAAATGAAAGAGATTTATGGGTTAATTCTATCACAGAGAGTGCGGGTTTGCAAAAGACTTGTCGAATAATTTCTGTAAGATAAATGGGAAAAAATGCGTTGATTTTTTAGGTCATTATGTTATCATACTTCCTGAGTATTTTCATAATATTCTGTATTATTTGATCAATTATCGACGGATCATGCGGATCCGGAGGAGGAAAACATGCAATACGGTTACTTTGATGAGGAAAAAAGGGAGTATGTGATCACACGTCCCGATACACCCGCACCCTGGGCAAACTACCTGGGAAGTCCTGCATACGGTGCAATCATTTCCAATAATGCGGGAGGTTATTCTTTTGAAAAGAGCGGAGCCAACGGAAGGATCCTCCGTTATATCTTCAATCAGTTCGATCGCCCCGGAAGATACATCTATTTAAGGGACAACGACACAAAGGACTACTGGTCTGCAAGCTGGCAGCCTGTGGGAAAGCCCCTTGACACATATAAGAGCGAATGCAGACACGGTACGGGCTACACTGACATCAGAGCAGAATATGCCGGCATTGAAAGTTCCGCCCTTTACTACGTGCCTAACAACAAGACCTATGAGGTCTGGAGACTTAAAGTTAAGAATAATGACAGTAAAGTGAGAAAACTGTCTGTTTTCGGATATTGCGAATTTACCAATGACTGTAACTATGAACAGGACACTGTGAACCTTCAGTACACCCAGTTCATTACAAAGACACTCTTTAAGGACGACAAGATCGTTCAGTGCATCAACGAATATGTTTCCGGCGGTCCCATAACGGGTGATCCCACAAAGACACGTTTCTTCGGTCTTGCGGGAAATCCTGTGGCAAGCTATTGCGGAGACAAGGAAAACTTCATCGGCAGATATCATGATTACGGTAATCCCGTTTCGGTGGAAGAGGGCAAGTGTCCCAATGTGCTGAACTACAACGCCAATGCCTGCGGAGCTCTTTCCACCGACATTGAACTTAAACCCGGAGAAGAGAAGGAGATGGCTTTTGTTCTTGGAATGAAGCTCATTCCCGATGCTGAAAAGATCATGGCAGGCTACAGGGACGTGAAGGCTGCCGTGGACAGAGAAGTGGGAGAACTCATTAAAGTTTGGCACTCCGAGCTGGATCACTTAAAGGTCAAGACTCCTTCGGAGACCTTTAACGAGATGGTGAACACCTGGAATGCCTATCAGTGCTTCATGACCTTCACCTGGTCAAGAGCGGCCAGCTTCACCTACTGCGGTCAGCGTAACGGCTACGGCTATCGTGACACGGTTCAGGACATCCAGGGTGTCATCCATCTGGATCCCGAGATGGCAAAGAAGCAGATCACGTTCATGCTTTCAGCTCAGGTGGACAACGGAGGCGGACTTCCTCTTGTAAAATACACACACAACGCAGGTCACGAAGACACTCCCGATGACGAGAGCTACGTAAAGGAGACAGGTCATCCCGCATACAGAGCGGACGATGCCCTTTGGCTCTTCCCCACGGTATTCAAGTACATTGCGGAGTCAGGAGACCTGGCTTACATCGATACAGTGATCCCTTATGCCAATAAGGATGAGGGCACGGTTTACGATCACCTGAAGCGCGCCATCAATTTCTCCATGGAGCGTCTTGGAGCCCATGGACTTCCGGCAGGTCTTCATGCCGACTGGAACGATTGCCTGAGACTGGGAAAGAAGGGTGAATCCAGTTTCGTGGCTATGCAGCTTTTCTATGCCTTTACGGTCATCAGGAAGTTTGCTGAATACAAGAATGACAAGGAATACATTTCCTACATCGATAAGACTCAGAAGGAGATCGGAGACAAGATCCAAAAATTCTGGTGGGAGGACGACCGCTTCATGCGCGGCTTCAAGGAGGACGGAACCCTCATCGGAAGCAAGAAAGATCCCGAGGCGAACATGTGGCTGAATCCTCAGTCATGGGCTGTGATCTCCGGTCTTGCAACAAAGGACCAGGCTGAAAAGGCTCTGGAATCCGTTCACAGAGAACTGAACACCAAGTACGGTGCGAGAGTCATGGCTCCTTCTTACAGGGAACACGCTTTTGACGGCGCTCTGGCCCTTCTTTTTAACGGCTCCACAAAGGAGAACGGAGGCATATTCTCCCAGCCTCAGGGATGGATCATCCTGGCAGAAGCCCTCATGGGTCACGGAAACCGTGCTTTTGAGTACTTCTCGGAGTCCTCGCCCGCAAACATGAACGACAAGGCTGAGATCAGAAAACTGGAGCCTTACTGCCACGGACAGTTCACGGAATCCGTTGATTCTCCTTTTGAAGGAAGATCTCATGTGCATTGGCTCACAGGAACGGCATCCACTGTAATGGTGGGCTGCGTTGAGGGTATCCTGGGTCTTCGTCCCGACTTTAACGGCCTCAGACTTTCGCCCGCGGTTCCTTCGGATTGGAAGGAATTTGAGATCGAGAAGGATTTCAGAGGATGTCATCTTTCCATTAAGTTCGACAACAAAAACGGTTCCGAGAGCGGCATTAAGAAGATCATCCTTAACGGAGAAGAGATCCCGGGAGATTACATCCCCGCATCCAAACTCAAAGCCGAGAACGATGTGCTCTGCGTGATGTAAAACGTCGAAATTCTTAAGACGTGTACCGTTGAAAACTTCGATAAGCGGTGCTGATGATAGGTATTAAAAATCAAAAATTGATTAAATCAAGAAACAATGCTACTCTTTTTTCATGGGTGGCATTGTTTTTGTTTTGTACGGACAAGGCCCTCATCAACAAATAAAACATATGGAGGACCACCATGAAAAGCGTATCATTGAACGAATATCTTCGCAGCAATTCTTATCCCGGCAGAGGCATACTCATCGGACGCTCCGAAGACGGTAATTCAGCCGTAACGGCCTATTTCATCATGGGCAGGAGTGTCAACTCCCGCAATCGTATTTTTGTAACGGAAGGAGAGGGCATCAGAACTGAAGCCTTCGATCCTTCGAAGATGGTGGATCCCAGCCTCATCATATACAGACCCGTCCGTGTTCTGGGAAACAAGACCATTGTTACCAACGGCGATCAGACAGACACGATCTATGACCTCATGGACAGGCAGCTCACCTTCGAGCAGGCTCTTCGCACAAGAGAGTTCGAGCCCGACGCTCCCAACTACACCCCCAGGATCTCCGGTATCATGCATGTGGAAGACGGTAAATTCAATTTTGCCCTTTCCATTTTAAAGAGCAATGATGGAGACGGAAGCACCTGCAACCGTTTCACCTTTGCCTACAACGCACCCGCAGCAGGCGAGGGACGCATCATCCACACCTACATGGGAGACGGCGAGCCTCTTCCAAGTTTTGAAGGCGAACCTGTAAAGACCGTGGTTTCCGGAGACATCGACGAGTTCACAAAGAAC
Source organism: Lachnospiraceae bacterium (assembly GCA_024698485.1). Lineage (GTDB taxonomy): Bacteria > Bacillota > Clostridia > Lachnospirales > Lachnospiraceae > RGIG3528. Next base: position 26,625 of record JAILRC010000001.1, on the reverse strand, counting down.
GTATGGGAGTCTCTTAACGAAGACAACAAGGTTTCACTTTTTGTAAGATATATCGACATCAAAACAGGCAAGTACGAAACAAGGATCGTGAACAAGAATAAATAATTTTGAGAGGAAAATAAAATGAAAGAAATGGAATTAAAATACGGCTGTAACCCCAACCAGAAGCCTTCTAAGATCTTTATGAACGAGGGAGAGCTTCCCATCACCGTACTTAACGGAAGACCCGGATACATCAACCTTTTGGACGCATTCAACGGCTGGCAGCTGGTTTCTGAGCTCAAGAGAGCCACAGGACTTCCCGCCGCAACATCCTTTAAGCATGTTTCCCCTGCAGGCGCTGCAGTGGGCAAGGCACTTACTGATGTTGAAAAGCAGATCTACTGGGTAACGGAATTTGAACAGCTTTCACCCCTTGCGTCAGCATATGCACGTGCGAGAGGCGCCGACAGAATGTCCAGCTTCGGTGATTTCATTTCACTTTCAGACGTTTGCGACGTTGATACTGCAAAGCTTGTAAAGAGAGAAGTTTCCGACGGCATCATCGCTCCCGGCTACGAGCCCGAAGCACTTGAGATCCTCAAGGCGAAGAAGAAGGGCAATTACTGTGTCATTGAGATCGATCCTTCCTACAGACCCAACCCCATCGAGCACAAGGAAGTTTTCGGCGTTACCTTTGAGCAGGGCAGAAACGAGCTGGTTATCGATGAGAATATGCTCACAAACATCGTTTCCGAGAACAAGAACCTTCCCGAGGAAGCAAAAATTGATTTGATTATTTCTCTTATTACGTTAAAATATACTCAGTCCAATTCCGTATGCTATGCAAAGGGCGGTCAGGCCATCGGTATCGGAGCGGGACAGCAGTCCAGGATCCATTGCACACGTCTTGCCGGCCAGAAGGCAGACAACTGGTGGCTCCGTCAGGCTCCTCAGGTACTTGGCCTCAAGTTCAGGGATGACATCGGAAGAGCTGACAGAGACAATGCCATCGATCTTTACATAGGTGACGAGTGCGAGGACGTTCTTGCGGACGGCAAGTGGCAGAACATCTTCAAGGAGAGACCTGCAGAGTTTACAAGAGAGGAGAAAAAAGCCTGGATCAAAAAGAATACCGGTGTTTCTCTGGGATCGGATGCATTCTTCCCCTTCGGAGACAACATCGAGAGAGCATATAAGTCCGGTGTCTGCTACATCGCAGAGCCCGGCGGTTCCGTTCGTGACGACAATGTCATTCAGGCATGCAACGATCACAACATGACCATGTGTTTCACAGGTATCAGGCTTTTCCATCACTAAAATGAAAGAAAATCTCGATGCTTACAAGGATATCATAGATCTTCCGCACCATGTCTCACAAAACAGGACTCAGATGCCTCTTACGGAAAGGGCTGCTCAGTTCGCTCCCTTTGCGGCTCTCACAGGCTTTGAAGATGATGTGGAGGAGACGGAGCGGATCACCGATGCAAGGATCGAGATCACAGAAGATGCCCTGAGGGAAATGGATGAGAGGATGAGTTCATTATATGAGCGCATTTCTCAGCGTCCCGAGATCATATTGACGGTTTTTGAGAAGGACGAAAAAAAGACCGGTGGAAGATATACCGAAGTGAGCGGCAGACTGAAGCGCATTGACGAAATCCAAAGAGTGCTGTATCTTACCGACGGAAGAAGCGTTCCTCTTAAGAATGTAGTGGACATCAGGGAATATGAAGAATAAGATCAAAAGAGTCATGACGTTCATGACTCTTTTTTTGCCACGCACAGGCAGGGCGGCTTTAGGTTGTGAAAAAAAGAAAAATATGATAGAATGCTGACGTTTGAGTTTTTGTTTTGTTTTTTGGAGTAATACAATGATACTTTCATGCAATAAGATAAATAAAAGTTTTGGAGAAAAGGACATCCTTAAGGACGTTTCGTTTCACCTGAACGATAACGAGAAAGCGGCCATCATCGGAGCTAACGGAGCAGGCAAATCCACCCTTTTTAAGATCATTCTGGGGGAGATGCAGGCTGACAGCGGAGAAGTGGTTTTTGCAAAGGATTCCACCTTCGGATGCATTTCCCAGACACAGAATCTTGAAAGCACCAACGGGATCTACGAAGAACTCTTCGGTACCAACAAGGCGCTTCTGGAACTGGAGAATCGTCTGGAAAGACTCCACAGGGAGATCGAAGAGGAGTCCGGGAAGAACGGAGAAAGCGAAGAATTAAAGAAACTCCTGGCAGATTACGAGCGTTGCAACACGGAATTTGACAGGATTAACGGATATGCCTACAAGAGTGAGGTCACTGGAGTGCTAAAAGGCCTCGGGTTCAGGGAAGATGAGTTCGACAAGAAGATCGACACACTTTCCGGCGGACAGAAGACAAGGGTGGCTCTGGGAAAACTTCTTCTCATGAAGCCGGACCTCATCATGCTGGACGAGCCTACGAACCATCTGGACATGAATTCCATAGCCTGGCTGGAGACATTTCTGGCAAATTACAGCGGAGCAGTCCTTGTCATCGCCCATGACCGTTACTTCCTGGACAAGGTGGTGACCAAGGTGGTGGAGATCGAAAACTGCAAGGCAACCTGCTATCTGGGCAACTACACTCAGTTTGCCGAGAAGAAGGCAGAGGTGAGAAAAGCACAGCTTAAGGCCTACATGAACCAGCAAAGGGACATCAAGCATCAGGAAGCCGTCATTGAAAAACTCAGGAGTTTTAACCGTGAGAAATCCATAAAGCGTGCCGAGTCCAGAGAAAAGATGCTGGACAAGATGGAAAGGCTTGAAAAGCCTGTGGAGATCGATGACGAGATGAAGATCTCCTTCAAGGCGTCCACTGTCAGCGGAAATGATGTGCTGACGGTCAAAGGGCTCACGAAGTCATATGGAAATGAAAACCTTTTTACGGATCTGGACTTTGAAATAAAGAGAGGCGAAAGAGTCGCCATCATCGGTAACAACGGAACGGGAAAGACCACCATCCTTAAGATCATCAACGGTCTTGTACAGGCGGACCGCGGAGAGGTGAAGCTGGGAGCCAAGGTGGGGATCGCCTACTACGATCAGGAACACCATGTGCTGAATCCGGAGAATTCCCCTTTTGAAGAGATCTCTGATGCCCATCCTCTCATGGACAACACCGACATCAGGAACATCCTGGCTGCCTTTCTTTTTACGGGAGACGAGGTGTTCACACCCATAAAACTCCTTTCGGGGGGAGAACACGGCAGGGTTTCACTGGCGAAACTCATGCTCTCCAAGGCAAATCTCCTTATCCTGGACGAGCCCACGAACCATCTGGACATTACTTCCAAGGAGATACTGGAGAATGCGCTGAATTCCTATGACGGAACGGTGCTTTACGTGTCCCATGACCGTTACTTCATAAACAAGACAGCCACCAGAATCCTGGATCTTACGGACAGGAAACTGGTGCCTTACATCGGTAACTACGATTACTATCTGGAACACAAGGATGTGGTTGAAAAAGCCTACCTTCGCGGGACTCTCGGAAACGGTGACAGTCAGATAACGGTCCCGACGGAAACGGATAACAAGCTGGACTGGAAGGCACAGAAGGAAGAGCAGGCAAGACTCAGGAAGAAACAAAACGAGATCTCAAGGATAGAAAAAGAGATCGCAAAACTGGAAGAAGAAGGGGCAAATGTTGACAAAGAACTGGAAAACCCAGTCTACTTTACGGATCATGTGAAACTGGGGGAACTTACCAAGAGGAAAAATGAGATAGAAGAGAAGCTGCTTGAACTCATGGATGAATGGGAAAGAGTGAGCTCCGAAGAATAAAAAGATCGGCGAAGCCCTGAGGCTTCGCCGTTTATTTATGACAATGGGGAGGACCGCTACGAAGCAGGGGAGGGACCCCATTGTATTTTAGTATAAAGGGTACTTGTCTGTGAGAGTCTTTACAAGAGCCTTGACTTCTTCGGCCTTTTCGCCTCTGGAGTCGATGGCCAGAGCAATGGCTTCCGCAACCTTGTCCATATCCTGTGTGTTGAAACCGCGGGTGGTGACTGCTGCGGATCCCAGACGGATGCCGCTGGTAACGTTGGGCTTTGCGGGATCCTTGGGAATGGAGTTCTTGTTGCAGGTGATGTTTACGGCATCGAGGAGATGCTCTGTTTCCTTACCCGTAACACCCTTACTGATGAGGTTCACCAGCATGAGGTGATTGTCAGTGCCACCGGAAACCATGTCAAAACCGCGGTTCATGAGACCCTGACAGAGAGCCTTGCTGTTGTCCACGATGTTCTTTGCGTAAACCTTGAAAGAAGGATCGAGAGCCTCTTTGAAGCATACAGCCTTGGCTGCAATGACATGCATGAGAGGACCGCCCTGGATTCCGGGGAAGAGAGCCTTGTTCAGCTTGTGCTCTGTGGCAAACTCTTCGGAAGAAAGGATGATACCGCCGCGAGGTCCGCGAAGGGTCTTGTGGGTGGTGGAAGTGGTGATGTGTGCGTAAGGGATGGGAGACTGGTGAACACCGCCTGCCACAAGGCCTGCGATGTGAGCCATATCTACCATGAGGATGGCACCCACTTCATCGGCGATCTCGCGGAAACGCTTGAAATCGATAGCTCTGGGGTAGGCGGAAGCGCCTGCAACGATGAGCTTGGGGCGGCATTCCTTGGCTATACGCAGAACTTCGTCATAGTCGATATATCCGTTCTCGTCAACTCCGTAAGGAACGCAGTTGAAATAGGTTCCGGAGAAGTTTACCGGGCTTCCGTGGGAAAGGTGTCCGCCGTCTGCCAGGCTCATGCCCATGAACGTGTCTCCGGGCTGAAGGAGAGCGAAGAAAACGGTCATATTGGCCTGAGCACCGGAGTGGGGTTGAACATTTGCCCAGGTGCAGCCATAGAGTTTCTTGATCCTCTCGATGGCAAGGTTTTCTGCTATATCTACGCATTCGCATCCGCCGTAGTAACGTTTTCCGGGATAACCCTCGGCGTATTTATTGGTAAGGTGGCTTCCCATGGCTGCCATTACTGCCTTGCTTACAAAGTTCTCGGAAGCGATGAGTTCGATGTGATCTCTCTGACGCTTAAGCTCGAGATTCATGGCATCGGCAAGCTCGGGATCGGCCTTGACTATTTCTTCGAAATCAAACATTTGATGACCCTCCGTAAATTTTTTGATTTAGTATAGCACAGTGCCGAAGAAAAAGCGAGAACAATCGGATTAAACATTCTAATCCGAATTATAAGAGAGATATTTTTTTAACACTCCCTCCAACTCTGTTTCGTTGACATAAATCCCCATAAATGATATAATACTTTGTTACATAAAGATCGGTTGTTCAGTATGGGCGACGATCGGATCAGGAGAGAAGAATAGTGGGATTTATAGAATTTTTAAAAAGCCTGTTCGACGGACAGGGAGAATATATAATCAGGATTGCCATCGCAGCTTTCTGCGGATCTTTCATCGGTCTTGAAAGAAGCAGAAGGCAGAAGGAAGCGGGCCTCCGCACACATATCATTGTGAGCCTGGGTGCTGCCCTTATCATGGTCATTTCCAAGTACGGATTTTTTGATGTTGTGCCCATACCCAGCGTTCAGGTGGATGCTTCACGTGTTGCGGCGAACATTATTACAGGTATTTCCTTCCTTGGAGCAGGCGTTATCTTTTTAAAGGGTTCCTCCATCAGAGGACTTACAACATCGGCGGGACTTTGGACCACAGCTGCCTGCGGTATGGCAATAGGAGCGGGAATGTATGCCGTCGGTATCTTTACCACCGTCCTTGTGGTGTGCCTCCAGTACTTCCTGCACAAGTACAACTTAAGTTCCGAGACCATTGCCGCTACGGAGATCAGGATCGTCACCTACGACAAGCCGGGCATAGTGGAACAGATCAAAGCATATTTTGCGGAAAACAAAGTGGAGATCGAAGAGTTCGGCATTCAGAGAAAATCTGACGGTACTCTGATCTATGACACTGTGGTAAAACATCTGAAGCCCGATGAACTGAACCACATCACCACCATCTTAAACGAGATCCCCGAAGTCATGGAGATCGGATGCAATCAGTGATGTCAGAAAAGTGCCGTATGATTGGATGTATATTTTGCGGTTGAATAATCAAAAAAAGTGTTTTATAATTCACGGGATACTTCGGTATCCCGTGTTTTTTACATTTATTGAAAAGTTTATTATTCGGAGGACCTATGGAAAACTACAAAAAAGAGTTTATTGACTTCATGGTTGAGTGCAACGTTCTTAAATTCGGGGATTTCACCCTTAAGAGCGGCAGAAAGTCTCCTTTCTTTATGAATGCCGGAGCCTATGTTACCGGCGGACAGCTTAAGAAACTTGGCGAATACTACGCAAAGGCCATTCATGACAACTTCGGCGATGATTTCGACGTGCTTTTCGGACCTGCTTATAAGGGGATTCCTCTTTCGGTAGTCACTGCCGTAGCCTACTCCGAACTTTACGGAAAAGAGATCCGCTATACATCCAACAGAAAAGAGATCAAGGATCACGGTGACACAGGCATATTACTGGGCAGCAAGATACAGGACGGTGACAGAGTGGTCATGATCGAGGATGTTACCACTTCCGGAAAATCCATGGAAGAGACAGTTCCCATCGTAAAGAGCTGCGGAGACGTGAAGATCGTCGGTCTCATGGTGAGCCTTAACCGTATGGAAGTGGGACTTTCAGGCAAAAAGGCAGCCCTTGACGAGATCACCGAAACCTACGGCTTCCCCGCAAGAGCCATCGTTACCATGGAAGATGTTACGGAAGCTCTTTACAACAAGGAATGCAACGGTAAAGTCCTTATTGACGACGAGATAAAGTCGAGGATCGATGCTTATTATGAACAATACGGAGCTAAGAAATCAGATAGATAGAGCCGCCTGTGAGCTACGGGACAAGGATATGCCCGAACTCACGGACGAACTTTTCGGACTTTTTGAAAAGAACGGAAACCGTCTGGAGTACGAGAATGTCTATTTCCCAAGAAGGAGATTTCTTGCGGTTTACGGCATAAAAGCCATCCTTTCGGGAAAGCAGGAAGACATTCGAAAGCTTGAACAGGTCATTAAAGAGATATGCAAAGAAAAGACCTGGGCTCTTCCTGCGCACTGCGACAGGAAGAAGCGTCCCGATGTGGAAAAGGAGATTGATCTTTTTAATTCAGAGACAGCGGGAGCACTTTCGGAGATAGTTGAGAACCTGGGAGATCTGCTTGACCCTGCGGTGCGCAGCCTTGTGAAAGAGGAGGTGGGACGCAGGTGTCTGATCCCTTTTGCGTCTTCCGATCAAAGATACGGTTTCGAACACGCCCTTCACAACTGGAATGCGGTGTGCTGCGGATCTTTGGGTGTTGCTCTCATGAATCTTGGAGAAGAGATCATTGGAAAGGAAAAGACGGCAGAGGCACTTTCGCGCATAAATTCATCCCTCCTGACGTTTGTGGACAGTTTCCCCGGTGACGGAGCCTGTCTTGAGGGAGCAGGATATTTTAATTACGGCGTGAGTTTTCTCATGGCATATGCAAGAAGATACAGAGAATGGGCGGGAGACGACCCTGATGCGGTGAAAGATCCGAAAATTAAAAAGATCGCCGGATTTCCCAATGCTGCCTTTTTCAGTAACGGAATGGCGGTGAACTTCTCTGATTCCGGGATACATGAAAAACTCCACGCAGGAACTCTTCAGGCTTTGCAGGAAATCTGCGGCACGGATTACTCCTTCGGAGAGGAGATCCTTCAGGATTTTGATTCGGATCCCTGCTATCGTTTTCTGCCTCTTTTGGATGACGTGAGACATGGCGGTGAACTTGAACTTGGCGGGAAGAGCCTGAAAAAAAGGCTGACGGTGCTTTCGGATTCGGAATGGGTCATCTCGGAAAACGGTAAAGGACAATACTTTGCCGTTAAGGGCGGCAACAACGGAGAACCCCACAATCACAACGATGTGGGAAGTTACATCTACATTGACGGTAATGATGTCATCGCCTGTGAACTGGGTGCGGGAGAATACACCGCCGACTACTTCGGAGCCGGAAGATACGGCATTCTTTGTAACGGCACACAGGGTCACTCATTGCCCATGATAGGCGGAAAAGGACAACTTGTGGGAAAAGAAGCAAGGGCGAAGGACTTCCGTCATGAGGAAAAAGAGGGGATCCTTACGGTTTCCATGGACCTCACGGACTGTTACGAAAATGCGGAAAAAGTAATGAGGACATTGGAATTTAACGAGATCTCCGGTGAACTCACCGTCCGCGACGAGATCCTTACGGACAAGGACGTAACCGACAGGATCGTTTCCAAAAAGAACATCGGAAACAATATAGAAATACTTTCAAAAAATACAATCACAGAAATCCATAACGAGATTTTCCGTAACCATGAGGGGACGGAAGAAAAGATTTTCATTTTTGAACTTAAGGAGGAGAAAAATGAAGGTAATCAAGAAGGAGATCACCGTAAAGGGCTTCACAGCTACACTTACAGGCTACATCCTTGACAATTACGGCGAGATCGATATGAACAGAAAGAGGAGCGCCATCCTCATCTGCCCCGGCGGGGCATATGCATGGACTTCACCCAGAGAGGCGGAGCCCATTGCCATGAGGTTCGCAGCCCACAGTTTCCAGTGCTTCGTGCTGGACTATTCCTGCTCACCCAGCGGCGCAGAGTACCCCGTGGCTCTTGCCCAGGCCATCCTTGCTCTTAAGACCATCAGAGAGAACTCGGTGGCATGGCATGTGGATCCCAACAGGATCGCCATCTGCGGCTTTTCTGCCGGCGGACATCTGGCTGCCAATGTTTCCTGCGATTACAACAATGCCGAGGCACTTGAACTCATCGGAGGAAAGACTGACGAAGGAAAGCCCAATGCGTCGGTTTTATGCTATCCCGTCATCACATCGGGAGAGCACGCACACAAGGACAGCATCAAGAACCTTCTGGGATCCCGTTTCAGCCCCGATATGGAAGAGTACGTTTCACTGGAAAAGAGAGTGACGGAGAACAATCCTCCCACCTTCCTGTGGCACACCTTTGAAGACGGCTGTGTTCCGGTTCAGAATTCCCTTCTTTTCGCAAGCGCGCTGAGAGAGAAGAACGTGCCTTTCGAACTTCACATCTTCCCCTTCGGCGGTCACGGACTTTCCCTTGCGGACAAGGAGACCAACAGGGACTGGGGCGAGCATCAGCTTGAAGAGATCAGGCAGTGGCCCGAGCTGGCAAGCGCATTTTTAAAGAATATTTTTGGCGAATGATGAGACTATCATAAGACCAATTTATTTTGTAAAAAAAGTGACAATCACTTTCCTAAGTGCTATAATGATCCTGTATATCAAGAAGTTTGCTTTTTGCGCGGCTTTTTGACCTACACATCATTACAGCACTGTTTTTATGAGGAATGACATGAAGAAGGTAAACGGGATTCTTATAGTAATAGCGATCTTGAGCTTAGGGCTTTTATTTTTTATTGCGTATTCGCAGGGCCTGATCTCCATGCCTCAGAAAACCCCGGAAACAGGCGATCTTCAGGAAGAGTTTAAGGATGAGTACGAAACGGATTCCACAAAGAATCGTGAGATCGTTGCTCACATCTCCGAAGGACTCTTTACTTTCAAAAACGTTTCCGAGATCTACACATATGAATTTCAGAGAATGGTGCGGGATAAGATCGAGATCCTCAAAGAAGTGGGAGATTACAACGAAGACAATCCCCTGCTGATCCTTAACCCTTTCTGCACCAACAATCAATCCCTCTATACATATTTCAGAACAAACGTTCCCTGTGCGGTTTCCTACACCATCCACACTTCTTCCGCGACTTCGGAAGCTCCGAATTTCGGAGGCTATGTTGCGGCGTCCACGGAGAAGCGAGTGCTTCAGAACGGTGCCACCGTTGAAGTGGGAAACTCCTATGTACATGAATTTGCCATTACGGGACTTGTTCCCAATGAACTTAACATCATCACCGTCCGAATGGTGGACGAGAGCGGAAACACCAGACTCCGTCGCTTCTACTATCAGTTCGGAGCAGTAGCGTCCAAGGACGAGGAATCACTTAAGATAGAAGCGGGAGTAAAGGTGGTCCTTGACGAAACCACGGGAGAGAACAAGGTGACAAATGCCAGCGATGTGGCGGTGGCAGACGGATTATATGCCGTTTTCTCCAAGAAGAACGACTTCGTTCCCTATGTGAAGCTCTACGACAATGACGGCTATTTAAGAGGTGAGATCCCCCTGGAAGAAGTTTTTGCGAAAAAACTGGTGGCCAGGGACGGAGAACTCTATCTTTTTGTTTCCGCCAACAAACTTGTGCGCATCAATTCTCTGGGTGAGGTGACCCACATTTATCGCCTTAACGATTACACCGCTACCGGCGACTGGTGCATGGACGGAAACGGCAACATCCTTGCCTGCGCCACAAGAAATGACCGCAGTTCCACTTCGAAGAGAGACTGCATCATCATCATCGATTTCACCGATGGCGACATCTATATGCTCATCGATTTTGCAAAACTTATGACGGATTACCATGTAAGACGCAGAGATGCGGACTGGATCGGCATCTCGGGCATATCCTACATGGGCAACAACATGATCGTCGTTGCTGCGGACAAACTGGATTCTGTCATCAAGATCAGAAGGATCTACAACGATCCAAGACTGGTGTACTTTGCGGGAGACCCTGCTGCTCTTGCGGGAACGGTCTATGAGAACATGTATCTGAAGAACGAAGGCAACTTCGCTTTTTCATCCACCTCGGAGATCGCGGGCTACGAGGAATATGACAAGATCAGGCAGTCCCGTCAGTACATCTGGACTCTGGATCGAAATCTGAATTACAAATACGGCAAAAAGGAAGAGGGCTTCGGCTACTACATCAAGTACCTTACGGACGAGGACGAAAAGACGGTTCGTATCGCCGAGACCATCAGACTTCCCGAGATCGCAAAGGACGGTACTCTTTTTGAGATCGGGGACAACTGGATCTTTACAAGCGGCGATGAAAGCGTGTTCTATGAATATGACAACTGGTTCGACCTCATCGCCAAGTTTACGTTTACGAAGCCTACAGTGAGAAAGACCATCGAACAGCTGGACTACGAAGAGGACAATCCCCCCGCCGACGATTCGGTGGCATACATAGGCGTATGCAAATTTGATCTTTATGACTATCTCTTCACAAAGGAGATAGTGGTTTACAAAAACGGCAACACTCAGGAAGCTGCGTCTTCCGAAAACGGGCCGGAATCATAACAGAGGTTTTAATGGGAAAAAGGTTATTTATCGCGGAAAAACCCAGCGTCGCTCAGGAATTTGCCAAGGCGCTCCACGAGAATTTTTCGCGAAAAGATGGGTTTCAGGAATCGGAAAATACGGTAGTCACATGGTGTGTGGGACATCTGGTCACCATGAGCTATCCCGAGGTTTACGACCCGGCACTGGCGAAATGGACATTCGAGACTTTGCCTTTTCTGCCGGAAAAATACAAATATGAGGTCATCAAAGACGTAAAGAAGCAGTTCGACATCGTAAAGAGCCTTCTTTGCAGAAAAGATGTGGACTGCATATACATATGCACCGACTCCGGACGTGAAGGAGAATACATTTACCGCCTGGTGGACATGATGGCGGAAGTGCCTGCGGACAAGGTGCGGAAAAGAGTCTGGATCGATTCCCAGACAGAGGAAGAGATCAAGCGCGGCATAGACAACGCCAAAACCTGGGATGCCTACGACAATCTTTCGGAAGCGGCATTTCTTAGGGCCAAGGAAGACTATCTCATGGGCATCAACTTTTCAAGGGCCCTTTCCATCAAATACGGAAGCAGCGTCCGTTCGTTCATGAAGATCGAAAAAATGGGAGCGATTTCCGTGGGACGAGTCATGACCTGCGTTCTCGGCATGGTGGTGAGAAGAGAAAGAGAGATCAGGGAGTTCAAGGAAACTCCTTTCTACAGAGTGGTGTTGAAAGCGGCTCCCGGTTTTGAAGCGGAATTCAGAGCAGTGGAAGGAAGCAAGTACTACAACACCCCTTTCATGTACAAAGAAAACGGATTTAAGGAAAGAAAAACGGCGGAGGAACTGATCGCAGGTCTTCAGGGACTGAAGGCTACGGTGGCTTCCTTTGAAAAGAAGGAAGAAAAGAAGAATCCGCCTTTGCTTTACAACCTGGCGGAAGCCCAGAACGATTGCTCCAGACTTTTCAAGATCAGTCCCGATGAGACGCTTAAAGTCATTCAGGATCTGTATGAAAAGAAGCTGGTGACCTACCCCCGAACCGATGCCAGAGTGCTTTCGACGGCGGTTTCCAAGGAGATCGCCAAGAACATTTCGGGACTTAAGAGCTTTCAGCCTCTGGCCGCATTTGCGGAAGAGATCCTGGAAGGAAAGAAATACACGGGTCTTGCGAAAACAAGATATGTGGATGATAAAAAGATCACGGATCACTATGCTATCATTCCCACGGGACAGGGCATCGGAGGGCTGGCTAAACTCAGTCCGCTGGAACAGAAGGTCTATGAACTGATCGCCCGCAGGTTTCTCAGCATTTTCTATCCTCCTGCGGTCTACAGCAAGGATTCCATCGTTCTGAAGGTGGGAGACGAGAGCTTTTTCGCAGGTTTCAAGGCTCTTAAGGATGAAGGCTATTATAAGGTGGCCAATGTGAAAAAGAAAGAGGCGGGAAAGGCAGAAGACAGCGGCGACGACAAGAAGAAGGACGATGAAGGCGATGCCGAGATCTCCGCGGAGCAGCTGGCAAGCATCAACAAGCTTAAAAAGGGCGATGTGCTTGATGTCATGAGCATGGACATTAAGGAAGGCAAGACTTCGCCCCCCAAGAGATACACTTCCGGTTCTTTGATCCTGGCCATGGAAAATGCGGGCCAGTTCATCGAAGACGAGGAACTGAGAGCACAGATCAAGGGCTCCGGCATCGGAACCAGCGCCACCAGAGCCGAGATCCTGAACAAACTGGTGAAGATCAAGTATCTGAACCTGAACAGTAAGACTCAGATCTTTTCTCCCACGGAACTGGGAGAGATCGTACACGAAGTGGTGGTAGGCTCCGTTTCTTCACTTTTAAGGGCCGATCTCACCGCCAGCTGGGAAAAAGGCCTTACGCAGGTGGCGGAAGGACAGATCACCGGCAAAGAATATATGGAAAAGCTGGAAGGCTACGTGACAAGAATGACGGAGAGAGTCAAAAACAGCAACAATAAGACCGCTCTCATGGATGCCTTCAGAAGCGTGGAAAGGAATTACAAATGATCGCAGATTACAGAACTTCCTCATTGTTCGGAACAGACGAGTCTGTTGCGATCGAGGAGATCAGAAGATATGAATATCCCTGGCAGATTCTGCCCCATATCGGAGAGATCATCCTGAAGATCGGAGCGACTCTGGGAGATGACTACGAAAAACGGGGAGATGACATATGGATCCACAAGACCGCAAATGTTTTTCCCACAGCCTACATTAAAGGACCCTGCATCATATGTGCGGAAGCGGAAGTGAGACATTGTGCTTTCATCAGGGGAAACGCTCTTGTGGGAGCAAAGGCAGTGGTGGGAAATTCCACGGAACTTAAGAACGTGATCCTTTTCAACAACGTGCAGGTGCCTCATTACAACTATGTGGGAGATTCCGTGTTGGGATACAAGTCGCATATGGGCGCGGGATCCATCACATCCAACGTTAAGTCCGACAAGACCCTTGTGACAGTGAAGGACCGGGTGAGCGGAGAAACCTTTGAGACAGGACTTAAAAAGATGGGAGCCATTTTGGGAGACAACGTGGAAGTGGGCTGCGGCTCAGTTCTCAATCCCGGTACCGTCATCGGAAGCAACACCAACATCTATCCTCTTTCATCCGTAAGAGGCTGCGTTCCCGGCGGGAACATCTATAAAAATCAGAATGAGATAGTTATCAAGAGATAAGGGGTTATCATGAGCGAAGAAATGAATGAAATGACTATGGCGGATTTTGAGAAGGAGATCAACGGCTCCTTCAGAGCGGTAAATCCCGGAGACATTGTTACGGGAACCGTTATCGGGATCTCGGATTCGGAGGTCACACTGGACCTTAATTACTATGCGGAGGGCATCATCAAGATCGATGAACTTTCCAATGATCCTTCATTTTCCATTAAGGGAGACGTGAAGATCGGAGAGCAGATCCGTGCCATAGTTTTAAGAGAAGACAGAAACGGCAATATCCTTCTTTCCAAGAAGCAGGCTGACGACATCCTGGCATGGGACAAGCTGAAGGATATGCTTAAAGCAAAGCAGGTTGTGAGCGTCAAAGTCTCCGAGAGCACCAACGCCGGTGTCATCACCTATCTTGAAGGCATCAGGGCTTTTATCCCCGCATCAAAACTTGCATTTCAGTTTGTGGAAGACACTTCATCCTATGTGGGAAAGACCCTGGATGTCATTGTCATCACGGCGGACGAGGCAAACAAGAAGCTTGTGCTTTCGGCAAAGGATGTGCTTTATGACCGTGAAAAAGAAGAGAGGAATTCCAAGATCGCAAGGATCCCTCTTGGAACCGTTGTGGAAGGCACAGTGGACAGGATCGAGCAGTATGGCGCATTTGTCTCAATAGGCAACGATCTTCAGGGGCTGGTACACATTTCACAGATCTGCGACAAGAAGATCAGATCTCCCAAGGAAGTCCTTGAATTGGGACAGAAGGTGAAAGTTAAGATCATAGACGTTAAGGACGGCAAGATCTCCCTTTCAGTAAAGGCAGTGGAAGAAAAGGACGAAGTTGAGGAAGAGGCAGAAGCGGCACCTGCGGAATTTATGTTCGGTGATGATGAGCCTGTGACCATGGCAGGTCTTTTTGCAAATATCAAACTTAAAAAATAAACAGGGTTTCCGCAGGGATAAAAAACAATTGCGGATCGGCTCAGAAATAATTATACTTAATATTTATACCAATGATGTTCCGGGAGGATAATATGGAATTCAGCAAAACCGTGCTGCGGCATGTTTATATTGATATAACGATCAAAGATTTCCTGCTGGAGGAGGTTTCTCTTTATCAGATCGACTACAAGGGAGACAAGAGTTTCAGGAATGAGGAGATCGTTTTTTCGCAGCCTTTGCCTTCCGAGAGTACCGACGATGAAGGAAATGCCATTGTGGTTCCTGCGGAGGAAGTCGATCTTCGCAGTCTCTTCTTCGAAAAGATAGTGGAATACAGAAATTCAGGCATAGAGACCAGATATTTTGCAGTAAATGCAAAGGATGTGATGATGAACCTCATCGAGCCTTTGAGAGGATCCAATCCCAAGGCTAAGAGGATGTTCAACGAGATCGCTTCCGAGGCTCTTCCTCACGAGTGGCTCACCGACTGTCTCAGTATGCTGAGAGTCATTCCCATGACGGATTTCGACGAGATACCCGAAATGGCTGCAGGCATCCGCAGAAGACTCAAGGAGAAATTCCATGAGGTGGCAAACGAGATCAAGAGAGAGAAGAAGGTTCACATCTTCACTTCTTACGAGACTCTTGTGACAGGCCCCGAAGTCATTATATGCATCACCGACGAAAACATGAACGTCATTGAGGATGTGAGACTTCACGGACATATCAATGATGATATCGTCATTTCAAAAGCCGGTGATTTCGTGAAGAAATATCCCGACGCGGATATATTGATCAATCGCTCGGAGATCAAGCTTTATAAACTGTTTAAGAGAGTGGAAAATTTCACTCACGAAAATGCCACAAATATGGTGTACTCCATCGAGAGTATGCTTACAGCTCTCGGAAAGAGAAACGCAGAAACAAATTTCGAGACTTACAGAGATTACATCAAGAACGCCGAGGATCTCAGATTCGGACGTTTTGAAGATAACAGGATCCACAGCATCCACACCTTCCGACTTCCTTTGAGTTACAATTCCGAGATGGCCTGGGAGAAGAATTTCTCGGGAAATCCCATGTGGCATGCGGACGATCCCTACGGAGTTTCCTACACACTTGTGGGAGATGATGCCAAGCATGGGAAGAATGGAGATGAACCCGGGATCTACGGCAAACTTTCCGTTGAAAAAGACAGGGAAAGATTTGTTTTAAGAGTCAGCAGGGTAAACATCAAAAAATATATTTCCGGATATGCCGTTCTCACTGTGGAAGCCGAGAATCATTTCTACCCCGGTAAGAGCGATATGGAGCGCATCAACGAGCTCTGCTCATCCATGTGGCGTTCAAAACTCATCGGCGACAGCTATCCGGATGTGCTGAACATCCAGATGAGATGCGGAGAGAGAGTTTACTCCCTGGAAGCAGATCAGAGGGCTGATGGAGACACGGTGCCCTGGATCGCCCTGATCCTGGATCTGGGAAGAAAGAAGAAGGGCAACGGAAATACAAAATTCGTTACATCCACTCTTTCGGACAAGATGTTCGCCATGATCGACGAAGGCGATGTAAAGCGCATAGAAAATGCCAACGATGAGATCATCAATAAGTGCCTCATCAAGAGCGAGTACCTTCTCCAGCTGGAGCTGTATCTTGCGGAGGTTATCAAACCAAAGGGAAACAGAGGCTTCGGCCAGCTGACTTCCCATCAGAGAAGAGAAGTAAAGCTTATAGCGGGAGCACTGGCTTATATGGTGGGTTCCTACTGCTACGAAGAGGAGCAGGGAGAATATGCCGGTGCATACAGGTATGTGAATAAGATAAGAAAGATCAGGGAAACGGAAGAAAGGCTTGAAAGAAAGCTGGATCTGATCTACGAGTAAGAGAAAAATCAGGATGAGGTGTAAAAATGGGTACAGAGATTTCGTCGGCCGTTATAAGGAGATTGCCCAGATACTACAGATATCTGGGTGAACTGATGGCCCATGATGTTGTCAGGATCTCCTCAAAGGAACTCAGCGAGAGGATGGGAGTCACAGCATCACAGATACGTCAGGATCTTAACAACTTCGGCGGTTTCGGACAGCAGGGCTACGGTTACAATGTTGAATATCTTTACACCGAGATCGGCAAGATCTTGGGCCTCGACAGAAAGAAGGAAATGATAGTCATAGGTGCAGGTAATCTGGGAAGAGCCCTGGCCAACTATTCGGATTTCGAAAGAAGAGGCTTTATAATCAAGGCCCTTTTCGATGTTTCCGCCAATCTTGTGGGAAAGAGCGTTAACGGCATACCTGTCCTTCACATGGACGAGGTTCCGAAATATCTCAGGGAGAATACGGTGGATATCGCTGCCATCACCATACCCAAGGAGGCTGCACCTCAGGTGGCTGCCGATCTTGTAAAGGCAGGGATCAAGGCAATATGGAATTTTGCACCTACGGATCTTTCTTTGCCGGAAGGCGTGGTCCAGGAAAACGTGCATCTTACGGAAAGCCTTATGAGACTTTCATACAAGCTCAGGGCAACAGAGGAATAAAGAATGAAATATTCGCTTAATGCAGCTCAGGCCAAGGAAATAGACCGGTATACCATTGAAGAGATCGGCATCCCTTCCGTCGTTTTGATGGAGAAGGCTGCTCTGGGAGTAGCATATGCGGTGCGTGAGATTGCTTCACACAGTGATGACATCATTGCGGTCTGCGGTACGGGAAACAACGGAGGCGACGCCGTCGCTACGGCCAGGATCCTTGCTATGGCAGGGTACTCGGTGAAGATCCGTGTTGTAGGTGACCTGAAAAATGCCACAAAGGAAATGAAGCAGCAGCTTAAGATCGCGAAGAACGCCGGAGTCAAGGTCATTAAAAAGGTGAACTATCGTGACTTTAAGGTGGTCATCGACGGCATATTCGGGATTGGTCTCTCCAGGCAGGTAACTGGCGATATTTATAAAGAAATAGAGCAGATCAATGCGGCAAGACTTCGCACAGTCTCGGTGGATGTTCCCTCGGGAGTGGGAGCTGATGACGGCCGCATTTTCGGCATAGCGGTGAGAGCAGATGTGACCGTCACCTTCGGAAGCATCAAGACAGGCTGCCTTTTGTATCCGGGAGCAGAGTATGCGGGCAGAGTGGTGATCTGGGACATAGGGACCAACACCTCCGTTTTGGAGACTCCTCCCACCACGTTTTACTATGATGAAGAACCTCAGCTTCTCCTTCCTGCAAGAAAGGTGAATTCCAATAAGGGTTCCTATGGCAGGGTTCTCATCGCGGCAGGTTCAAAGAATATGGCGGGAGCTGCCTATCTTGCTGCGGCTGCAGCCTACAGAACGGGTGCGGGACTGGTGAGAGTCTTGACCACTTCGGACAACAGGGAGATCATCCAGAAGAAACTTCCGGAAGCTGTACTCACCACCTATGAAGTGAACGAAAAAGGCATGCTCAAAGAAGAGAGCATAGAAGATATCAAGGAAGCCATTGAATGGGCTACGGTGGTACTCATCGGACCGGGCATCGGAAAGAACGGAGCGGCTGCCGGCATTCTGAACTATTGCATTACGGAATGCAAGGCTCCTCTCATTGTTGACGCCGATGGTATTAACATCCTTGCAAAGCTTGTAACCGAGAAAGCGGGGCAGGACGCAACAACTGAGGAGAGGATACAAAAACTTGCGGAGATCCTTCCACCGGGAACCATCCTTACCCCTCACAAAAAAGAACTTTCGAGGCTCATCGGAGTTTCTCTGGCGGAGCTTTCTCTCTGCCTTTGGAGCGCGGCGGAGAAATGTACCGTGGGAAACGATCTCATCTTTGTAAAGAAAGATGTGAGAAGCCTGGTTTCCTTCGGAAATTCCAACTATATCAACGTCTCGGGAAATGACGGCATGGCCACAGGCGGTTCCGGAGATGTGCTGGGGGGCATAATCGCAGGTCTCATCGCCCAGGGTGAGAGCAGGAAAGCCGCGGCCATGACGGGATGCTACATCCACGGTCTTGCGGGAAATGCGGCAGCTGCAAAAACAGGTGCGCGTTCCATGCTGGCTGGAGACATACTTGAAGCAATACCGGAGATCATCTCTCCAAATACTAAACAGAAAGAAAATTGAGTAATGAGTAATGATTTTTATCGTGTCCGGGCGGACATCAACCTGGATGCCATAAGACAGAACATATTAAACGGCAAGAAGCTCCTTAAAGAAGGCACCCGTATGATGGTTGTGGTGAAAGCGGATGCCTACGGTCACGGGGCGGTGAACATAGTAAAAAATGTGGACGACATCGCAGATGCCTATGCGGTTGCCATTCCCGAAGAAGGAGTGGAACTGAGAAAAAAAGGAGCCACAAAAAAGCCCATTCTGGTTTTGGGCTACACATTCCCGGAAACCTGCAGGGAAGCAATTGTAAATGACATTTCCCTGGCGGCTTTCGATTTTGAGACTGTAAAAAGATATGACGAGATCGCAGCGGAAATCGGAAAGAAGGCCGTGATCCACCTGAAACTGGATACGGGCATGAGCCGTATCGGCTATCAGTGCGATACGGAAGAGCAGATAAGAGCAAGCCTTGAGGATATCAAGAAGATCAAGGCTTTAAAGAATGTAAAGATCGAAGGCATGTTCACCCACTTCTGCAAAGCGGACGAGGCGGACAAGACCTTTGCAAGAGGACAGCTGGCAAAGTATCTCAGATTTGCGGATGTTTTACACGAGAACGGCATAGATGTCCCGATCAAGCACGTTTGTAACAGTGCGGGAGTCATCGACATCCCCGAGGGAGATCTGGACATGGTGCGATTTGGCATCACCACCTACGGAATGTATCCTACGGATGATGTCACAAAGGAAAGATGCCCCGTTACCCCCGCCATGGAGATAAAGACTCACATTTCCATGGTGAAGACTTTACCCGCAGGAACGGGCATAGGTTACAGCGGAACATATGTATGCACGGGAGACAGAAGGATCGCCACCATTCCCGTGGGCTACGGAGACGGTTTTCCCAGAGGACTTTCAAATGCGGGAAGAGTTTTGATCAACGGTAAGTCAGCTCCCATCCGTGGACGCATATGCATGGATCAGTGCATGGTGGACGTGACGGACATTCCCGAAGCCAAGGTGGGAGATGAAGTGACACTCATGGGAAGAGACGGAGATGACTTCATTTCTGCAGAGGAGATCGGCGCAACGGTGGGGAATTCTTTCCACTATGAAGTTGTGTGCGACATCTCCAAGCGTGTTCCCAGAGTTTATCACAGGGACGGTCGTGTCGTGGCTGTATCGGATCATTTTGAGGATTAAGGATCTATATGAGAGAACTTGGAAATTTTAAAATGGAAAGACCCGGACAGGTGGAAGTGGGAGATGTGGTTGACATCCGTGAAGGTTCCCTTCCGAACTCGGTTTATTATTACGTAGCGGAGCCGGCGGTTGCCATGAGTGCCAACATTCCTTTGAGCGAGAGACTTCTGGATCATGACGGAAATGTCATCACCAAGGGAAAGGTGATCAGGATAGACGAGACGGACAGAGGCTACTATCTAACATTGGAGTTTGAGGAATAGAATGAACATCCCTTACGAAATGCAGGAAGCAACAGAAAAGTTGTTAGAGAAACGCAGTATCTTAAACATAAGAAACTGCGTTTCTTCAATTTGCGAAAGATATAATAACGACTCGGGCCACGGAAAAGTCCTGGTAAAGAACGAGGAAGAAGCGGTGAGCTATGCCATATCCCGTATGCCCGGAACCTTTGGGGCGGTGAAGAGCGCTGCAGAGGCTGTCAGAGAAGCACTTGAACCTTTTTGGGAGGAACATCGGGACATGATCCCGAAGACCCTCACCGATGTGGGAAGCGGTACGGGAGCAGCTGTCTGGGCAATTGATTCCTGCTTTGAGTTGGAGAAGATCAACTGCCTTGAAAGAGAGAATGCCATGATCGAAATAGGAAAGCATATGCTTTCTTACGGAGATGAGGTCATGAAGAATGCGACGTGGATCCGGGAAGATGCCGCAAAAGAGGGAGAAAGACGGAATATGTCAGCCGATCTTGTAACGGCTTCTTATATAATGAACGAACTGAAGCCCGAAGACAGAGACAGCTTTTTAAAACTTCTCTGGGATCTTTCCGAAAAGATGATCATCCTTCTGGAGCCCGGTACAAAGATCGGTTTCAGGAACATATCCTATGCCAGAGAGTTCTTTATTGATAAGGGAGCAAAAGTGGTCGCTCCCTGCACTCATTCCTCTCCGTGCCCCTTGGGAAAAGATGACTGGTGTCATTTCTCATGCCGTATGCAAAGAAGCAAGGTACAGAAATTTGTAAAGGGCGGGGATGCGCCCTACGAGGATGAGAAGTTTTCCTATGTGGCGGTTTTAAAAGATGCGGGATATGACTCGGGAGAGGGCAGTAGGATCATACGCCATCCCGTGATCTCAAAAGGCTGCGTGGAACTTAAAACCTGCTCGGTGTCGGGATGTGAAGAGTTCAAAGTTACGTCCCGTGACAAGGCTTTGTTTAAAACTGCCAGAAAAGCAGAGTGGGGAGACAGGTGGGAAAGAGCAGATCATTTAGACGATCGGTGATACATGGGTGCTGTACGGAACTACGGCAGATACTTGCATTAAGAAACAATTTATATATTCTTTCTTAAATTTTTTGAATATTTTGATTCCTTCTTTTATTGTCAGATGCTATTATTTTGTTATTACATCATACACCTTGAGGAGGTAGTTATGTCAGCATCCAATGTAACACAGGAAATCAGAAAGATGTCGCTTAAAGTTATGCTTACAGCCCTTGTACTGGCAGCTCTTGTACTGGTTGGAGGAACCATCACCACCGTAGCAACGGTGAATCTCAGAAAGGGCATGGAAGAAGAAGTGCTTCAGGGTGTAAAAGCCGCATGCCAGACCTATGCAATGGTGCTTCAGTATACAGAAGATGATGAGACAGTGGCAGCAGGTCTTGAAAATGATATGAACAAAAAGACGGGATATGATTACACATATTTCGTTGGGGATACAAGAAAAAGATCCAGCATAAAAGGTGCCGTGGGAACCAAGGCGGGAGAGGCGGTCATAGCTGCTGTGTTAAACCGCAAAGAGAGCTATCAGGCAAAAGATGTTGTGATCAACGGCGAAAAGTATTACGTGGCATATGAGCCGCTTTATAAGGACGGATCCAAGAGCGTATACGGTATGGCTTTTGTGGGACTTAAAAAAGAGGATATCAGCAAGTACATATCAAGCCGCCTCGGCATCATCATTTCTCTTGCGATCTTCTTTGTTGCGATCTTTACCGTGGTAACGGTTTTATATGTTCTGAAGATCGTGCAGGCTCTGGACGAAGATGTGAGTGCAGTAAGAAAGATGGCCACAGGTAACCTGGAAATCAGCTTAAGCGATAAGGTGAGAAGACGTCCCGATGAACTGGGTGAAATGTCAAAGGCACTGTTGGATATGGCAGGGAAGATGAAGAATGTTATCGGAAATGCCAGAGTCACTTCGGGGGAAGTCGATGAATCCGCAGGTTACCTTTACAACACCGTAAAAACCATAGCGGAGACCTCCGACAATGTTGCCATAGCGGTAAATCAGGTGGCAGACGGTGCACTCAATCAGGCAGAATCGCTTCAGGATGCCGTAAAGAGTGTAGGACACATCAATGAAGCTCTTGGTCTCATCATTTCCAATACAGACGAAATGCATGGCATAGCCGATCAGATGCAGGAAAACTCCAGGGCAAGTCAGGACAAACTTGCTGAACTTAAGAGTTCCACCAATAGGAGCATAGATGCCATCAACGGTATAGTTGAACTCATCGGAAATACCAATACGGCGGTCACCACCATCAGTGAGGCTGTGGCCATCATCGATGCCATTGCGGAACAGACCAATCTGCTGTCCCTTAATGCAAGCATAGAATCTGCGAGAGCGGGAGAGGCAGGAAGAGGATTTGCCGTGGTTGCGGACGAGATACGTCAGCTGGCCGATCAGTCCGCAGATGCCGCAAAGAACATTCAGGAAGCCATGAAGGGACTTTCCGAAGATTCCAACAAGACCATGGAAGAAGCGGGCATCGTTCAGGAAGCCATGAACATTCAGAATGAGACAATCTTCCAAACCATAGACAGGTTTGATGCCCTCATAGCAGACATAAACAAGTCGGTAGCCCTTACAAAAGAGATCGTTAAGAACGTTGACAAGACGGAAAAGGCCGGAAACAACATTTCCGAAACCATTACAAGCCTTTCCGCCATCTCGGAAGAAAATGCTGCAAGTTCCGAAGAGACCAAGGCGTCCATGCAGGAACTTACGGACACCATGGAAGCTCTGGCACAGAAGGCCAACGGCTTGAACTCCGTAGCCAAGACTCTGGACAGGGAAATGGCATTTTTCTGCGGCTAAAGATACATTCATCCCGGCGTCACTGCCGGGATTTTTTTGCAAAAAAAGGAGCTGTGTCACGGGACACGGCTCCTTTTGAATCCTGTAATTACATGAGCTTTCTGAACATTGCTTCGAAATCTGCGATGGTGGCATGCTTCGGATTTCCGGGAGCGCATGCGTCTGCGGCAGCGGACTCGCAAAGGAAAGGAAGATCTGCTTCCTTCAGTTTTTCAAGCTTTGTGGGAATGCCTACATCAACGGAAAGCTGTCTTACAGCATCGATGGCAGCCTTACGATAGGTCTTCTGATCCATTCCTGCTGTGTTTACACCGAGAGCTTCCGCAACAGCCTTGAACTTTTCACCTGTGTTCTCAGCATTGAATTCCATTACGATGGGAAGCATCATAGCACATGCAACTCCGTGAGGTGTGTCATAAACAGCGCCGAGGGTGTGTGCCATGGAGTGAGCGATACCGAGACCGACGTTGGAGTAAGCCATAGCTGTTACATACTGTGCAAGTGCCATGCCTTCACGTCCTTCGGGATCGTTCTCATAGGCCTTACGAAGGTTCTTGCCGATGAGCTTGATGGCTTCAAGGTTCAGGGCATCGGAAAGCTCCCATGCTGCTCCTGTGGTGTAGCCTTCGATGGCGTGGGTCAGAGCGTCCATACCTGTGGAAGCTGTGAGACCCTTGGGCATTGAACTCATCATGTCGGGATCTACAACAGCAACGTCGGGAATATCGTTAGGGTCAACGCAAACGAACTTTCTCTTACGCTCAACGTCTGTGATAACGTAATTGATGGTGGATTCAGCGCCTGTTCCGCCTGTGGTGGGAACGGCGATGGTGAATACGGTACGGTTCTTTGTGGGAGCAACGCCCTCAAGAGAACGTACATCGGCATATTCGGGGTTGTTTACGATGATGCCGATGCCTTTACCTGTGTCCATGGAAGAACCGCCGCCGATGGTGATCATGAAATCAGCGCCGGACTCTTTATAGGCCTTTACGCCGCTCTGAACGTTTTCAATGGTGGGGTTGGGCTTGATATCGGAATACAATGCATATGCGATACCGTTTTCTTCAAGAAGAGAGGTAACTTTGGCTGTAACACCGAACTTGATGAGGTCGGGGTCGGATGCTACGAATGCTTTTTTGAAACCCTTGGATTTAATGATGCCGGGAATCTCTTTGATGGCGCCATGGCCGTGGTAGGAAACTCCGTTTAATACGAAACGATTAACTGACATTGCAAATTCCTCCTTAAAATTATATACTCGGTTTGCGGATTTCCGCGAACTACTATATTTTACCACATATGAGGGAAAAAAGATATTACTTATGTTCGAAACATATTTAAACATATGTCGTTCGAATGAAGACCGGGAAGGAACGGAAAAGCACTGTGGAAGCGGATTCTACGAATCATAGGGTGATTTTTTTGAATCTTAAGACTATGATCAAGACATAAACATCAAGGGAGGTTTGTTTTATGGATGCGATCAAAACGGGATCTTTTATAAAAGATATGCGAAAAGAAAAAGGCTTTACCCAGCAGCAGTTTGCGGAAAGGCTGAATGTGTCCGACAAGGCGGTTTCAAGATGGGAGACGGGCAAAGGGTTCCCGGACATCGGAAGTCTTATGGATATTGCGGAAGTCCTTGAAGTGAGTGTGGCGGAAATACTTAAAGGGGAGCGTTTCGGAAAACTTATCACTGAGGGAGACGTGGCAGAAGCTTCGTCGAACAGTCTTTCTTTTGCAAGACAGTATGTTAAGACGTCAAAAATACGGCATATGCTGCTGGGATTCATGGCTGGACTTATTCTGTTCATAGTTGCGTTTATATACGTCACAAGCCCTATATACATAAGAAATGCCGAGAGTGCCATAAGGATCGAAACGTTATCGTCCGGAGGTGTTGTGGCTGTGATGAGTGAGAAAACTATGGGGTACGATATTCATGCATTTGAAAATGATGAACTTGGCAATACGGTTTTCATTACGTGTTATGAGACCATTCTAGGAAGAATGATGAAAAAAGGGAAAGTGCCTCAGATCGTTCTTGTAGGAAATGAGAATGAAATAGATCGCATCTACTATTATCCCCACGGAAATAATAAATCGGATAGGATGATCTGGCAGAAGGAAGGGTTGGCAAATGTAAGTGCTTCAGTGGTCACATTGCCAAGCATGACACTTAATGCATGGATCCTGATCGGAAGCGTTGTGAGTCTTGCAGGTGTAGGCATATATTTGCTGTTCCGCTTTGTTTTGAAGAAAAAGTATCTCACAAACGTTGTTCTTAAGGTGGCTGCAGTACCGGGTATGTTTACCTTAGCAGTTGCTCTTTCCATGATCGGTAACAAAGGGAAGGGCATATACGATCCCGGCCATTATCTGGCGGGGGTTGTTATTCTCTTTGCGGCGCTGTACGCATTGTTTTTGATGGTAGTCAGGTATGGTAGAGGGAAAAGTTGAACCACCAGGCTTTAATAGGGCTTGCGGATTTTTAGTGCGAACATATTAAAGAGATCGATGGCGCGAAATACGTTTTAGAAGCGAAAACGAAATTTCTATTCAGCAACGAAAACGAAAAAAGCATGGCTTATCATAAAATTGTATCAGAGAAACAAAACTCGCTCATGAAATTGTAAAATGCCCTCAAAACTCACTCATAAAAATGTTGAAAAGGCGATCACTGTTATGCTACAATACTCGTAGAATGAACGGAGGTCTTTTTATGTACTTAAAACGTAAGGTTGATAAATATTTAAGTGAGTGGTATGAAGCCCCAGACCATAAACCTTTGATCATTAAAGGTGCCCGACAGGTCGGAAAAACCGAAAGTATAATGCGATTCGCGGAAATCCACTATGAAAACGTAATTTATATCAATTTTGCTTTAGACAAGAAATATCGCGTGATCACAGAAGATGGATATACGGTGGAGGCTGTTAATAAAGCGATCAGTCGTATTGACCCGTCCAAGAGTTTTGCCCCCGGAAAGACTCTGCTCTTTTTTGATGAAATACAGGATCATCCGGACATTGCAACGGCACTCAAGGCATACTGTATCGACAGAAAATATGATGTGATCTGCAGTGGATCCCTTCTTGGAATCTTTTATAAAAAAATAGAGAGCAACAGTGTCGGTTATAAAACCGATTATACCATGAGATCGTTGGATTTTGAGGAGTTTTTATGGGCCAAAGGTTATGATGACGGATTAAAAGCAGACCTTTTGAAATCTATGATGGACGGAGTGCCACTTTCGGCTTCATTGGTGCAGGTTATGTCTGAAGTGTTTTTAGATTATGTTATAGTAGGAGGTATGCCGGCGGTCGTTTTGGAATATGTCAGAAGTGGT
>JAILRC010000039.1 GCA_024698485.1 Lachnospiraceae bacterium | reverse complement strand
AATAATTCCGAGGAGGATAGTGCATATATTATGTAGTATTCTGAGTAAAACGCAGAAAATGTAAGCTAGGAGAGGCTTTGAAAGCCCAAAATGTTTGACCTAAAACCATAAAAATACATTTTGAGGCAAAAAAAGAGGTTTTCAACTCAAAATGAACCCCAAACCCCGTCCCGGGGGGCCACATTATCTCACCCTGTATCACCGAAGATTGTTTTCTTATATTGTTACAATTTGGTTTTTATGGTACAATAACCGCATACTATGCGGTTATTATTTGCCCCTTTAGGGCAGGATGATCAGCAGTCCTTCGGAGGTTAATTATGAAAGTAATCACTCATTTTCTCAATGTCATCCTGTGGGTCCTTCTGGCTCTTATCGTTTTCCAGGCCTATGTAGGAGTTCACATCGGAATCCTCGATGGATTTAATCTGCGTCTCATTACCGATTTCTTTGCACTTGCAGCTTTGGCTTTTGACGTTCTGGTCTACACAGGCGTTATGGGCGGAAAGAACAGTAGTCTTGCAGCTGTCAGTGCCATTTTCCTGGTTTGGATTGCAGTTATCGTATTGCTCAGATATGCTCTTCGTGTTACGGGTATTGAGTGGCTCTTCAGAGCATGGGACATACTTTGCTTCGGTGTAGGCGCTCCGTATCTTGTACTCAGGGGATATAAAAAATAAAGGATAGAGGAGAAGATTAGATATGAAAACGATCGGAAACATTCTTTGGTTTATTTTTACAGGTGTATGGGAGGCCATTGCCTGGTTTGTTACAGGGCTGCTCTGCTGTATCACGATCATCGGTATCCCTTTCGGAACTCAGTGCTTCAAGATCGCGGGCTTTGTTATCTGGCCCTTTAAGAAGAACGTCCGGATCAACTTTGATGCTCATCCCATTGCAAACATCATCTGGCTCGTGCTTTTCGGATGGGAGATCGCTGTTGCGAATCTTATTGCAGGATGTCTCTGGTGCATCACTATCATCGGAATTCCTTTCGGTAAGCAGTGCTTCAAGCTTATGAAGATGTCACTGCTTCCTTTCGGTTCATCGGCAACCTGATGGGAAGTTAACGGTTTCGGAGGTCTTTGTTTTTAATGAAACTTAAAAGACTGATTGCGGCCTTTTGTCTGGTATGCTTGTTTACAACGGGCTGCAGTCTTTTTAATACAACAGAAGAGGTGGACGACAAGTATTCCTATTGTTGTTTTGACGGATGTTTTAATCACGTCTACAAGGAGAATATGTGCGCAGAGCACTATCTTATGGTCCTTGACGCCGAAAATGAGGCGGAAAGACTTAAACTCGTGGAAGAGGGGAAACTGGTGCTGACCCCTGTGCCCGTAGTGACTGCTACGCCGGGGCCCACTGACACTCCCACACCCACTTTTACCCCTACGCCGTCATTTACCCCCACTCCGACACCTACGAAAACACCTACCCCCACAAATACTCCTACACCCACCTTCACACCCACACCTGTGGTCTCTGTGACTCCTGTGATCTTTGGGACGCCCACGGCAACACCTACTCCGGATCCCGTCAAAGCATATGATGACTACATCTGGATCACGGCGGACACCCTTAACGTGCGTTCCGCTCCCGATGCCGATGCCAAGGCCATAGGAACCCTGAACAAAGGAAACAGGGTGAAGAGAACGGGAGTCGACACTGCTTCAGGCTGGGCAAGGATCGATTACGACGGGAAAGTGGGCTACATCAGCGGTAAGTACTATACCACCGTAAGACCCACACCTACCCCCGTACCTGCGGAAGTTACGGTGAACGGAGCAAAATACAAGATCAGTTCCGATCTCACCAAGGCGAAGGCGGGAGAGATCGTACTTTACGGAAAATATGAACAGGACAACGATCCCGACAACGGACCGGAGCGGATCTCATGGTTTGTTCTGGACAAGCAGGGGGATAACCTGTTGCTTCTTAGCGTTTATGCTCTGGAGAGCATGGCATTTAACGGTGATTCGGTCAAAGGCTGGTATGCATGGGAAGACAGCGACATCCGTAAATGGCTGAACGGTGAGTTTTACGCCACGGCCTTTACATTGGAACAGCAGGCTTCCGTCAACAAGTCGTTTTTGATCAACGATTATCACATCTACGTGGACAAGCCCATGTCGGATAAGGGCTATTCTTATGATGCAAATCCCGGCATAGATACCACCGACAGGGTGTTCCTGCTTTCGACGGAGGATGTGATCAAATATTTCAAATTTAAGACAGGTTCCTATTCGGAATCGGGAACCATTAAATGGACAGGCTCTTCGGATGCACGCCTCAAATGTTTCGGTACCGAATATGCCTTCACTCACGGATTGTATCTTCAGTCCGTAGCCGATTCTTCCACCCAGAACAGACATATAGAGTGGATGGACAGCGGTCACACCTTTGCTGCAAACATTGCCTGCAACTGGTGGCTGAGAAGCGTGGGCAAGGTCACAACGGACCTCAGGACTCAGATCTCCACAAACCTCATCACCGACGTAAACTATGCGGGAGCGCTTTTGCTCAGCGGTGAAAACGCTTACAGTGAATTCATGGGAGTTCGCCCCGCAGTTTGGGTAAATTCCAAGCTTGCTTCTTACAACACCGTTGAAAAGAATGAAGAAGCGGCAACGAAGACCGAAAAGAAAGAAGAAACGACAGAGGTTCAGGCAAAGAAGGAAGAGACTCAGGAGCAGACAAAGGCCCCCGAGCAGACGGAAGAAAAGAAAGAAACATCGGAAAAGGACGAAAAAACTTCGGAAACAGAAAATACCGAAAAATCCGGTAATTAAAATCTTTAGAGGTTAGTCATAAATGGGAGAGAGAAAAAAGAAAAAGAAGGGTGAGATCATTCTGTTCAAAACCGAACGGGAACTGAGACACAAAAAAGTGGTGGGAACCGTCTACATCGTGCTTCGTGTTCTGGTCATCGCCAGTCTTATAATCCAGGCGATCCGGGGAAGATATGAAAATGTGGCTCTGTGTGTCCTCACGCTGATCCTCTTCATGCTCCCCACGGTGGTGGAAGATGCGTTTAAAGTGGATTTCCCGGACATTTTTGAGATCATAGTCATGGTGTTCATATTTGCCGCGGAGATTCTGGGAGAGATCAATTCTTTTTACACCCGTATTCCCGGGTGGGACACGGCACTACATACGGTGAACGGCTTCATGTGTGCGGCCATCGGATTTGCCATTGTGGATCTGTTCAACAGGAACAAGCGGATCTCGGTCCAATTGTCACCCCTTTATCTTGCCATCACGTCCTTCTGTTTTTCCATGACTATCGGTGTCATATGGGAATTCTTTGAGTTTGGCATGGATATGTTCCTTGGTTTTGATATGCAAAAGGATTTCGTGGTCAATGCCATCAATTCCGTTTCTCTGGATGCGGAAGGTTTGAACAGGGTAGTGAAGATAAAGGACATTAAAGACGTGATCCTGGTGAGCTCCGACGGCACTCAGACTTCTATGGGGCTTGGGGGCTATCTGGACATAGGTATCATCGATACCATGAAGGATCTTCTGGTAAATTTTGTGGGAGCCGTATTCTTCTCGATCATCGGTGCGGTTTATGTCAGAAACCGTGATAAAAAGGCGGGGAAGATCGCATCGCAGTTTATCCCCAAGGTCATGGAGGATGGAGTGAGTCCCAACGAAAAAGCAGAACAGCCTTCGGAAGAAAAAGAACAAGAGGAGATCAAAGAATGAACGGTGGATTTATATTTTTTTGGGAATGGGAAGAAAATTTCATCGCTACACTCCAGTCACTGGGAGCATCCGAAACTCTCGGAGCGTTTCTGGTTTGGCTAAACAATGCTTTTTCATTTTTAGGTGAAGAGTATGTTGCAGTGGGCGTCATGGGCATAGTTTACTGGGGCATAGACAAAAAGAAGGGCGAGATGATCGGCCTTGCAGTGGTTGCTTCTCTTGTGGGTAATGTGCTTTTGAAAAACATCGTTCGAAGAGTCCGTCCCTGGGCTTCTTCAGACAAAGTGGAACTTTTGAGAGACGTGGACGGCTACTCCTTCCCTTCGGCTCATTCTTCATCCGCAACATCTCTGTATCCCACACTGGCTGCGGAGTACAGAAAGCACAAATGGCTCAGGGTTGTGGCAGTGGTGGTTCCTTTACTCATCGCTTTTTCAAGATGCTATCTGGGAGCTCACTGGCCCACGGATGTCATTGCAGGTCTTTTGATGGGACTTTGCTTCTGCTTCCTTGTGGAATTCGTAATGCCCAAGATAAAGAACAAATACATTGTTTACATTGCGCTTATAGTCATCGGTTTTTTGGGAATGTTCTATTGCACCACAGAGGACTATTTCACCAATTACGGCATATTGCTGGGCTTTGCTTCGGGAATTTTTTTTGAAGATAAGATCGCTAAATTCGAAAACACAAAGAGCATATCTTTCATTGCTTTAAGAACCGTGTGCGGAGGAATTTTGTTCGTGCTCCTCAATACACTGATAAAACTGGCTTTGGGAGGATTTTTCCCTGAAGGCTCCTTCAGTAACCTGATCTTCAGGACAGTAAGATATGCTGTCATCGTATTTTGCGTGATAGGTGTCTATCCCATGGTATTCAAACCTGCAGAGAGCTTTTTGACAAAAGTATTCGCAAAGAAGGGAAAATAGATGAAAAGAATTCTGGTGTTCGGAGATGCAAATCTCGATATCTTCATTACGGGAAAACGCGAGATCCCCGCAGCGGGAACGGAGGAATATGTTAAGGAGATGCCTTTTGCGGTTGGCGGAGGCGCAGCTCTTGTGGTCATGGGCCTTGGAAAACTCGAGTGTCATCCTGCCTATTGCGGAACCCTTTCCGGGGACATGATGGGAAAGATGATCGCATCTTCCATGGAAGCCGTGGGAGTGGACCTTTCAAAGACCACCATCGACAATACAGTTCAATCCGGCATATCATTAAGCTTTACCGACGAAAAGGACCGTTCTTTCATTTCATATGCGGGAAGCATTGCGAAAAATGATGTGGATATGCTTAAGGAACTGGATCTCTCCGACGTGGGACACGTGCATATCACGGGCTACAACGCAAAGGAACATGAAAAGTTTCTTAACATCCTGAAGTACATAAAGTCAAAGGGCGACATCACCACGTCCTATGATGTGGCTTTCGACGAAACGGGACTTTGGAATCCTGCGTTAAAAGAACTCATGCCTTATGTTGACGTTTTCTTTATGAATGAGGTGGAAGCTGCCGGTTACTCGGGCGGAAAGTCTCCCGAAGAGGCTGCGGAGTATTTTGCGGAATACGGAAACACCATTGTCATAAAGGCCGGTAAAGTGGGCTCATTCCTTAAGAAAAAAGGAGAGGAACTGATCTGTGAAAAAGTCATTCCCGTAAAGGCGGTGGACACCACAGGAGCGGGAGACAGTTTCAATGCAGGCTTCCTTTGGGCTTACACCAACGGCCTGGACAGCAGGACGGCCCTTAGGTGCGGAAACTTCTGCGGCGGCAGATGCGTTACTGCGAAGGGCGGAAACACCGCATTCCCCGTACTCAAAGAATTAAAAGAGAACATCCTTAAATAAAACCATCCCCCTTACGGAAAAGATCCGCAAGGGGGATGATCTTTTTGAAAATTATCCATAGACAGAGGAGAAGCCCATCGGATATTGGGAGGGAACCGGTGGGCTTTTATATTATGAAGATTCTTGTAAACGATTTAATTGTTGTATTGCTTTTGTTTATGGCTTTATTATACACGGTAATTTTGAACTCCCTATGTTAAAAAAAAGAAATAATTGTGAACGTTCTGTTTCTATCCAAAAAAAATATGTTATAATTTTCCCATGAGAGAGAAAACCCCCGAACAGATCAGCATATTCGACATTTTACCCGACTTGAAAAAGCCGGAAGATTTTTTTATGCCCGATTCTTTTACGGGGTTCAAAAAAGGTGTCCAACACAAGGGAACAGCCTATGAAAGGGCAAGATATAGGGGTAATGAAGAAATTCCGAACAATATGTATACAATTTATGTACGAAAGAGCATAGGTTCAAACGGAGAAAGATATATAGTCTCGGTTCCTGCCATAAATTTCGATTTCGGGTACAACAGCACGGAAAAACTGTTGAAAGACTGGGAGATCGAACTGAAAGAATGATCCTTTGCCTATATTTGAGCGGGAAGGTTTTCAGGGGATCGACACAATTTTTACACATATTTTTTTGAAAAAAGTATGTATACTGAAGAGGCTATATGATATAATTACACAATCGTTTCGCGATTGAGGGCGAAAAAGAAACAAGCGGAGGATTTTTAAAAGTGAGTAACGAAACAAATTCGACCATGACCGAAGGTCAGGCAAGAAGACTTGCCAAGAAAAAAGCCGTTGCCAAGGCTAATAAACAGGCTAAAACTTCAAGAATACTTGCGATAGGCGTCACAGCACTTCTTTTGGCAGCTATCGTATTCGGTATCGTATGGGGTATTGTACGCGGACAGATGGCAAGAAAGGCAGAAGCTGAGAGACAGGCAAAGCTCATCCAGGTTGCCGAGAAATATGATGAAGGACTTACAGCCGACGGCGATGTTGAAGGACTGGATCCTGAAAAGTATGCCGTAGTCGGATTCAATGCAAAAGAGGGAATCACCATTCCTTTTGAAGAAATCGATTTTACCGACGATCAGGTTCAGGAAAAGATCAACGATCTTCTTTCGAGCAACACTGACGATCCCGAAGTGACTCCCGTTTTCGACGATGCTTTTGTTAAGGAAAAACTCAATTCGGATCTGACAGCGGAAGAGTACAAGAAGAAGATCAAGGAAGACGCTATAGAGGAAAACAAGGAAGAGTGGCTCGACGGATTCCTTACCAACAACTTTGATTCCGTTGACGGCGCAGAGATCCCCGAGGAGATCCTTAAGACCTATGCCAAGTCACTTAAGAAGATCGACCTGGATCAGTGGAATTACGTTAATGCATTCTATACCTCCCTTACAGGAAGTATCGTATACGATTCCGTTCTTGCCATGAGAGACCTTACAGAGGATGAGTACGAAAATTTTGTTGTTGAGAGTGCATTCAAGGGGATCATCAACGATCTTTGCTATCAGATCCTTTACAAGGAACTGGGCCTTGAGTATGATGCGGAACTTTACAAAAATTATCTCGGCGACAATTCCATTACAAATACTCTGGATATCGGTGAAGGCTATGTAAAGAAGAACTTCAAACAGTATCAGGTAAGAAAGTATCTTCTTGATAATGCCAAGATCGTAGAGACACCTGCCGAGGCAGAAGAATAGGATAGAATAATAATATTTGGCGGCTTGTTTGCAAGCCGCCGATTTTTATGTTATAATGTAAGGTGGTTTATCAGACGTCATTTGGATTCGTTTTCTTTTCTGGGAGATACGTGTGACAAAGAAAGAGTTGAACAAGTGGAAAAAAGAACTGAGAATGCAGAGACACTTTGACAGGGAGCTCTATGTCAAAAAGGTTCATGAATTTGCCAATCTGGTAAAAAAAGATGATGACGAGCTGGCTTCGGCTTACGCCACCATCAATCTTGTTACGCTTGAACTCAGAAACAACATCGTTTCGCAGAAGACCGTCAAAAAACTCGTGTCCGTCCTTCAGGTCAGTGAAAAGTACCGGGAGTATGACCTGGAAGCGGAATGCCACAATATGCTGGGCATAGTGGCTTCTCACCTCATCGACAAGGTGGCGGGGCTGGATCATTTCGAAAAGGGATATGCCGTTGCAAAAAAGCATCGTTTCCTCCTGTATCAGAGTGTATTCACCAACAACATCGGTGACGCATACATGAGCATGGGAGAGTATGACGAAGCTCTTGATTATTTCCGTGAATCCTACAGGCTCATAATCGAGATGGAGAAGAAAGACAGAGGCAGATCCACGTCCACGGTAGGGCTCACCCGCATCAATATCTGTCTTATGAACATGGCCGATGTTCATTACCGCAAAGGCAATTACGAAGAGGCCTTTCGTATGCTGGGCTGCATCGACGGAATAGATGATGAAAGAACAAAAGCCTATTACTACACCAGAGTTATCATTTTGAAATGCCTTATCTTCATCAAAATGGGTGTTACGGATGAGATGACATCCTATGTGGACATGGTTATCAGAAATGCGGAAGGTTACAAGGAAGGACTCACCTATCTGGAGGACTATCTTTCCCTGGCGGGGGCTTTGCTGGACGCAGGTTATTTCGACAAGACGAAGAAACTCCTTAAGGCATGCGAGAGGATAGTAAAAAAGGTTGACCTTGATGATAAATGGTGCCTTTACCTGAAAACACGGATCGATTACATGAAAAAAGCGGAACCGGATCAGGATCGGACACCTCTCTACGAAAAGTACTTCGAGTGCCGTGACAAGGTGGATCGGGGGATCACGGAACAGCAGCTCAACTCTCTCAAGAACAAGAGAAGACTTGAGGAAGAGATCAAGAAGAGAAACAAAGCCGAACAGAACAACAGGAAGCTTAAAGCCTTGTCTGAACACGACCAGCTTACGGGCGTGTTCAACAGATATGCCATGAACGAACTGGGTCAGGCCTGGTTCGATGAAGCAAAGGAAAAGGGCAGCAGGCTTTCCTTCATGATCATAGACATCGATTATTTTAAGGAATATAACGACACTTACGGCCATCTGGGAGGTGACGAGGTGCTCAGGACCATCGGTAAAGTTCTGATCGACAGTACTCTGGGCACGGATCTGGTAATCAGATACGGTGGCGACGAGTTCTTCATCATTTCCAAAGGCAGAAGTGATAAGGAAGTCATTACCCTCGGTTCAGTCATCAACAGAGAGATCAATGAAAAGAAGATCGTTCACGCCGCATCCCCCATATCGGGATATGTCACCCTGAGTTTTGGTGCCGTCAGCGGAAAGATCATGGAAGATCAGAACCTTATCGATGCCATTCACTTTGCGGACAATGCTCTTTATCGCATTAAAAACGAGACAAGAAATGCACTGGGGCTCTACAAGCAGGTGGGAGACGACGAGCTGGAATTTGAGATCGTTAAATTCGAATGACGGCGGAGAAAGGATCCGATCCGCAATACGAAACAGGAAATAAAGGAGATAATTACAAGAAATGTATAAAGCGCTGCTTATCAAATACGGAGAGATCGCCATCAAAGGAAAGAACAGAGGAAGCTTCGAGAGGGCTCTTTGCGACAGGATAGAGGAGAGACTTGACGCTCTGGGCGATTTTTCTGTGATCAGAGAGCAGGGAAGGATCATAGTCGAATGCCCTGATGAATATGATTTCGACGAAACTATCACCGAACTCCGCAAAGTCTTCGGTATCATCGGCATATGCCCCGTTGTGGTCTGCGACAGCATTGAGTGGGAGGATATTACAAGAACCGCTCTCGATCACATAAGGGATGAGTATCCTGAAGCAAAGTTCACATTCCGTGTGGATGCCAAGAGGGCAGACAAGCGTTACCCCATTGAGTCCCCCGAAATGTGCATGAGGATGGGAGAGTCGATCCTAAAAGAGTTTCCCGACACAAAGGTTGATCTTCACAATCCCGAGGTCCACCTTATAGTCGAAGTGAGAAACAGGACCTACATCTACTCCAAAACCCTTTCCGCAGCAGGCGGAATGCCCATGGGAACGGCGGGAAAAGCCATGCTCCTTCTTTCGGGCGGCATCGACAGTCCCGTGGCGGGTTATATGATCGCGAAAAGAGGCGTGGAACTGGAAGCCACTTATTTTCATGCTCCGCCCTACACCAGCGAAAGAGCAAAGCAGAAGGTGGTGGATCTGGCAAAGATTGTGAGCCAATATACAGGCCCCATTAAGCTTAATATCGTTAATTTTACGGATATCCAGCTCTATATCTATGAAACCTGCCCTCATGAGCAGCTCACCATCATCATGAGAAGATATATGATGAGGATCGCGGAGATCCTGGCAAGGCAGTCCGGATGCATCGGACTTGTAACGGGAGAGAGCATCGGCCAGGTTGCCAGCCAGACCATGCAGTCTCTGGAATGTACAAACGCTGTGTGCACGTTGCCGGTCTACAGACCGCTCATTGCTTTTGACAAGCAGGACATAGTTGACATTTCTGCAAGGATCGGGACTTTCGAGACTTCGATCCAGCCCTATGAGGATTGCTGTACGATCTTTGTGGCAAAGCATCCCGTTACTCATCCCATTCTTACGGCTATCGAAAAGTCGGAACTGAAGCTCTCCGAAAAGATCGACGAGCTGATGAACACGGCTCTTGAGACCGTGGAAGTGATAGAGTGCAGATAAGAGGCAAAAAAAGGACATCCGCGAAATGCGGATGCCCTGAGATCGTAAACGCCCTATTGGTTTCTTAAACAGTTTGCACCGTTCGTTATTATCTAACGATGTAAGGTGCAAGAACATTCATGATGCTGTCGAGATCATTGTCAGCATGGATGTTCAGGTCGATCGGCTTGGAAAGGTCGAGACTGAAGATACCCATGATAGACTTTGCATCGATAACATATCTTCCGGAAACAAGGTCGAAATCAGAATCAAACTTTGTGATCTCGTTTACGAAGGATTTAACCTTGTCGATGGAGTTTAATGAAATCTTTACTGTGGTCATAATAATACCTCCTGTTTGGATTGTTTGCTTGTATACTAATATTTTTTGGGATAAAAATCAATATGCAAAAGTCACAAAATTAGCGTTTGATTCAAAATAATTGTTTTAAAAGGTTTATTATGTGTGAAAAAAAACTTGAAGGGGTCAGGGTAGCAATACTTACTCTGGGGTGCAAGGTGAACGCCTATGAATCCGATGCCATGATGTCCCTACTCAGGGAGGAGGGAGCCGTGCCCACGGATTTTGAAGATGTGGCGGACGTTTACATCATCAACACCTGTTCCGTAACAAATATTGCAGACAGAAAGTCCAGGCAGATGCTGAACCGTGCCAAGAAAGAAAATCCTTCTTCCGTGGTGATCGCAGCAGGATGCTACATCCAGGCCATTTCCGAAGAGGAAAGAAACAAACTTGGGGTTGACGGATTTGTAGGAAACAACAGAAAAGACAGGATCGCGGATGTGGTTCTGGAATGTCTTGGGGATCGTAATGTTCACGAGACCGTGGAAGAGATCGCGGACATTTCAAAAGAGAAGGAATACGAGGAACTGGAGAATTCCGACAAGGCTTCTCACACCAGAGCCTATATGAAGATACAGGACGGTTGCGATCAGTTCTGCTCCTATTGCATTATCCCCTATGCCAGAGGCCGGGTCCGTTCCAGAAAGGCGGGCAATGTGATCTCCGAAGCGAAACGCCTTGCTTCCATGGGATACAAGGAGATCGTTCTTACCGGCATTCATCTTTCCTCCTATGAAGCATATGACGTAAAGGGAGGAGAAGCTCTTCTGAAACTTACGGAAGAAATGGCAGGGATCCCGGGTATAGAAAGGATCAGGCTGGGATCGTTGGAACCAAGAGTAGTGACAAGAGACTTTGCGAAAAGGCTTTCAAAAAACAGAAAAGTCTGCCCTCATTTTCATCTTTCCCTTCAGAGCGGTTCGGACACGGTTTTAAAAAGGATGAATAGAAAATATGACACCGGGGAATATGCCACTGGTTGCGAGGAACTGAGAAAGGTCTACGAGGATCCCGCCATTACCACGGACATAATCGTGGGATTTCCGGGAGAGACCGAGGAAGAGTTTGAAGAAACCTGCAATTTCGCGAAAAAGATCGGGTTTTCCAAGGTCCATGTGTTCAAATATTCCAGAAGACGCGGAACCGTTGCGGACAGGATGCCGGATCAGATACGCGAAGAAGTTAAGGCGCAAAGAAGCAGGAAACTCATCTCCATAGAGGAAGCAATGGGAGAGACATATGCCCTTGGGTTTGTGGGAAAGCCCCAGTATGTGCTTCTTGAAGAAGAGGAGATCATAGAAGGGAAAAAGTATCTTACAGGCTACAATGAGAGATATGTGAGATGCGCCGTGCCCGCCGAAGGACATGAATGCGGTGAGTTCGTGACGGCAACGGGTAATGTGGTGAAGGATAATATTTTGTTTTTAACATAAAAGTCAATGAAGGGAGTAGCAATGAAAGAGATCAACATTACAAGGTTTTTCCAGGCATCAAAGGATGAGATTCCTCAGGCTAAGGACATCATCGATCGTGTGTATGCGGCACTTACGGATCAGGGGTACAATCCGGTAAATCAGATCGTTGGTTACATCATGTCCGGAGATCCCACCTACATCACAAGCCACAACGGCGCCAGAAGCCTGATCATGAAGGTGGAGAGAGACGAGATCCTTGAGGTGTTATTGCAGAACTATATTGATACAAATTTTAAGGATGGTAACAACAAATGAGAATAATGGGTTTGGACTACGGCGGGGCTACCATGGGGGTGGCTGTCAGCGATGAGATGCTGCTCATTGCCCAGCCGCTGGAAACCATACGCAGAGAGCGGGAAAAACAGCTCAGGACCACATACAGACGTATTGAAGAACTTATCGAGGAATACGATGTGGGCAGGATCGTCCTGGGACTTCCCCTCAATATGAACGATACAGTGGGAGAACGTGCCCTCATCGCAGAAAGCGTGGCTGAAGACCTGAGAAGACGTACGGGTCTTGAAGTCATTATGCAGGATGAAAGGCTGACCACGGTGGAAGCCCACAGGATACTTGATGAGGCGGGAATGGACTGGAAGAAAAAGGCGGAAGTGGTGGACAAGATCGCTGCGTCCATAATCCTTCAGTCCTATCTGGATTCCCTTAAAGCAGAAGAACAAAAATAAAAGAAAAGGAAAGAATATGGCAGAAAAAGATCAGATCATAAAATTTACCGGAGAAAGCGGAGAAGAGATCGAATTCCGCGTGCTTGAACAGACGAAATTAAACGGAAACACCTATCTTCTGGTTCTCGACATCATGGAGGGGGAAGAAGATGAGGCTCTGATCCTTAAAGAAGTTTCCACTGACGGAAAAGACGAGATCACATACGAGATACTTGAAGACGACGAAGAGATCAAGGCTATCGCGGGAGTTTTTGAAGGACTTCTGGATGACATTCAGCTGGTTTAGGCTTTGATACATGAAAGGATCATATGAACAGGAAAAAGAAAAATAAGGAAGTTACGGATCTTCATGGAGTGAAGATCATTCCAATAGGCGGTCTCGGACAGATCGGTATGAACATGACCGCGTTTGAATATGAAGATTCCATAATCGTGGTGGACTGCGGTATGGCATTCCCGGATGACGATATGCTGGGAATAGACTGCGTAATACCTGACATCACCTATCTTATACAGAACAGCGAAAAGGTAAAAGGCATAGTGATCACCCACGGACACGAAGATCACATCGGAGCCCTGCCTTACATATTAAAGGAATTAAATGTCCCCGTATATGCCACCAAGCTTACCATGGGACTCATCGAATATAAACTTGAAGAGCACGGACTCACAAACAACACAAGAAGAAAGATCATAAAGCACGGACAGAGCGTAAATCTGGGCTGCTTCAGAGTGGAATTCATAAAGACTACCCATTCCATTCAGGATTCCGCAGCTTTTGCAATCTATACACCCGTAGGAACCATTGTTCACACAGGTGACTTTAAGGTGGACTATACACCTGTTTTCGGAGATCCCATCGATCTTCAGAGATTTGCGGAGATCGGCAAAAAAGGCGTGCTTGCCCTGCTGGCTGACTCCACAAATGCACAAAAACCCGGATATACCATGTCGGAAAGTTCGGTTGGTCATACTTTTGACACTATTTTCGCCGACAATACCAAAAGCAGGATCATCGTTGCCACCTTTGCATCAAATGTGGATCGTGTACAGCAGATCATCAATTCCGCAAAAAGGTTCAAAAGGAAGGTGGCCATTGAAGGCCGCAGTATGGTGAATGTCATTAAATGCGCGGAGAGTCTGGGGTACATCAACATTCCCAAGACCATGCAGATCGACATTGCCGAGATCAAGAACTATCCTCCGGAAAAGGTGGTCATCATCACCACAGGCAGCCAGGGAGAGGCCATGGCGGCTCTTTCGAGAATGGCTGCAGCAGTACACAAGAAGGTGCAGATCGTACCCGGAGATGTGGTGATCCTCAGCTCCAACCCCATTCCCGGCAATGAGAAGTCGGTATCAAAGGTCATCAACGAGCTTTCGGTACTGGGAGCCAAGGTGCTCTATCAGGATACACACGTTTCGGGACATGCCAGCGCGGAAGAACTGAAACTCATGTATGCACTCACCAGACCCAAGTTTGCCATCCCCGTTCACGGTGAGTACAGACATCTTATGAGCCATGCGGAGATCGCCAAGTCCATGGGTGTTGACAAGGAAAACGTTTTCATTTTGAAATGCGGCGATGTTATCGAACTCAACGCGGACACGGCAAAGATCGTAGGTTCCGTTCCTTCGGGCGGTGTATTTGTTGACGGTCTCGGTGTGGGCGACGTTGGAAATGTGGTTCTCAGAGACAGACAGGTGCTGTCGGAGAACGGACTCATTGCGGTGATGCTCACGATAAACAGAGTGACGGGAGAGGTCATTGCCGGACCGGAACTTCTGACCCGCGGATTTGTATATGTAAAAGAAGCAGACGTGCTTATGGATGAGGCTTATGATGTGGTTTGCGATGCCCTTGATGAGATCACGAGACGTCATATATCGGACAGGACTAAAATGAAGGGGATCATCAGGGATGCTCTCAGCGACTATGTTTGGAAGAAGACAAAGAGGAATCCTATGATACTTCCCGTTATCATGGAGGGTGAAGACTAATGGCACACAAGGTGCAGGTCAAAAGAATTCAAAGAAGAGGCACTCAGGCAGGAACAATGGCTGCTCTGGACATGCTGTCCTTTATCATGCATCTGGTATTGAACTTCATGTTCTACGTTTTTGTCATTTTCCTTGTTTATCGCGCAAGTGTTTTTGTTTATGATTTTTGCTATCAGGTGTTCGGAGACGTGGTGGTGGAAGAGGCTCCGGGAGTCAATGTAGAGATAGACATCCCCGAAGGAACATCCACCATGGAACTTGCTTCGAAGCTTGAAATGAACAGGCTGGTGGTGAACCGCTATTCATTCTACTTAAAGGTTAAGCTCCTGGGCTACAAAATCCTTGCGGGAACCTATCACCTGAACACTTCCATGACTTATGACGATATCATAAACACCATTACAAATTACGCCAATGCCATAGAACCGCCGAACGGAGATAAGAAGTAATGATAATCGAAGAAAGAATGGCAGATTACATAGCTTCTCTGGAAAGCGAAATGCCGGAGTACCTTTCGGTGCTTGAAAAACATGCGCTGGAAAATGAAGTCCCCATCATCAGAAAGGACAGCCAGGCGCTTTTGAGATTTCTGATCGAACTCACAAGACCGTCAGCGATCCTTGAGATAGGAGCGGCTATCGGGTTTTCAGCCGCTTTCATGAGTGAATATATGCCTGAAGGATGTAAACTCACCACCATAGAAAAAGTGGAGATGAGACTCGTTGAAGCCAGAAAAAACCTGGCTGAGATCAGAAGAGCACAGGATGTGACCCTCATTGAGGATGATGCCCTGAATGCTCTTAAAAGACTCAGGGAAGAGGGAAGACGCTTTGACTTCATCTTTATGGATGCCGCAAAGGCTCAATATATGAACTTTCTTGAAAACGCCCTGCCAATGCTGAAAGTGGGAGGGGTTCTGGTGACGGACAACGTTCTTCAGGAAGGTTCCATCATTGATTCGAAATTTGCCATAGAACGCAGAGATCGGACCATACATATGAGGATGAGAGACTATCTCTTTGAAATAAAGCACGATTCCAAACTCACCACATCCATAGTTGCGGTGGGAGACGGAATGGCATTAACATTTAAGAAACAGGATTAAAATGAATAAACCGGAATTACTTCTCCCGGCTTCGTGCCCGGAGGTGCTCAGGACCGCGATACAGTATGG
This sequence comes from Lachnospiraceae bacterium, assembly GCA_024698485.1. GTDB lineage: Bacteria > Bacillota > Clostridia > Lachnospirales > Lachnospiraceae > RGIG3528. Next base: position 4,770 of record JAILRC010000039.1, on the reverse strand, counting down.
CGCCGACGCAGTTTATATCGGCGGCGAACTCTACGGTCTAAGGGCAAAAGCAAAGAATTTTACAAAAGAAGACATGGCGGAGAGCATAGCATACGCCCATGAGCATGGGAAAAAGGTCTATGTTACCGCAAACATTACAGCACACAACAGGGATCTGGAAGGTATAAAAGAGTATTTCAGGGAACTTGAAGAGATCAAGCCCGATGCACTCATTATCTCTGACCCCGGTGTTTTCGAACTGGCAGGGAAATATGCTCCGGGCATAGACCGCCACATCAGCACCCAGGCCAACAACACCAACTGGATGACCTATAATTTCTGGAAGGAAAGGGGAGCAACGAGAGTTGTTTCCGCAAGAGAACTTTCCATTGATGAGATCGCGGAGATCAGAAAGAACACTCCCGACGGACCCGAGATCGAGACTTTTGTTCACGGAGCCATGTGCATCTCCTACTCGGGCAGATGCCTTCTCAGCAATTATTTTACGGGCAGGGATGCAAATCTGGGAGCTTGCACTCACCCTTGCCGTTGGAAGTACTACATCATGGAGGAAAGCCGTCCCGGAGAGTACCTTCCCGTTGAAGAAAACGAGAGGGGAACTTACATCTTCAACTCCAAGGATCTGTGCATGATAGAGCACATTCCGGAACTGGTGGGAGCAGGCATAGATTCCTTCAAGATCGAAGGAAGGATGAAGACGGCCCTTTATGTGGCTACGGTGGCAGGAACATACAGAAAAGCCATTGACGATTTCTTCGAATCCCCGGAAAAGTACTATGACAATCTTCCTCTTTACAGGGAGAACATTTCCAAATGTACTTACAGAAATTTTACCACCGGCTTTTTCTTCAACAAGCCGGGAGCAGATGCTCAGGTTTATGATAACAATGTCTATGTAAGGGAGTATATCTATTACGGAAGCCCTTCGGAGATCAACGAAGCGGGATATGCGGTGATGGAACAGAAGAACAAGTTCTCTGTCGGAGATGTGCTGGAAATCATGCATTTCGACGGCACCGACGACGAGACGACGGTTCTTGACATTACAGACGAGGAGGGCAATCATATGCCTTCCTGCCCCCATGCAAGACAGAAGATCATGGTAAAGTTTTCGGTTTCGCCCAAGGTTGGGGAGTTGATCAGAGGAAAAGGACCTGACGAAACCGCTTAAATAATCGACTTAATATGTTAGACATCGGAGGGAAGGATGAAGAAAAAAAATGTATTTATACAGGCGGGATTTATAGCGTTCCTTGTCTTGGTGGGTGCCCTTGCTGTTTACTTCTTGATATTCAATCTGGGTAATATTGTTCAGTTTATCAAAAATGTGATCAAGATAATGGCTCCGGTCAACATCGGTATTGCACTGGCCTATCTTTTGAACCCGATCGTTGATTTTCTTAACGGGCTTTTGCTGAAATGGTTTGCTCATACGAAACTTCAGCTGAAGACGAGAAAGAAGATAGCAAAGGGATTGTCGGTGGGTCTGGCTCTTGCGACTTTGGTGGCTGTGGTTGTGGGTTTGCTCTATACCGTTATCCCCGAAGTCATCGACAGTATACAGAAACTCATTCCCAACATCCCTGCCTATGGTGACAGCCTGCGTTCCTACATTTCCGAACTCTTCAAGGGAAGCGAGGAGATGGAAGAGACGGTCCAGAATGCCATCAATACAGCTTTCGGATCTATTGAGAAATGGTTGAAGAACGACCTTCTGGGAGAGTTCCAGAAGATCATCGGTACACTGACCACAGGTATCTACGGCGCGTTCAAGATCCTGGTAAACATCGTTCTCGGTCTTTGTGTTACGGTTTACCTTCTTCTCAGCAAGCAGCGCTTCATCGGCGGATTCAAAAAGCTTTTATATGCCACTTTCAAAAAGGAAACAGTCAACGTTTTCCTTGCTGTGGGACGCGAAGCGGACAGCATATTCGGTGGCTTCATTTCCGGAAAACTCCTGGATTCGCTGATCATTGGTATCCTGTGCTTTATAGGCTGTTCCATCATGAAGATGCCTTATATAGCACTGATCTCGGTTGTCATCGGTGTCACCAACATTGTTCCCATCTTTGGTCCCTGGGTCGGCGCCATTCCCTGCTCATTGCTGGTATTGATCATTGATCCCGGAAAAGCATTGGTGTTCGTGATCTTCGTAGTTGCGCTGCAGCAGTTTGACGGCAACATCCTTGGTCCCAACATTCTCGGAGATTCCACCGGACTTTCCGCTTTTTGGGTTGTTGTAGCCATTACTTTGGGCGGCGGTCTGTTCAAACTTCCGGGTATGATCCTGGGTGTTCCCACTTTTGCGGTCATTTACTTTGTGGTAAAGACCTATGTGGAGTTCAAACTGAAGGAACAGAATATGCCCATACAGACCATATCCTACACGAAGATCAAACGTATCGATCCGGAAACCTTCAATTCCGAATACATCAACACTTCCATGTCCAAGAGGGACAAGAGGAAGAACAATGTTTATGTTGATGATGTTTCGAGAGAAGTTGCTATCGCAGCAAGGCTTGCAAGATCGGAAAGAGAAAAACGTGACGGCGTCTTCGGACCTGTGGTGGTAGATAACGAGGAAGGAAATTCGGAAGAGTAATATGGAATTCATTAAGAAACTTTTTAAACGCGTGGTTAATCGCGAAACTGTCATGTACCTGATCTTCGGAGTGCTTACTACGCTTGTGAACTGGGTGGTCTATGTCCCCTTTGACAAGCTGCTCGGTGGGGAAGCAAAGACCGTCACCACCGAAGGCTTTCAGGGGGCCATTGACACGTTCCTTTCCAAAGGCACCGCGGGTATCATTGCCTGGGTTGCTGCCGTGGCATTTGCCTATGTGACCAATCGTTTCTTCGTGTTCGAAGAAAGGGCTCACGGTGCAAAGAATGTGGTGATGGAATGCGGTAAGTTCGTTGGAGCCAGAGTGTTTACCGGAGTCATTGAGATCCTTGGAACTCCTGCTCTTGTGGTCATGGGACTCACAGCCAAGATCTTCGGACTTGACATTGCAAAACTTATTGTGAGTGTCATCATCATCGTACTGAACTATGTTTTCAGTAAACTGTTCGTATTCAAAAATATGGATTCCGAAAAGAAGAGATCGACAGAAAAAGGCGAATAATATATGTTTGAGATCAAAGCCATCGTAAATCTAAAAAAGGGTGAAGGCAGAACACTGAATGCCGGCGGCCTTTGGGTTTACGACAACGAAATAGAGCAGATCACCGGCAATTTTACTGACGGTGATCTTTGCATTGTAAAGAGCAACAACGGCTATCCTTTGGGTGTGGGCTACATAAACCGCAAGTCCAAGATCACCGTGAGACTCCTCACAAGAAATACGGAAACCGAGATAAATGAAGGTTTCTTCAAAAAGAGGATAGAAGATGCATGGGAGTACAGAAAGAAAGTAGTAGACATTTCTTCCTGCCGTCTCATCTTCGGAGAAGCGGATCTTCTTCCGGGACTCACGGTGGACAAGTTTGAAGATGTCCTGGTGATACAGAGCCTTGCTCTGGGAATAGACCGCTATAAGGAACTGATCGTGGATCTCCTTAAAGAGGTCCTTTCAAAGGACGGCATCACCGTACGCGGTGTCTATGAAAGAAGCGACGCCAAGGTACGTGAACTCGAAGGAATGGAAAGGATCAAGGGCTTCATCGGTGCGGAATTTGACACCAAGGTGCAGATCGTCGAAAACGGCGTAAAGTACTTTGTGGACGTGGCTGACGGTCAGAAGACCGGATTTTTCCTGGATCAGAAATACAATCGTCTTGCAATCCAAAAGCTGTGTAAGGGAGCGACAGTCCTTGATTGCTTCACCCACACAGGTTCCTTTGCACTTAATGCGGGGCTTGCCGGAGCAAAAGAGGTAACGGGAGTTGACGCTTCTGACCTTGCAGTTGCGCAGGCTACCGAAAATGCCGCGCTGAACGGCCTTTCCGACATCGTTCACTTTGAATGTGCGGATGTTCTGGATCTTCTTCCGAAGCTTGAAGAAGAAGGAAAGAAGTACGACGTGGTGATCCTTGATCCGCCTGCCTTCACAAAGTCCAAGGATTCCGTGAAGAAAGCCATGAAAGGCTATCGCGAGATCAACATGCGCGGCCTCAAGATCGTTAAGGACGGCGGCTTTCTCGCCACCTGTTCCTGTTCCCATTTCATGACTCCCGACCTTTTCACGGAAGTCATCGCTCAGGCAGCAAAGAGCGTGCACAAGCGCCTCCGCCAGGTGGAGTACCGCACTCAGGCTCCCGACCATCCCATAGCATGGAATGCGGAGGAGAGCTACTACCTGAAATTTTATATTTTCCAGGTTTGCAACGAGCAGTAAGTCAGACAATGAAAAGCCCCATGAAAGCTTGCTTTCGGAAGTGGTTTTTAACAAGTCTTTCTTTATAATCGAATTTTCTTTTTTTCTTAATTCTCGGCGCTGATCCGTCAGCGCCGAGGAAGAAAAGAGTCTGTTACTTCAATAAATTATCCCCTTTACCCCGATATTAGAGCATTTATCAAATCCCGTGGTACCTTTTGGCCTCAAAAGTCTTGCAAGTGATATAAACTACCCCGAGATTCCTGCAATTGCCCATCCTCGGGGTAAAAATCCCGCCAAGGCAGAGAGAAAGCAAGAAGAAATACCCCGAGATTCATACAGTCGCCCACCCTCGGGGCAAAAGTTCCGCCAAGGCAGAGAGAAAGCAAGATGAAATACCCCGAGATTCCTGCAATTGCCCATCCTCGGGGTAAAAATCCCGCCAAGGCAGAGA
>JAILRC010000014.1 GCA_024698485.1 Lachnospiraceae bacterium | reverse complement strand
TAGATTGTTTCTTACCCTCTCGTTAAGGATCGCATAATCTCTTAAAGGAATGCATTTTTCCATCAGTTCTTTGTTGTGACCGTAGTTTACGTTTAACACCTGAACCGTGAGTTCCAACTCGGGTTCATCGGTCTTACGGATGAAAGAATCGGAGAGTCTTAAGATCTGCCTGTCGGAAATGTCTGTCGCTCCGTTATAGAATACAATGAACTGCGGAGTGGGAACAGTGATTAATTTCTTTCCGTAAATGTCTTTCTTGGGGACCATTTCTTTGTAGATCTCTGAGATGTAGAACAGATCCCGGAGAGGCATGTTTGGATTAACAGTGGACTGATGCTCGTAAAGGTTAACCGTTCCGCTGATGATGAAGGAAACATCATTGTAGATCTTAAGGTAGAGCGAATTCTCGAGGGAATTTAACTCAAGTTCATTTTCATCCTTGTAATCCGTTCCGTTTAAAGCATTGTACAGGTCGAGGGCATTCTTCTTTATGCTGAAATACATCTTGAACACCGCGGATCTGTATTCCCTGTTGACTCTTAAACTGTTCTTTTTACGTTGTTTCTTCTTACCTTTTTTGCTCATATATCCTCCTGAAGATAAAGTTTTGTCGCAGGAGGAAATATCACCGTTTTAAGTTGAAAGCCGCCTGCTTGATTGAGTGAGATTTAAGCAGGAACTTTCTTGATAAAACAGAATCACTTAGAAAAAGAGATATTAGAAACGTTCTGCTTACCGTGATGATATCACGGTTTAGAGGCGCTGGCAAGAGAAAAAGCATAAAAAGAATCAGGTTGCGTATATATTTTGAAACCATTGTGCAGAAAAATCATACTATCAACTAAAAAAGTGTTTGAGGAAAAAATAAAAAAATGATAAACTACCTCCGTGTGAAAAAAGGAGAATTACGAAAATGAAAAAAATGATGAGCGATGCTCATAAACTGAAAAAGTTGATCACGATGATAGTCGTGGCATTAGTGGTCACCGTGTTTGCCGGACTCACGGAAGGTTGCGATATACTTATCCCTCTGGATTACGCAAAGGTGACACCTACACCTCTTGGAAGCGGGAGCCTGGGAAATGTGACGCCTACTCCTGTGGAGGTAAGGAACACATCAACACCTACACCCACAAACACTCCTACACCAACGGATACGCCCACACCGACGTACACACCGACACCAACGGATACACCGACTCCGACACCGAGTCCTACGCCGGATCCCGTGAAGGCTTGTGACGACTACGTGTGGCTTTTGACGGAAGGAAACTTGAGGGCGGATGCAAGCGTAGACAGTACACTGCTCACAAAAGTCCCAAAGGACACCAAACTCCATAGGACAGGTATCCATGAGAACGGCTGGAGCAGGGTAGAGTATGAAGGATATATGGGTTTTGTGTCGTATAAGGCTGTAACAGCAGAGCCCAGTCCTACACCGACTCCGACGAATACGCCCACACCCACCAACACACCAAGTCCAACACCTAAAGCCACCAAGACGCCAACTCCTACTTTTACGCCGGTACCCACGAAGCAGATCTACGAAGAGGTAACGAGCGAGGTCGTAAAGACCGGTAAAGAAAATTGGAACGGGATAGAGAGAGAAGTGACGACACACAGTGACAACACTGTGGTCATAAGATGGAACACAGGGTTTGGTAAGGATGTTGTAAAGACCACCTATCCCAACGGCGATGTGCTCACTCAGAGATATGATGATACTACGGGAGAACTGATCCAGTACGATTATGTAAAGAAGGCTGAAAGGACAGAGTGGAACTACTACCCCAACGAGAGCCTGTACGGAGAGAAAGGAAGACTTGAGGTCTGGACCGTACCGGACTATGGAGAGAGTTCCACGGAACTGTTCGAAGTAGAGCGTTACGTGGGCTACGGAGGAGCGGTGATCTTCTTAAGGATCAAGAGCACGAACTACAGAGACCGTGCGGTCATCTGTAACTCCGACGGATCCCTTAACAAGTGGTCGGACAAGACCTGGGAGCTTGAAGGGAACGGAGTGCTCCGCTTACCAAATGGTTCGTTCATCCTGCGTAATGCGGACACAGGTGAAGAGGAAACGCTTAAACTTAAGGACGGACCTTATTACGATTATTAAGCTTATCGATCAGAAGGCAGACTGATTGATACGAGGCTACAAGGGACACAAAAGTGTCCCTTGGGCTTTGCGTCAATGGGTGTGCCTTTTTCTTATGGTTTTATGAGGTAAAGATGAGATTTAAAGCGACAATAAAGAGAATAACAGCAGCGATGCTTTTCATTATAATGGTACTTTTTGGCACAGAAGATGTGATGGCGGACGTCATTGACACGTCTTTTGAGGGAACAGGTGATTACTATCTCACCTTCAGATCCTATCTGACATTTGAGATCTATGATCAGGTGAAGGATCCGGAACACAGGAAGGTGCTGGCGACCATCGAGATGAAAAAAGAGGGAAAGGCTGGGATAGACGGGACTTACTACCTTGCGGACAGGGATGGGACAAAGTTCATCACCTACAAGAACTCGGGAGATTACTGTGTCATGACGCGTGTGAGGTATTGGGAAAGGTACTTTTACAACTATCTCTATGAGCTGAGCTCTGTCCCAAAGTGTGAAAAGTACTTTGTGCAGTGCGTGCCCGTCATCAAGGTCTACTCCAGGGATGATAACCACGTGGGACCTTACAACGGGAGCGGGTGGAAGTCAGATACTGAGGCCCGTGACATAGCGCATTATGCCGTGACACTAAAAGGAACCGAAACTAAGAACGGACAGCAGGGTAAGGACAGAGACGGAAATCCTTTGGGTGCGGGAAACTTCAAACTTAATGATACGCAGATAAGAAACATAGAAGAGATCTATGACAGTTCCTGGGGAGAGACGATCACCGCCGCAGGGCAGGCGAGAGAGATAAAGTACTTCGGCAACGGAGGAACGATAGAGGGGGAACCCTTAAAGGTGGACACCTTTGAAGTCGGCAATACCGACGTCATCTCCACCGACCCGGTCTATAGCGGCTACTATTTCTGGGGCTGGAGCGAGAAGCAGTACGCAGTGAACAAAGGTCCCACGGACTATGACACGATGCTTCACGCAGGAGACCCCTTACCCTTCTGGGACAACGCGAAGCTCTACGCTGTGTGGGGCACTTGTGCTCTGGAGGACGTGGATGAGGGCACGTGCATAGATTCGTGAAAATGGACCCTAACCCCCGTCCCGGGTGTCCATGCGTTGCGCCGCTTTCATAAAGAAAAGAAGTGAAAACGGAGGAGCGGCGCTTTAATAAACTAAAGTGAAAAAGCACGATTGGGGGTAGTCAGAGCATTAAAAACATGCTAAACTACATCCAGAACAATGCAGTAAGCGATGCGGCAACGGAACGGCTTGAAGAATATGTGAACACGGTAAGATCCGATCCGATGGTAAAGGAGGAAATCATGACTCTTGGAGAATATTTCGACAGGGAAAGAGAAGAGGCAAGAGCCGAGGGAAGAGCCGAAGGAAGAGAAGAGGGAAGAGCCGAGGGAAGAGCCGAGGGAAGAGCCGAGGGAAGAGCTGAAGGAAAAACTGAGGGTAAAACCGAAGGAAAACGCGAACTGATCTTTGAAATTCTGAGTGAACTGGGAGCCATACCCTCTGCGCTGAAAGATCGCATCGACAACATTTCGGATCCCGATGAACTTAACAGACTTGCAAAGCTTGTGGCGAAGGCTGCTTCGATGCAGGAAGTTGAAAAAGCGCTGCGGAAATAGAAGAAAGTATTAAGCCACCTATGTTAGAAGCATGGGTGGCTGTTTTTATGACCCCGGGGTATGTGCGGATAGATCATCTCATTCTGTGATTAGATTAAAATTTTTTAAAAAACCTATTGACACGGTAGGAATAACGTGATAATATGCCACCATATTAAAAACCTACCGACACGGTAGGGAAAAGGAGAAGCTTATGTCTTTCATATTCGGAAAGCTGCTTAGAGAAAACTACAGATACGGAGTCATGCGACAGAACAGAGCCACATCGCGATGTTAACTGTGCACCGGATCCCATCCGTCGATGCGCATCAAATGATACGAACACTCAGAATGAAGCCGGTAACAATTAAAGACTGAAACGCGGCAATACAAACCATAAACACATCGAAGGAGAATGAATATGAGCAAATATAAATTTGAAACATTACAGTTACACGTTGGTCAGGAACAGGCAGATCCCGCTACGGATTCCAGAGCGGTTCCCATTTACCAGACCACATCTTATGTGTTCCACAACGCAAAGCATGCCGCAGACAGATTCGGACTTGCTGATGCGGGAAACATCTACGGACGTCTCACCAACTCCACGCAGGACGTTCTTGAGAAGAGACTTGCAGCCCTTGAGGGCGGTGTTGCTGCACTTGCGGTTGCTTCCGGTGCGGCAGCCATCACCTACACCATTGAGGCACTGGCAACAAAGGGAGAGCACATCGTAGCCCAGAAGACCATCTATGGCGGAAGCTACAACCTTCTGGCTCACACCCTTCCCAACTACGGCGTTGAAGCCACATTCGTAGACATCCACAACCTTGACGAGGTGGAGAAGGCCGTTCAGAAGAACACCAAAGCCATCTACGCCGAGACCCTTGGAAATCCCAACAGTGACATCCCCGATCTGGACGCGCTTGCGGAGATCGCTCACAGACACAACATTCCCTTGGTGGTTGACAACACCTTCGGAACACCTTATCTCTTAAGACCCATCGAGCACGGCGCAGACATAGTCGTACACTCCGCAACCAAGTTCATCGGCGGTCACGGAACCACCCTTGGCGGCATTATCGTAGACTCGGGCAAATTTGACTGGAAAAAGGCAGGAACCTTCCACAATATCGCTGATCCCAACCCCAGTTATCACGGCATATCTTTCGCTGATGCCGTAGGACCCGCAGCCTTCGTTACCTATATCAGAGCAATCCTTCTGAGAGACACGGGAGCCACCATTTCACCCTTCAACGCATTCCTGCTTCTTCAGGGCGTTGAGACCCTTTCACTCCGCTTGGACCGTCATGCGGAGAACACAAAGAAGGTGGTAGAGTACCTTGCAAAGCATCCCCTTGTGGCAAAGGTAAACCATCCTTCATTACCCGATCATCCCCAGCATGATCTTTACAAGAAGTACTTCCCCAACGGTGGCGGAAGCATATTCACCTTTGACATCAAGGGCGGTCGTGAGGAAGCATGGAAGTTCATCGATAACCTTGAGCTCTTCTCGCTTCTTGCAAATGTAGCAGACGTTAAGAGCCTGGTGATCCATCCCGCATCCACAACTCACTCACAACTGAGCGATGCGGAACTTGCGGATCAGGGCATATCCCAGAGCACCATCCGTCTTTCCATCGGAACGGAGCATGTGGATGACATCATCGCAGACCTTGAGAGAGGCTTTGCGGCAATAAAATAGGAAACGGCACAGAAAAAATGGACCTGTTCCTTTACAAAAGTATCTAAAAGTGTAATTATTGGTAGAAGAATACAGGTCGGGACCCGGGAGAGGTCCCGAAGAAAGATATGGAGGAAAAGATAATGGCAAGAATTTTCACATCAGCGGATCAGCTTGTGGGCGGAACACCCCTTTTGGAACTTTCGCATATTGAGAAAGAGGAGAAGCTCGAAGCAAAGATATTGGCAAAATTGGAGTATTTCAACCCCGCAGGATCCGTTAAGGACAGGATCGCAAGAGAGATGATCGAAGATGCGGAACAGCGTGGCGCCCTGAAACCCGGTGCGGTGATCATCGAGCCCACCAGCGGAAACACAGGCATCGGCCTTGCTGCCATTGCAGCAGCCCGCGGTTATCGTGCCATTATCGTTATGCCCGAGACAATGAGCGTTGAGCGTAGACAGCTCATCAAGGCATATGGCGCCGAGATCGTTCTTACGGAAGGATCAAAGGGCATGAAGGGAGCCATTGCCAAGGCAGAGGAACTTGCAGCCGAGATCCCCGGAAGCTTTATTCCCGGACAGTTCGTGAATCCTGCCAATGCTACGGCTCACAGAAAGACCACAGGCCCAGAGATCTGGAACGATACGGACGGAAATGTTGACATCTTCGTAGCCGGCGTAGGTACAGGAGGAACCATCACAGGCGTAGGCGAGTACCTTAAGTCAAAGAAGCCCGGTGTCAAGGTCGTAGCTGTTGAACCCGCTTCTTCGGCAGTCCTTTCCACAGGCGTTGCCGGCGCTCACAAGATCCAGGGCATAGGCGCAGGCTTCGTTCCCGAAGTTCTCAACACAAAAGTTTACGATGAGATCATCACTGTTCAGAACGAGGATGCTTTTGAGACAGGCCGTCTCATCGGCAAGAAAGAAGGTATCCTTGTGGGCATCAGTTCCGGTGCCGCAACATGGGCAGCATTGCAGCTGGCCAAGAGACCCGAGAACAAGGGAAAGACCATTGTTGTCCTTCTTCCCGACACCGGTGACAGATATCTCAGCACCGATCTTTTTGCAAAATAAGATACGAAACATATAGTTTACTCCTAAATAAATGTTGGTTGTTGCAATTCAAAGAGAAAGCCCCTGTGCCTTGTTGTGAGGCATAGGGGTTTTTGTCTTATTATTTGCAGGCCAAAGATCGATCATAACTGCTTGATATTACAAGGAATGTGTGCTACTCTGAACCGGTAGATACGTTTTCTTTGAGAAAGATTTTGATCGAAAGGAATTGACTATGACCGTTGAAACTGTGATCGCTTGCCTGGCATTGGGCGTTTTATTGAATATATTTAAAGCCGTTATCAGAAAAGGTGCATACAAAGTTGCTGAATGGATCTTCAGGGTGATTCGGAAACCCTCGGTTCCATCTTAAATTTCCTCTCTTGACAACATTCATTTTTATGTGTATAATTTCAACGTAAAAACCTATAAAAAATATAGGAAATGCGATAAATAGCGGGTTTGCCCCCTTTGATCGGAGAGAATCCGCATTTTTTACGGTTTAATTACCAACTAAAATGATAGGAATATAAGGAGTACACATGGATAAGTTCATTTATCTTGATAATGCAGCCACAACCAAGACAGACAAGGAAGTTTTTAAAGCAATGCTCCCCTACTTTGAGGAGGAGTACGGTAACGCTGCAAGTGTCTACACCTTTGCGGGACATGCAAAGAAAGCGGTTGAGGCATCGAGAAGGACCATCGCGGAATTTCTGGGAGCAAAGAATGATGAGATCTACTTCACCGCAGGAGGAAGCGAGTCCGACAACTGGGCTATCAAGGGTGTTGCCCTTGCTCTTAAGAACAAGGGAAATCATCTGATCACTTCAAAGATCGAGCACCACGCAGTCCTTCACACCTTCGAATTCCTTGAAAAGCAGGGATTTGAGGTGACGTACCTGAACGTTGATGAGAATGGAGTTGTTGACCTTGAGGAACTTAAAAATGCAATCCGCCCCACCACAACTCTGATCTCCGTAATGTTTGCGAACAATGAGATCGGAACGGTTGAGCCCATTGCGGAGATCGGAAAGATCGCCCATGAACACGGCATTGTTTTCCACACCGA
>JAILRC010000013.1 GCA_024698485.1 Lachnospiraceae bacterium | reverse complement strand
TACGAGAGGACCGGGATGGACGAACCTCTGGTGCATCGGTTGTTCTGCCAAGAGCATAGCCGAGTAGCCAAGTTTGGAAGGGATAAACGCTGAAGGCATCTAAGCGTGAAGCCCCCCTCAAGATAAGATATCCCATAGCATAAGCTAGTAAGACCCCTTGAAGACGACAAGGTTGATAGGTGAAAGGTGGAAGAGCGGTAACGCTCGGAGCTGATTCATACTAATAGGTCGAGGGCTTAACCAAAGTGGTTCTTAAAGAGTTTGATAGTATACAGTTTTGAAGGTACACATTAGGTCGTGGACATAGTTCATGACCTTTTACCTTTATTCCTCGATAGCTCAATGGTAGAGCACTCGGCTGTTAACCGAGGTGTTGTTGGTTCGAGCCCAATTCGGGGAGTATCACGAGACAGTGTTTATGCACTGTCTTTTTTGTTTTACGACAAATGTGATGTTATTTACAACAGTCATTTATGACTGATCCTTTCCTTTGGCTTGACGTTCAGGGACAGTTTATCACAAAACTCACCGGAATAGTGTCCGAAGAATGGGGTTTTTAACCCAAAAATCTGTCCGTAGGACAGGGACGCCCTAAAATACTGATGTCCATTTTACGGGGTATAGTTTAAAAAGAGAAACTTTAGTTTTTGACCTAAAAGAATACAACACCAAAACAAGTCAAAAACTCTTGCATATAAATTTGACCTGAAATGCGAAAATAATAAATCAAGTCAAAAAGCTCTGCATATAAATTTGACCTGAAATGCGAAAATAATAAATCAAGTCAAAAAGCTCTGCATATAAATTTGACCTGAAATGCGAAAATAATAAATCAAGTCAAAAAGCTCTGCATATAAGTTTGACCTGAAATGCGAAAATAATAAATCAAGTCAAAAAGCTCTGCATATAAGTTTGACCTAAAAATGTGAAATATAAAATCAAGTCAAAAAGCCTCGTGAAAATGATTGACTTAAAATTCAGAAAAATCGAATCAGGTCATAAAAGATAGATTTCTGCGAGCAAAAAAACAGCAACGCCCCTTTGGCTGTTAACTACAACTTCGTACTTGTATTTTGTTCTGATATACTCTATATTAAAATCATCGTTATTATTCACTTATTTCAAGAGGCCTCCCATGTTTGACCGGAAAGATGTTACTGTCGAAAAGATAAAAGAATCTTGTCGTTCGGTCCTTCCCATTACAGGGATAGTTCTGTTTTTGACTTTGTTTTTTATTCCGTTGAGCAGCGGGTTGCTGCTTTCATTTTTGCTGGGTTCGATCTTTATCATCGTCGGAATGGCTCTTTTTAATATCGGTTCCGATGTTTCCATGAGTCAGATCGGAGCACATATCGGTGCAAAGATGACTCATTCCCGTAAACTTTCTTTGATCCTCATCCTAAGCCTTGCTTTGGGCATTGCCATAACTGTTGCTGAACCGGACCTTCAGGTCCTTGCCAATAATGCTTCCAACATTAATACCATGGCGCTCATTATCACTGTCTCCGTTGGAGTCGGTTTCTTTCTCATGCTTAGCATGTTACGCATACTTTTGGGGATTCCCCTTAAGTATCTTCTTTTTGTTTTTTACGGCGCGGTTTTCGTTCTTGCTTTCCTGACCAAGGGGGATATGCTGTCGGTTGCATTTGATGCGGGAGGCGTGACAACGGGACCCATGACGGTTCCTTTCATAATGGCCATGGGTGTGGGTGTTGCCGCAATACGAAGTGATGAAAGGGCAAAGGCAGATTCCTTCGGCTTGGTGGCGCTGTGTTCCATAGGACCGATCCTTGCGGTTCTTGTTCTCAGCTTCTTCTATAAAGATAATTCTGCTGCAAACAATGCTCTTCTTGAAGTCCGGGAATTTGAAACCTCTGTTTCTCTCGGATTCGGTTATCTGAGAGCGTTCCCTAAGTATATGGCTGAAGTGGCGCTTGCTCTTCTTCCGATCTTCGGCTTTTTCATCCTATTTCAGTATATATCCCTGAGACTTCAGAAAAAGGCCATGGCCCGTATCATGGTCGGTATAGTGTACACTTATGTGGGGCTTGTGCTTTTTCTTACGGGTGTGAATGTGGGCTTCTCATCCCTAGGCTTTTGTCTCGGAGAGTCCATGGGACGTTCTTCGTTTTCCTGGGTTTCGATTCCCTTTGCGGGATTGATGGGCTGGTTCATCATAAACGCCGAGCCTGCGGTTCATGTACTCAATAAGCAGATCAACGAGATCAGTGCGGGAGCCATCAGCGAAAAGACAATGGGGTTCACTCTCTCCGTTGCCATTGCTTCCGCCATGGGACTTGCCATGGTACGTGTTTTGACAGGGCTCTCCATTCTTTACTTTGTCGTGCCCGGTTACTTCATAGCGCTCATCCTTGCCATTTTTGTTTCGCCCACATTTACTGCCATGGCTTTTGATGCCGGAGGCGTTGCTTCCGGACCTTTGACCGCCACCTTTGCACTTCCCTTTGCCATGGGAGTTTGTACTGCAACAGGCGGTAATGTGATGACGGATGCTTTTGGGCTTGTTGCCCTTGTAGCTATGATGCCTCTGATCACGGTCCAGGTGATGGGGGCCATAGCTATGATCAAGGGACGGAAGAGAACCAAGACCATCAACATTACGGATGTATACGGAAACGACGATATTATCGAGCTTTGGGAGGTCAACTGATGGAGCTCTATTATGTGATCAGTATCATTGACAGGAGCCGCGCGGAAATGATGGTTGCTCTGCATAAGGAGGCGGGCATAAATGTGTGCATATCAAATCTTGCGCGGGGAACAGCAAAGAAAGCACATTTGGACATTCAAGAACTGGAGGCAACGGAAAAAACCGTGATCAATGCAATTGCATCCGGGCCTTCTGTAAAGCAGCTGATGAAAAGTGCCAAGAAAAAGATGTACATAGACATTCCCGGAAATGGCATCATGCTTTCCATACCGATGAAAAGTGTTACGGGAAGCAGAACATTGGAATTTATGACTCAGGGACAGACGGTAGGAGGTACGGTTCCCAATATGAAAGTTTCGAATGAACTGATAATCATAATACTTAACGAGGGACATTCAGATTCGGTAATGGATGCCGCGAGAGAAGCGGGAGCTACCGGAGGAACGGTGCTTCATGCAAAAGGTACCGGCAGTGCCAATGCAGAGAAGTTCTTTGGGGTTTCCATTGCGGAAGAGAAGGATCTGATCTACATCCTTGCCCCTTCAAAGAAAAAATCCGACATCATGAAGGCAGTGAACGAGAAGTGTGGTGTAGGTACAGAAGCGGGAGCAGTGAGTTTTTCACTTCCTGTGTCAGAAGTTGCGGGCATACGCCGCATCGACGACTGACCCCCCGGTGTTTGCGCATCAGGCCATTTTGACCCCCGGGACGGGGTTAGGGGGCCATTTTTCGAAGTACGAGGAATTCATATGAAGATAAAAGTAACCATTTTTGCTATGGCGGCCATGTTTCTTACAGGCTGCGGAGAATTTATAGTAAATACACCGGGGCCGGTGATCACCGATCTTCCGCCTGTTGAGAAGAACGAGCCCAAAGCTACTGAAACGCCCACACCAACTCCTGCCAAGCCTTCTGCAAGGAGGGCTGAAACGGAAGCTGCAGAAGTGTTCTCGTCGGAGATACAGAAGGAAGCGGCAGCCATCATAGATGACAGCATATGGGCAGCGCTTGACGGGGTATATGCCTATGAGCCTTACATTCCTGCGGATTTCTATATGACAGCGGGTAGCAAGGCTTTTGAAAAGGATTATGATGATTACAGTTCATGCAATACTTCTTCAAGAAAACTGGCCGACAAGATTACGGAGCTTTCGGCGGATTACGGGGCTTTTCGCATAAAAGAGAGCGAGTGGGGCAAGTCCTTGGTAATTGATGCCCTTAACGCAAATACGCTGATGGTGTTTACGGATCCAAGACTCATGTGTTTCCAGCTCACGGGTTTTGACAGGAATGATGTCATTGACGGCTATTTCAATCCCAAGACAGGCCCTTCGGCAGCCGTTAAAACGGGAACGACCGAGATGGAACAGTTAAAGCATGACATGGAGGTTTTTGATGCGGTTTTAAAACGTGTTGTGGACAAAATGCCTGCGGATTACTCGGATGCGCAAAAATACACCTACCTTGCAATGGTACTGGCGACGAAGTGCAGCTATGACAAGACATATGCCATTCCCACGAACGGAACGGCCTACGGTGCATTGATCAACGGCTGTGCCATATGTCAGGGATATGCTTCTGCTTATCAGCTGCTTTGCGAGACAGCAGATCTTTACTGCTGTATGGTGGAAGGAGATGCTGACGGTGTGGGGCATATGTGGAATCTGGTTTCACTGAATGACGAAA
The DNA here is from genome assembly GCA_024698485.1 of Lachnospiraceae bacterium. Taxonomy (GTDB): domain Bacteria; phylum Bacillota; class Clostridia; order Lachnospirales; family Lachnospiraceae; genus RGIG3528. The sequence goes on along the minus strand of JAILRC010000013.1, from coordinate 34,825 downwards.
CCTTCTATGTGGATGTGACATGGGCTGACGGATACAGGATTACCGAACCTGATTTTGAAACCTATATTTTCATGTCGGAAGAGGAAGCAGCAGAGCAGGATCACACCCGCATCAACGGACCGAAGGCCACAGGTGAGACTTTAAGATAGAACAATATATTGAGCAGGGGAAGAATATGGAAGTTGACGAGGCTATAAGGTGTTTTAAGAAAGTACATCCGTTAAAAACGATAGAGGGATACTGGAAGTATGATTATGGATACATACTGTCTGTAGCAAGGAATGTGGGACGCACCAACAAGCGTTATTTTTCAGACGGGATGACTGTAAGGGTGGCGTCCCCGGAAGAAAGAGACGCTGTGGGAGTGATACCGCTGACTGCGTATGATGATTATGAAACGAAGTGCAAAACGGAGATCGTCGGAAGTGCATTTTTAATTGCGGTGTTATCTTTGATCGTGTTGACAGTCGGTGTACGATATCCCGAACGTTTTTGGGTTATTTTATATCGCGTGAAGTTTGTGTATGGGTTTAATTTTCTGCTTGAAACCTTTAACATGATCTTTTATGGATTGGCGCTTAAGGGAAAGAAAATACCGGAGTTCCATACAGATATTCGTAAAGTCCGCGGTTTTATATTATTTCTCGCCTCGTTTTTGGATGTATTTTTCGAACTGTTTTTAATGTCAGCATTAGGCTTTTTTAATTAAATGCAACGGATATATTGCGAAGAATCTTCGCATCCCCCGTGCAGTGACAACCTGTCACTGCACTTTTTTATGACAATGGGGAGGACCGCTGCATAGCAGTGGAGGGACCCCATTGTATACAGCAACCACCCTCTAATGTGACTAAACTGTCACTTGCCTGTCATTCCCTTGTCATGAAGACGTGGTAAAGTTAACAATGTCGAAAGCGAAACGACAGAAAAGGAGAGAGTCATGGAAATCTTAAGATGTGAGAACATATCAAAAATATACGGGGCGAAGGAGACGGAAGTGAGGGCATTGGACAATGTCAGCTTTTCGGTGGAAAAGGGCGAGTTCGTGTCCATCATAGGACCTTCCGGCAGCGGAAAATCCACACTTCTGCACATTTTGGGCGGGGTTGACAAGCCCACATCCGGCAAAGTGTTCATAGACGGAACGGACATACACAGCCTTAGCGAGGACAAGCTGGCCATCTTCAGAAGAAGGCAGATCGGGCTGGTTTACCAGTTCTACAATCTGATGCCTGTGCTGAACATTGACGAGAATATAGCTCTTCCCCACCTGCTGGACGGAAGACCTCTGGACAGGGAGAGGCTGGACAGCGTGGTGGAGCATCTGGGACTCAGCGACAGACGTATGAACCTTCCCAATCAGCTTTCCGGAGGTCAGCAGCAGAGAGTGTCCATAGGAAGAGCACTTTACAGCCATCCCGCCATCCTTCTTGCGGATGAACCCACGGGAAATCTGGATCGAAAGACCGGTGAAGAGATCCTGGAACTTTTGAAAGAATCCAACAGGACCATGAACCAGACATTGATCCTCATCACCCATGACGAAAGGATCGCCATGCAGGCGGACAGAGTGATCAGCATAGAAGACGGCAGGATCGTGAGAAACGAAAAGGTCAGAAATCTTGTGTGACCTTAAGAGCGGGAGAATGAAAATGGGAAACAACAATATAGTCTTTAAAGTTACAAAAGCACATATGAAAATGAACAGGAAGCGCACTCTTGTCACATTTCTTGGCATATTCGTAATGGTGGTGCTCATGACTGCGGTGTTCATCGGTAAGGACACGGTGATGGAGTTCATGAAAAGCGCAGTGGCTGCCGAAAAAGGCAAATGGCATATGCAGGTGTACGATGCGAACAAGAAAGTGACAGATCGTATAGCGGCTCTCAGATCCGTAAAGAGCATAGAGGTCTCAAGGGGCCTGGGCTACACGGAGTTTGACCGGTCCGCGAACCCTGCAACGCCTTTCCTTGAGATCAAGGCCTATTCCGAGAAACTTTTTGATCTCATGAACATATCAGTCATCGAGGGACGTTACCCCGAGAACGACGACGAGATCATCATAAGCAGGAGAGCCATCAAGGACGGGGCAGATATCAAAGTGGGCGACACTGTTACGGTGGAGACCTTTGACAGGTATATGCATGCCTTTGAAAGCGAAAAGGATCGTGAGAATATTGCAGAAGGAAAAGCACCCGGCTTCATCCTTTTCTCCGACGGATTCAAGATCGATCACGGAGAGACGGCGCTTCTTCCGGACCATTTCCCTTACTATGAAAACAACGATGAGTTTGAGATCCTGCACAAGCCCACAGGTCTTAAGAAGACCATGACGGTTGTGGGCATCATGGAATCACCTTTCTATGAGACCAAGGGTCAGGGAGGCTACATGGCTCTTACCTGCGGAGAAAATACGGTGGGCGAAAATGACATCGTGAACCTGGTTGTAATGGAAAACTTAAACACACGTGAAGATCCCTACGAGGCTGTTTTACAGATCATCGATGACTTTAGGACAGAGGAAGAGAGGGAAGAAGCTCTTAAGCAGGGAAGGATCTTTCTCACATCCGACGGCCGCAGGATACCTTTGGACAACGACCGCGTGAAGAGCAATGAGATGCTTTTGGCTTTTGCTGCCAAGGGCAGGGACGGAAGCATCAATTTCCTGATGATCTTCATCCAGGCTTTTCTCATCGTTCTCATCACAGCTGCTTCACTGATCCTCATATACAACGTTTTCAGCATATCCTACAAGGAACGCAGCAGATATCTGGGCATGCTGTCCTCCGTGGGAGCTACCCGTAAGCAGAAGAGATGGAGCGTTTATTATGAAGTTTTCACCCTTTTGATCTTTGCACTGCCTCTCGGCATAGGCATTGGAATATTGGGAGTAAAGATCGCAATGATGCTGCTCTATCCTCATTTTTCCGAGATCCTGAACATGCTTGTTGCCAACGTTATTGCGGATAAGAGCTATGAGATCGGATACAGGATCATCATAAATCCTTTGAACATCCTTTATGTGATCGTTGCTTCCGCAGCTGCTGTCTGGCTTTCCGCATGGCTTCCCGCTTTAAAGATCAGTAAGGTGGGACCTGTTGAAAGCATCAGAGGAAATGATGACACAGCGAAGAACGGAGCAAGGGGATGCAGGACAAATTTCAGGCTGATGGCAGGTGGTAAAGCCGAAACTCTTTTGGCCGTTGCCTCCGTAAGAAGAAACGGACATGCCACAAGAGGTATCATCAGAAGCATATCCGCCTTCATCACCCTTACCCTGATCACTGCCTTTGCGGTAAGCAGTTTTTCGGACATCCTCACTTCCAAAGTTGAAAGTGAGTCCCTCTCTCTGGGATCAAGATTTAAGGAAATGAATTACGTTTTCGAGTCATATGATGAGGAAACATATGATAAAGTAAAGGAGGAAGTGGAAAACTCCGATGAAGTCCTGAAGTCCATACAGTTGGAATATGACCTGTACGAATACAAGATCCCCATGGAGGAGCATTCCGAAGAATACCGTAAAACCCTTGAGACGGTCATTGGAAAGTTTTATCCCGACGGCTATCCGGAATGGGTGAAGAACATGATACTGGAGCCTGAGGAAGTCTTGGCCTATCCTTCTGCTGCCATCATCACTCTGACGGAGGAAGAATTCAAAAGAGTTGCGGATAAGGCGGGAGTAAAGATCACAGATGAACATGCGGTGCTGGCATATGACTCGGTCTACATTAACACGGATCAGTACAGTCGCTCCTTTGACAGCGGTATCGTACCTGACTTTGCGTCATATGTTGTGAAGGAACCCCTTAAGGTGAAGAAAGGGGAAAAACTGGAGCTCTGCAGTACAGGCGCGGATAGAGAAACGGAAACCTACATAGAATTCAAAGTGCCCGTGACTTTTGCGGGCTATGTAAAGAAAGATGATATTGGGGACATTTTTACCTTAAGGGGCGAATATGTCTGGATCATCATGAGAGAAGACACCCTGAAGTACATCAAGGCTCAGTGCGATGGAGCTGTTGACTTGGGCATAGGCTCACGTATGCTGTTCTTCAGTACGGAGCCCGGCGCTACGGAGATCGTGAGAAGTCTTTCTCAGATCAAAAATGAATACGGAGACAGCTGCCTGCATTCCGCTTCACTGCTTACAGGCGTGGGAGATCTTAAGCGGGCGCTGGTTCCCATGATGCACATAGTGTCTGTGTGCTTCACTCTTCTCATGGGAGTCATATGTCTTTTGAACCTTTACAATTCCGTAATGGGCAGAAGGCTTGCAAGACAGCGTGAACTGGCGGTGCTGGATTCCATGGGCATGACCGCTGCTCAGCGGTCAAGGATGCTCCTCACAGAAAACATATGGCTGCTCGTAAAATCATTTCTGTATTCGTGTTTTATTACAACGGCATTTGTGGTATGCTTACATAAGATACTGAATGGCAGATTCGGCAGGATCAGTTTCACTATTCCCGCTTCTGTGGTCATTATCACCGTTGTTTTAAGCATAGTCGGGCTCATTTCTTTCACGGCTCTTTGCTATGGCAGAGATCGGGGGAAAATGGTGATAGAGGAGGTAAGATCTGAGACTGCCTGAGCAGAGGAGATATGAAAGTATTAATAGTCGAAGACGATCCGATAATCGTGGAGGGGCTTAAGATAGCCCTTTCCCAGGAACAATATGAAGTAGAGGCCTTCGGGACGGTGAAAGAAGTCCTGGAGGCCATCAAAGAGGAGGTACACTTTGCGGTGTGCCTTCTTGACGTTAATCTGCCGGATGGGGACGGGTACACCGTTTGCAGGGCTATAAGGGAAAAGACCCGGGTACCCATAATCTTCCTTACGGCCTGTGATGACGAGATCCACACCGTTCTTGCTCTGGAACAGGGGGCGGATGATTACATATCAAAACCCTTTCGCATCAGGGAACTCATAGCCAGGATAAAGGCAGTGGTGAGAAGGAGCGGCAGTAACGACAACGCGGGAACGGCAACGGAGAGTAACACTCAGCAGGAACGGGACACGGAAGTTTTCGGACGCTGTGAACTTGACATTAGGAGCGGAAAGGTGAAAAGAGACGGGGAAGAGATCTTCCTTTCGGCTGTGGAATACAGGCTGCTGTTGATCTTTGTTAAGAACAGAGGCCACCTTCTTACAAGGCAGAACATCCTGAACGATATGTGGGACAGCGCAGGAGATTTTGTGAATGATAACACCCTTACTGTGTATGTGAGAAGGCTCAGGAAAAAGCTGGAGGCGGACGGTGACGAACCTGTTATCGCAACGGTCAGGGGCATGGGATATAGGATGGACTGAAAAGCGGTCTGAGGAAGAAACGATGAAGATAAAACTCATAATTACAGGCTGCGGGCTCCTCATATGCCTGATCGCCCGAGATCCGGCGGTGATGGCGGTAACGCTGGGACTGTGTCTTGCGGGGTTCTGGTGCGCGGACTTGTTTGAAAAAAGAAAGACGGAAAAAGATGTGCGAGAACTCACGGACTACATCACCAAGGTGCAGGACTGTGCGGCTCTGCCCGAGATGAAGGAACTCACGGAAGGGAGCATAGGCATCCTTCAGAGCGAGATCTACAAGGTGGTGACCATCCTTCGGGAGCAGTATTCTCTGGAACATAAACAAAAGAAGTACATGAGCGACATGATGTCGGACATTTCTCACCAGTTCAAGACGCCCCTCACGGCCATATCCCTTATGACGGAACTCTTGATGGGGGAGAACGTGACAAGGGAAGAACGGATGGAATATGCAGCGAAGATCGATTCCCAGATCAACAAGATGACCTGGCTCATACGAAATCTCCTCACCCTTTCACAGTTGGAAGCGGGAGTGCTGGAAATGAAGATGTCTCCCGTGGGACTTAAGGAGGTCCTGGAGGAAATCTCCGAGGGGCTGGGGGTGATGGCGGAAATGGCGGAAGTGGAGCTAAATGTCAGGGTTTCGGAGGAGATCGTGATAAAAGCGGACAGCCACTGGATTCGGGAGGCATTGTCCAATATCATAAAAAACTGTATCGAGCATACGGCAGCGGGTGGACATGTAAATGTTACCGCTTCCGCAAACAACCTCTGTACCACCCTCATAATTGAGGATAACGGTAAAGGAATCGAAAAGGAGCACCTTCCCCATATTTTTGAGCGTTTCTACAAGGCGGGGAATTCATCACCCAACAGCGTGGGCATAGGACTTGCCATGGCAAAACAGATCATTGGTTCCCACGGCGGAAGGATCGAAGCGGAGAGCGAAGTGGGAAAGGGGACGAAGTTTACGGTGATGTTTTATTAAAGCAAAAATGTTGCAGACAGCGTTGCATTAGAGTAAAATTAGATCAGTATACGACAGGAGGTGCTCCTATGTCTTTCAGGACCAATCTTTTTGAAGCGTCGGAGGAAAGAAGCATAAAACAGCGGAAAGGCCCCTTTGCGGTGCTGGAGTACGCAAAGGATGTTTCTGTGGCGCCGGAGGATGCACAGCTGGCATATTTCTCCTCGGAGATGAATGTCAGGAAGAGGCAGCTGATCGCGGAGATCAGGGACAAGGACGGTGTTTTTGTGCAGGCCGGCGAGATGCAGATGATGATCGGCGACGTCGAAGCCACGACAGGTGTAAAGGGCGCGGGTGATCTGTTCAGGAAACTTGTGAGCAGTGTGGTCACATCCGAGAGCGTGGTGAAACCCCATTATATAGGCGACGGTGTGCTGGTCCTTGAACCTACATACAAACACATATTGCTGGAGGACCTTAAAGACTGGCCCGACGGTATGGTGATCGAGGACGGCATGTTCCTGGCGTGCGAAGACGGAACGGACATTAGCGTTACCGGCAGAAAAACAGTCTCGTCCATGATACTGGGCGGTGAAGGCTTGTTCAACTGCACGCTGACGGGGGACGGTCTTGTGGCACTGGAAAGCCCTGTGCCGAGAGAGGAACTGATAGAGATAGAACTTGAGGAAGACACCGTTAAGATAGACGGGAATATGGCCATAGCCTGGTCACCCGAACTCAGGTTCACGGTGGATAAATCCATGGGCACTCTGATAGGATCGGCAGTGTCCGGAGAAGGCTTTGTAAATGTTTATGAAGGAACGGGAAAGATACTGATGGCTCCCGTGAGGAACAATAAGAGGATCAAATCCCCTGAAACCAAACAAAAATAAGAGGTGTACAGATGGAAGGTTTAGCAATTTTTATCGGATCGTGTATCAACTGGATCATTGCCTTATTGGCAGTGCTGACGCTCATCGGATTTGCCTGGGTGGTATTTGAGATAGGCAAACTTGACGGCATCATGAACAGCAAGAAGAAGGGCAGAAAGAAGGAATACACGGAAGGCGGCATCAAGAAAGAGGCCGACGTGTATACATGGGAGGAAACACTGGATTATCTTGAGAGTTTCAACAGGATCCAGCTTGTTTATTCCATATTCGAGCAATTCATTCCCGTATTCCCGCTTTTGGGTATTCTGGGAACCGTTGCCGGCCTCATCCAGCAGCTGGGTGATGTGGATCAGATGAGAGCAGCTCTTGCGCTTTCCATGTCCACCACATTCTGGGGCCTCATCGCAGCCATTACACTGAAGGTGGTTGATGCGGTGCTGGTGAGCAAGTCGGTCAACAAGAAGGCACTCTACTTCGAAATGTTTGAACAGAATTACCAGATGGTAAAGGACAAATTTGACCAGGAAACTGAAAACGGTAACAGAGGATAAACTATGATACTGAAGAACAAACCTAAGACATTGGGGCAGTTCATCATAGATCTGACCCCGTTGCTGGACGTCATCTTTATCCTTCTTATCGTTGTGCTGAGTTTTCAGGACAACTACTCCAAGCTTGCGGATGAAAAGCTTGCGGAGGCGGAAAAGATAGAGCAGACGGCAAAGGATGCCATGGCCGAGAACAACGATCATTACGAGACGGTACAAAAGCAGCTGGAAACCTATGAGCAGATGTATGACTACGTAAATGTCGTTACGGTTTTTGCAAGTTACAGACCTTCCAACAGAAAATACCGTACCCTGCATGTGGAGATCAATTCCCGGGAACAGTGGGAAAGAGAGATCAATCCCAGCAATGAAGACAAGATCTGGGATGAATGCCGTGCATATATAGAAGGGGTACTGGGTAACAGTGACGGTGTGCCCACCATTTTCGCCATAAAGGACGAGAAGATGCTCTATCGTGACGAGCAGGCCATACTTGCACTGTATGAAGACCTGAACATTAAGGACAAGTTTGAAAAGAATTATTCGGAGTCGGATGATGAATAAGATTGTTGCGATTATCCTTCTGGTGATCCTTGCACTGATCCTGATCCTGTTCATAAAGGCTATGGTGCCCGCACTTACGGGATTTTTAAAAAATTTGCCCAAGGGCATATTCATACTCCTGTTTCTTGTGATCGTGGGAATGATGATATATCTGATATGGTATCTCGCCAATTCCAAAGTTTACGGCGGACAGCAGCAAAACGCAGACCTGCAGGAACAGGAAGAACAGCAGGAAGAGGAACAACTTAAGGGAAATGATGAGATCATACAGCCCGATCATTGCATCGTTTTGAGAGATGATGTGATCCTCATAAGCGACCGCGAAGCTGACATGGACACTGTGGAAAAATACATAGACTGGCATGTGGAGAACAACACGGAGATGGTCATAGTGGACGATTACTCTACCGCCGCTTTGCATCACAGGATCACAAAACTGTGCGATGAAAAGGGAGTAAATTACAGGACAGAAAATGAAGAATGGATCGACACCATGGAATAGAATATTGCTGATCGTCATACTGAGTACGGCTTTGGGCGGCATTTTTGACATGTTCGGTTACAAGCCCGAACTTATCAATGCCGACAAGCCTTTCATCGAGATCAGCGGCTCTGTGGGAGATGCAATAGGAAATGCACAGGGGGCATATATTGCGGCTCACCCCACACCTACCCCCAAGCCTACCGCAACACCTAAGCCCACGGCTACCCCCACACCTACACCTACGCCGCGGCCTACAGCAACCCCCACTCCGCCCCTTGAGATCATCGTGGGGGGAGAAGAAGTCACATGCTACCTTTACGAGGGCAATGACCTTGAGACCTTCCTTAAGGAGTTTGTGGTTGAGAAGATCCTGGGAAGGAAGATCATCCTTGTGGATGACTATGCGGAAGCAAAGACCTTCAGGAAGGTGCTGAGATTCATCATAGAGTCGGCCCTTGAGTACGAGATTGAAAGGAGGTAGCCATGAAGCGTGATAAATTGCATTTTATAGCCCGTGTTGTGGCTGTTGCCGCCGTCCTTTCCCTTGCATTCGTAAAGCCTGTTTATGCCAAGGATTACATGGCGAGACTCAGGGAAACACTCTGGACCGAGCGCCTTTATACGGCTGTGACCATAGAAGAACTTGAAGATGCAAAGAGCAATGCGGCTAACTTCAAGAAAAACTATAGCGGACGCTGTGTTGCCATCGGTAACAACACCACTGTGGAGAGCATTTCGGATGACCTTAAGCAGGTGGTGCTTAAAGACAGACAGGGAAAGACCTGTCTTGCGGTTCCCTTCGAAGACAGAGAAAGAGAGATCGTGGGGGACATTGAGCGCGGAGACACGGTGACGGTTTACGGTAAAGTGGTGGTGGACGGCTCGTCCTACTACCTGAACGCGACCGTAATGGAAAGACGTAACAGCGAGTTCGTGAAAGGAGATCTGTTCTTCTTCAACACTCCGGTGTACAGCTATGTCGAAGTGAAGGATCTTAGGAAGGACGGAAGAGTAAAATACAGGATCCCGGAGTCATGGAACAACGGCTATGTCATCTCGGATCTTACAAATAACGGTATCAAGGGTTATCAGTATAATCTGAATGCTATTGAGCCCATGAATATCCAGTACCCCGAGATCTTTTACATTTTTTATTTTAATAATGAGACCTACTTAAAGCAGCCTCCCAAGGATCCCACCGAGAGCAATCTGAAGAAGATAGAAGCCAAGATCGTTGAGAACATCCTTGAGGCGGTGGGAGGAGACTCTGCGGATTCCATCAACGGATTTTATGATACCAACAACAATCTGTTCCACTATTACACCACATCTCACAGAGCCAAGGACGGAAGAGATTACAGGCTGGAGTTTTTGTTCAAACCCGACCAAAAGGGCATCGTTTGCATGCTCTATCTTTACTTCCCCAATGAGAACACCGTAAACCATGAGCTGGAAGTGGCCTATCTCATAGGGTCCATGACGGATGATACTGCGCTGGAGTTCTAATTGTCTGAATCTTTATAAAACTGTTGACAACAGCTGTTTCATAAGATATAATGGCAAAGCTGTCCGAGAGAACAGCGCAGACATATGGCGACATAGCCAAGTGGTAAGGCATCGGTCTGCAACACCGTGAGCACCGGTCCAAATCCGGTTGTCGCCTCGATAAGATCCGTAAGTATGAGAATGATCACGCTTACGGATTTTTTTTAACAGTATTTTGAAGCAGCTCACTGTCACGGAGGAGAGACAAAAAGGTGACCGATCTTATAAAACATCATACTGCGCTTCTTGTGACGGCTTTATCTGCTGCGGTTTTGGGCATAGCGGTCATTCTTTTCTTTGCGTTTTGGAAAGAAGAACGGAAGGAGCCGGATCTGGTGGTGGTCTCACCCCATCCGAAGGCCTTTATGATCTCATTGATAAAGGAATTTGAAAACGAAACGGGTATAAAGACGGAGGTCATCAGCCTCGGTACTTCGGATGCGTTAAAGCGTATCATGGATGACAAGGATGTGGATGTTCTGTGGGGCGGTTCCCTTCTTACCGTAAGTTCTTATGAGGAGGCTTTTTACCCCTATCATACGGAGAATCGCGAGGCTTTTGAAGACAGATTTGACGGGGTGGACGAACGGATCACCTGTTTTACGCTTGTGCCCAGCGTGATAATGATAAATATGGATCTTATAGGGGACATAGAAGTTGAGGGCTACGAAGATCTTCTGGATCCTCGGCTAAAGGGACGCATAGCCTTTGCCGATCCCGGAAAGTCTTCATCCTCTTTCGAGCATCTTGTAAACATGCTTTATGCCATGGGAAACGGCGATCCGGAGAAGGGTTTCGACTATGTGGAGAAATTCTGCGAAAATCTGGACGGCGTGTTGCTTTCCACATCATCTGAAGTGTACGAAGGCGTTGCAAACGGAAAGTATACTGTGGGACTGACATTTGAAGAGGCAGCGGTCACCATGCTTAAAAGCGACAAACATATAAAGATAGTCTATATGGAAGAGGGCGTGGTGTTCACGCCGGACGGCATATATATCAACGATCTTTCCGAAAGAAAAGACAAGGCCGAGGCATTTGTGGATTTTATGACCTCCCGCAATGCGCAGAGCTTCATCACGGCAAATCTGGGACGAAGAAGCGTAAGGATCGATGTGACTGATTCCGATATCGTCGCTCCTTTTGATTCTGTAAAGACAATAGAAGTGCAGACTGAAAACGTGATCGGAAACAAAGACAGATGGATCGCATGTTTCGAAGAGATATTAAAGCGAGGTGAACCATGAACAAAGAGACGGTTTGCTTTCGTGACAGCATAAGAAAAACTTTTATCGGTTACTCCATAGTCCCGGTGGTGGTCACAGCACTTGTGCTCCTTGCCATTACGGGCTTTGCCTGGAGTCATTCTGTGACCTACAGGAATGAAAAGGAAAACCGCGAGACTTCGGATGAGATCTCCCGTGTCATGGATGTGTGGTATCTGATGACCGAAGATATGGCGGACACATTTGTGGAAAACGACTGCATTGTATCCCGGGACAGGATCTTTGAGATCCTTTATGAAAGATGCGGAGAATTTGGCGAAACAGGAAATCTGGTGATCCTTTCCCCTGACAGAGAAGTGCTTTTTACTTCAAAGGAAACTGTTCCTTACTATCTCACGGAGCCTGCCTATTCAGACTGGGGCATACTCTACACCGCAGGAAGAGCGGAAGGCAGAACGGTGACGGGACTTTCGGAAGGCGATATCTGCATAGGAAAGAGCATTTATGAGAACGGTGGGGTAAAGGGCGTTATTGTATACATCGTCCCGGAGGCAGTGATAAGCAGGATCACGGCCACAGGGGAGCGTTATCTCGCCGTTACGGATGAAAACGGCTGGATATGGTCCGGAAACAACAAGATGCTTTCCGACGCATACGGAAAGATAGCCAACAACTTTGACAGGGAGACAGGCTATCTTAAGAATGACGGAAAACTCTATTATCTCTGCAGAACCGCTACGAAGTGCGGACTCACGGTTTACACAGCGGACGATATGAGCAGCAACATAAGAGTCTTTGCGCTGCTTATCGCGGTGGTGGTCATGGTGTTTGCGGGGATAGTGTTCATCACGTACAGGAGCACCGACGCAAGTTCGGAAAAGTACACTGCTGACATCAGAAAGATAGAAGCGGCCTTTGAAGCCGTTTCTAACGGAGACCTGGATGTGCGGCTCCTCACCGACAGTTCGAGAGAGTTCAACACCATCGGGAATGATTTTAACGAGATGTTAAGGAGCCTCAGGGAGCAGATAGCCGAGAACAGGGAACTGATGACGGATGTTGCCTTTGCACAGCTTAAACAGCTTGAAAGCCAGCTGAACCCTCATTTCCTGTTTAACACCCTTGACAACATCAGGTTCATGGCAAAGATCGACGCGGATGCCGCGGACAGGATGATCATCTCTCTTTCGGGCATTCTGAGATACACCATAAGGGATACCCGTGAGGAGGTAACCCTCCGAGAGGATCTGAACAACCTGCAGTATTATCTCAATATCCTGCAGATCCGCTTTAACAAGCGTTTTAAGTATTCCATAGACATCAGTGAAGAACTGATGGACTGCCTGATCCCAAAACTCCTTTTGCAGCCCCTTTTGGAAAATGCCATAAAGCATGGATTCGGCACTAAGGAAAAACTGTCTGTGGTCATCAGGGGCTACAAGATCACGGACAAGCTGGTGTTTGTCTGCGAGGACGACGGAGCGGGGATCCCTTCTCCAAGACTTAAGGAGATCCGGGAAACCCTTGAAAACGACACAAACGACACTGCCCATTACGGACTTTATAACATACACAGGCGCATAAGGCTTATGTATAAAGGCGACTACGGCATCGATATCGACAGCAGAGAGGGAGAAGGTACGCTGGTCAGGATATTGCTGCCCTGCAGGGTAAAGAAGGGCTGAATCGGGATTCAACGAGAAGTGTAGCAAACAGAGGTGTGATATGTACAGAGTGTTGATCGTCGAAGACGAAGACATCATCAGAAAAGGTATAGCATATACCATGGACTGGACATCTTGGGATTGCTGTATTGTGGGTGAAGCCGCAAACGGCGCGGAAGGTCTTGAAAAGATCAGGGAACTGAAGCCGGACATCGTGATCGCGGACATCATGATGCCTGTTATGGACGGCATAGCCATGGCCCGTGAGGCTCTTAAGATCGCATCTTTTAAGACAGTGATCCTCACGAGTTATGCCGAATTTGATTATGCAAAACAGGCCATAGATCTGAATGTTTCCGCTTATCTCATGAAACCGGTGGACAAAGATGAGATAAAAAAAGCCATCGATAAGATAAAAGAGGAACTGAAGAAAGAATATCGCTATGAGCAGTTTGACGAGAAGCAAAAGGAACTGGAGGATCCCGAGAAGATCATACTGAAAGAGGGATCCGACAACGATTATGTGCGCTATGTGCTGAATGCCACAAAAGAGCATTATGCGGAAAAGATCAGCATAGAAGGTTTTTCGGCGGAACTGGGAGTCTCCGCCAGTTATCTTTCCCGTAAGTTCAAAGAGGCTACGGGAAAGAGTTATCTGGATTTCCTGAACCGGTATCGCGTAAGACAGGCGGTAAAACTTTTGCAGACCGGGAAATACAAAGTCTATGAGGCTTCGGAGATGACGGGATTTACGGATTATAAGCATTTCAATGCGGTCTTCAAGCGTTACACCAACACTTCACCGTCAGAGTTTTTGAACTGAAAAGCTATTTGTTCAGAAAATCGGATAATAAAACAGAAAATTGGGTATAGCCGACAGTTTTTTTATTGTATCCTTGTGTTATCGGGCGATAGTCATCACAGTTTGATAGTCATATCGTTCGGAAAGGAGAATATTTATGAAGAAACTGTTGGCATTTTTATTGGCTGCTGTAATGGTGATCGGCATTGCGGGTTGTGGCAAGAAGGCAAACAACGATTCAACCGCACCTACGGATTCCGATCCTAAGATGCAGAAACTCATCGACGCCGCAAAGGCTGAAGGTGAGCTGGTTGTTTACGGCTCCTGCGAGGAAGAGTACCTTGCGGCTGCATGTGAAAACTTCAAGAAGCTCTATGGCATCAATGTTCAGTATCAGCGTCTTTCCACAGGCGAAGTACAGAGCAAGATCGAAGAAGAGAAGGGTAATCCTTCGGGTGACGTTTGGTTCGGCGGTACTACCGATCCCTACAACGTAGCTGCAGCAGAGGGACTTCTTCTTCCCTACGAAGCAATAAACGCATCTCACCTTGCAAGCGATATGTATCGCGACAAGGACGGCTGCTGGTACGGTATCTACAAGGGAATCCTTGGCTTTATGGTAAACAAGGATGAACTTAAGAGAAAGAATCTTGAGGCTCCCGCTGACTGGCAGGATCTTCTCGATCCCAAGTATAAGGGCCTTATCTGGCTCTCCAACTACAACACCGCAGGTACAGCAAAGCTTGTTATAAACACAATGATCCAGAAGTATGGTCATGACAAGGGCATCGAGTACCTTGTAAATCTTGACAAGAACATCGAAGTATACACAAAGTCAGGTTCCGGCCCTTCCAAGAACGTGGGCACAGGTGAGTGCGTCATCGGTATCGGTTTCCTTCATGACGGCATCACTCAGATCAAGGACAACGGCTATGGCAACATTCAGCTCATCATCCCTTCCAGCGGCACATCTTTCGAGATTGGTGCAACCGCTATCTTCAAGGGATGCAAGCATGAGAATGCAGCAAAGCTTTGGATCGAGTATGCTCTCAGCCCTGCATGCGTAGAGCTCGGTGCAGAGAACGGTTCCTATCAGTTCCTTGTTATCGACAACGCAAAACAGCCTCAGGCTGCGGCTGATTTCGGTCTTGATCCCAACAACGTTATGAAGTATGACTTTGAAGACGCAAAAGCAAATACAAAAAAATATGTCGAAGAAGTTATGAGTGCACTTGGCACTGCTGCAGACGATCGTTTCCAGACAAAATAGTTTTGAGCATTTCGGAGCGGATGCGTAGAGTGTCCGCTCCTTTTAAATTATGAATTGGGCATATATGCTCCCTTTAGAGGAGGTAAGACAATGGCAAAAAGTCAAAGCGCCAGCCTTGACAGGAAAAAGCTTATGGGGGACCCCATACTGGTCACGACCATTGTGCTTTTGATCGTTTTTTTGACGATATTTATTCTTTATCCGCTTGCGATACTGCTGGTAGACAGCTTTATCGGCGAGGGAGGTCTGACTCTTGATGTGTTCAGGAGGATAATGGGACTTCCAAACTTCAGAAAGGCCATCACAAACACGCTGAAAGTGGGTTTTGTGGTTGGTATAGCATCGACACTGATCGGACTTTTGTTCGCATATGTCGAGGAATATGTAAAACTCAGAACGAAATTTATGGGCGGGCTTTTTAAAGTCGTATCGATGCTCCCTGTAGTATCCCCGCCCTTTGTGCTTTCGCTTTCCATGATCATGCTTTTCGGTAAGGCGGGCATCATCACAAGATTTTTGCTCGGGATCTATGACAACAGCGTTTATGGATTCTGGGGCATCACCATAGTGCAGACACTTACGTTTTTCCCTGTGTGCTACATGATGCTGAAAGGTCTTTTGAAAAACATCGATCCGTCTCTTGAAGAGGCGGCGAGAGATATGGGGGCTTCCAGATTCAAGGTATTTATGACGGTTACGCTGCCCCTCATCCTGCCCGGCCTCGGAAATGCGTTCCTTGTAACATTCATCGAGTCCATCGCGGACTTTGCAAACCCCATGATCATCGGCGGTTCCTACGATACCCTTGCCACCACGATCTATCTTCAGATCACGGGAGCATATGATAAACAGGGTGCTGCTGCCATGGCGGTGGTGCTTCTTACCATCACCTTGCTTATGTTTGTGGTCCAGAAGTACTATCTTGAGAGAAAGAGCACCGCAACCCTTTCCGGTAAAGCATCCAGGGAAAGGATGCTCATCACCGACAAGAGTGTTACCGTACCTCTCACCATACTGTGCTCTGCACTTGCACTGTTTGTAATACTCATGTATATATGCGTTCCCTTCGGAGCGTTGTTTAAGACCTGGGGCTATGATTTCCACCTGACCTTCAAGTGGTTTGGGCTTGTGTTCACAAAATACAAGGGATTCAAGGCCTTTAGGGACAGCTTCATCCTGTCGCTCATTGCGGCACCCATCACGGCACTGCTTTCCATGATCATCTCGTACCTCGTTGTAAAGAGGAAATTCAAAGGAAAAGGCTTTATCGAAGCGGTTTCGATGCTGGCCATGGCAGTTCCCGGAACTGTTCTCGGTATCGGTTACATTCGCGGTTTCTCCGGAGGTATCTTTGGAAGCGGCATACTTCAGGGACTTTACGGAACAGGCGTGATACTTGTCATCGTCTTTGTTGTTCGAAGCCTTCCCACAGGAACCAGAAGCGGTATCTCGGCTTTACGCCAGATTGATAAGAGCATCGAGGAATCGGCATATGATATGGGCGCAGACAGTTTCAGAGTCTTCGTGACGGTTACGCTCCCGCTCATTAAGGACAGCTTCCTAAGCGGCTTTGTAACATCCTTTGTACGAAGCATTACCGCCATCAGCGCCATCATCCTTCTCGTAACTCCTTCCTATCTGCTCATCACAGTGCAGATCAACGAGTTTGCGGAAAAGGGTTCCTACGGCATAGCTTGCGCGTTCGCAACGATACTTATCGTGATCACTTACGGTTCGGTTCTTCTCATGAACTTTGTGATCAAACATTTCGGCACCAGCCGTCATGTTAAGGTTGAAGAATAACGGTATTTGGAGGTTAAAATGGCAAAAGAAAAAAAAGGCGTACGCCTTGAACATATTTCGAAAATATATAAGGATCCCAAGACCGGTAAGAACTTCTATGCCGTAAAGGATGCAAATCTTGAGATCGAACCCGGAAGTTTTGTAACCCTTCTCGGACCTTCCGGATGCGGAAAGACAACAACACTCCGTATGATAGCGGGCTTTGAGAGCCCGGATGAGGGTGAGATATATCTCGGAAACGAGCCCATCAATGCACTCACTCCCAACAAAAGAGACACAGCCATGGTTTTCCAGAGTTATGCTCTGTTGCCCCACTACAACATTTTTGACAATGTTGCCTACGGCCTCAAACTCAGGAAAATGGACAAGGCGGAGATAAAGAAAAAAGTTACGGATATCCTTGGTCTTGTAGGTCTTGAGGGTATGGAAAACCGTATGACGAACCAGCTTTCAGGCGGTCAGCAGCAGAGAGTAGCCCTGGCGAGAGCACTTGTCATCGAGCCCGGAGTTCTGCTTTTTGACGAGCCTCTTTCAAACCTTGACGCAAAGCTCCGTGTGTCCATGCGTACCGAGATCAGAAGGATCCAGCAGGAAGCCGGCATAACGGCGATCTACGTTACTCACGACCAGAGCGAGGCAATGGCCATCTCCGACAAGGTCATCATCATGAACAAGGGCCTTGTGGAACAGATCTCCACGCCTCAGGACGCATATTACTATCCCAACAACAGGTTTGTTGCGGACTTCATCGGTGAGGCGAATTTCCTGGATGCCACCGTTGAGGGACAGGATATGGTAAATATAAACGGATCCAAGGTAAAGTGCGCCACCGGTTCATTTGCGGTGGGAAACAAGTGCAGCGTTGTACTTCGTCCCGAAGGAGCTTCCCTCAGCGAAAACGGAGCACTGAAGGTGAAGGTGGCATATTCCTGCTTCATGGGCTCCTATCAGGATTATCATGTTAAGGTGGGGGACACCCTTGTAAAGATCCAGGATTACAATCCCAAGAATTCCAAGATCTACAAGGTGGGCGACGAAGCCTATCTCAACTTTGCGGAGAATACTCTTTACGCATTGTAAATAAAAGCATACAATACAGAGTCAAGAATAAAACGGCCTGCGGATGAAATATCTGCGGGCCGTTTTTGCGTCTAAAACATTTTCCGTAAACCTATTGACACATATTACGTTTAGTGTTATATTACGGTTAACGATATATTACAGTAAACGTAATAATACATCTGAGTATCAGAAGGAGGATATCAATGGAAAAGAGTAATAAAAGTAAAGAGATCGTAGGGATCATAGTGGCATTTCTGGGAGCTATGCTGGGGTGCTTCGGAGTCAGGGCTTTCAATGTATATGTCCTCATGTCACTGCCTCTTGGAGTGAGAATGGCATGCATGATAACGTTCTACTGGTTCGTGGGGCTGATACCTTTGATCGTGATGCTTGTACAAAAGGACAAACTTAAGGATTACGGTTTCCGCCGCGAAAAGATGGGGCTGCAGATCTTTGTGGGAGTGGGTTTGGGTCTTGCGATGTCTCTGGTGCTGACCCTTATCCCTCACCTTGCGGGCGCAGGTGCATATGTGGACAACGGGCACAGATACATGTATCTTTGGCAGTTCATTTATGAGTTTGTATACTGCATTGTGGGCGTAGCGCTGACTGAGGAATTTGTTTTCCGTGGGATCCTGTACGAAAAGATCAAGCGTCTCGGTAAAGGCGATCTTGTGCCTGTGATCTGCTCTTCGGCGCTTTTCGGTCTGTTCCACATTTTTAACGGAAATCTGCTCCAGGTGGTTTTGACTGGGATCATCGGTGCAATATTCTGCATCTTCAGGTTGAAGATAAAGAGTTGTTCCACCCTGTCACTGGTGCTGGCTCACGGCGTATATGACGCGATGATCACGGTATGGCTGTTCGTATTTCTGAGATAAAAGGAGCCCTCGGGGTATATGACACCGGGGAGGACCGCTGCGAAGCAGGGGAGGGACCCCGGGGTATACAATATCCATCGGAAAGAAAATCGGTTAAAAATTTGACGAAAAATGGTTGGTATAAGGGGCTATGGCATGGTATTATTAAGGGCAGGTTTTTGAACCATATAAGAAAGGAAGCGAAAAAATGAGTGATACAACAGTAAGGATACAGGACGACCTTTATGAGGCCGTAAATGGGGAGTGGCTCAAGACTGCCGTAATTCCCGATGACAGACCCACAACGGGCGGTTTCGCAACCCTTGCCCAGGACGTTGAAAAGGTTATGATGGCTGATTTCAAAGCTTTTGCGGCAGGAGAAAAGACTACGGACATTCCGGAAATGCGTTATGCCATTTCCCTTTACAAAAAGATACTTGATGAAGAAAGAAGAAATCGCGAGGGCATATCCCCCGTTCTTCCCATCCTTGAGAAGATCAACGCCCTTGAGAGCGTTGAAGATCTGAACAAGGTTGCGGCCGAATTCTTCCTTAAGGAACTTCCCCTTCCCGTGGAGATGGATGTTACCACCGATATGGAGGATGCCACAAAGCATTCATTCATAATCCTCGGACCTTCCATCATCCTCCCCGACACCACCTACTATGCAGAGGACAATGAGCAGGGCAAGCAGCTTCTGGCAGTATATGCCGATATGGCTGCAAAGGTGCTGAAGTTCTCACCTCTCTCTGAGGCAGATCAGAAGACTTTTGTTGAAGACACCCTTGCTTTCGACGCACTGGTTGCAAAGAAGGTAAAGAGCCAGGTTGAGTGGTCCGAGTACTTCAAGAACCACAATCCCATGAGCGTTGACGAGGTTGCTGCTCTTGTGGCACCTTTCGACGTTAAGAAGCTCCTTAAGGACATTTACGGCGACAAGGCTCCTCAGGTGCTGATCGTATATGACCCCAAGGCTGTCAAAGAGATGAACACCTACTTTAACGAGGAGAACTTCAAGCTCTACAAGCATTGGCTCTATGTAAAGACACTTCTCACAGCCACAACATGCCTGTCACTTGAACTTAAGACCCTGGGAAGAACATACAGAAGAACTCTTACAGGCGTTGTTTCCGACCCCGTTCTTGAGAAGGAAGCCTATCAGGTGGCTTCTTCGATGTACTCCGAGCCCGTGGGCGTTTACTACGGCAGAACCTACTTCGGTGAAGAGGCAAAGAAGGATGTTGTGGATATGGTCAAAAAGATCATCGAGACCTATAAGCTGAGAATGAAGAAGAACACTTTCCTGGCTGAGGCTACAAAGGAAAAGGCTATCAAAAAGCTTTCCACCATCGTGATCAAGATGGGCTATCCCGATGCTGTAAGAGACATCTGGTCAAAGCTGGTTTTCGAAGAGGATGATTCCTACTTCGCAGCTATGCAGAAGATAGGTGAAGTGATGAGAAGAGACAATCTGGACAAGCTCAACAAGCCCGTTGACCGAACCGAGTGGGTGATGCCCGGACATATGGTAAATGCCTGCTACAATCCTTTGAGCAACGATATTACCTTCCCCGCAGCCATCCTTCAGAAGCCCTTCTATTCCCTGTCTCAGACAGCCGGCGAGAACCTGGGCGGTATTGGAGCGGTCATCGGCCACGAGATCTCCCATGCCTTCGATAACAACGGCGCAAACTTTGATGAGAACGGAAACCTCAAGAACTGGTGGCTTGAGGAGGACTTCAAGGCCTTCAAGGAAAAGACCAAGGACATGATCGAGGAGTTTGACGGACTTGAATTCCACGGCGGCAAGGTGAACGGTGAACTCACAGTGAGCGAGAACATCGCAGACAACGGCGGTATGGGCGTTACGCTTGAGATCATGCACACCATGGCCGATGCGGATTTCCAAAAGTACTTCATGAACTGGGCAAGAGTGTGGTGCATGAAGGCAAAGGAGGAGTACATTCAGCTTCTTCTTGCAAGTGATGTTCATTCCCCCGCAGTTATTCGCGCAAACATGTCGCCAAGAAATTTCGGCGAATGGTACGAAGCTTTTGGCGTTACAGACAAGGACAAGATGTACATCGCTCCCGAAAAGAGAATAAGCATCTGGTAAAATTCAGTCCCGGCGGGTTCGAACCTGCCGGGACTTTCTTGTGAAATCCCGAAGTATGTGATACAATAGCGCCGAACAGTATCATATATTTATAAAGGATTGAAAGATATGAAAAAGATGACATTATTGGCAGTGCTGGTGTTGACGTTGGCTCTGGCTGCATGCGGAAGCAGGAAAGAAGATGTTTCACCCGAAACCGTATCTGCTACCACACCCGAAGCCGCAGGAACATCCGCGCCCACATCCACACCCACCGCGACACCCACTCCCGAAGTACCTTTTGATGAAGAGGCGTTCATAGAGGGACTGAGCAATTTCATAGTTAACAAAGTGGGAGGTTTTTATGACAAGACCGACTACAGCGTTGTGGTTCCCATCATTTTGGAAGTGGACGATACCGATGACAGCGACGTGAAGATCTACGGTTCCTTCTGGCTTTGCAACTGCGAGCTTAAGGGAACTACGCTGGAGATAGTTTCCGGCGGACACTTTCCCGGACTCATCCATGGTGAATATGCCAACGGGACTTACACATTTTATGGATTTGATATGGTGGATTCCGGTTCGAACAGTGCCAAGAGTGCAAAGCAGATCTTTGGCGACATGTACGAGGATTACAGCAAGATGGTTTCCGACGATGAGGCAAGGGAAAAATATAAGATCAAAGCATTTTCCGATTATGTAAAGAAGAAAGGGATAAAGGCTGACGCATATAAGGACTATGGCTGTCAACCCGTTGAGATCCAATAGGTTCAGAATTCAGAGCTTCCGAAACGGAGGCTCTGTTTTTTATATTTTTTTTATTGAGTTGGTTGTAACCACCGGGTATAAATTTGGAACGTTGATTTTTTAACAAATTCTAAATAATTGAGTTTAAAGGAGATTGAAATGGAGTTGAAAGTTAAACGTTCTTTCAGATGGAACAGCGTAAAAACGAAACTTATTGTCATCATGTTGCTTGTTGCGGTGATACCGCTTACCATAGCTATCCTGGTAAATTATTTCTCTACAACATCAAAAGCCGAGAAGGATGCCAAGGAAGCATTACTGAGCGAAACAAATTACGTCCAGGCGGAGGTCGCCATGACGGTTAACAACACAAGAGTCGCTCTGGAGGCACTGGCAGCGGCTCCTTCTACCATTGATTTTATAGAAAATGGTGACGTTGCAACGGGAGCACTTGTTAAACAGCATATGATAGAAGCGAACAAGTCTTTTTCCGACGAGAATATAATAGTTCTATCCGACAGATCCGGACAGATGATCATGAGAAGCGATGACAGCAAACTGAGCGACATTCATGACCGTGAGTATTTCCAAAAGGCAGCTTCGGGAAAACCCAATGTTTCCGCGATCATTGTCAGCAAGTCCACAAACGCCCGTAACATATGCGTAGCAGTCCCTGTAAGGGATCGTTCGGGTCAGAAGGTTATCGGTGTAATCCACAGAAGCTATGATCTGAATAATTTCCATGAATTCCTGGAAGCAAACACCAAAGAGGCTTTCATCATCGATAGCGAAGGTACACTGGCAGCACATGCCCAGTATCCCATCTATCCCGACGATGAGTCCATGAGCTTCAAGAGTTCTCCCTATATGACCACCAACAAGACAAGGGATACTTTTGTGAGCACTGCCATGGGAGAACCCAAACTGGTGGCATATGTAAAGGAGCCTTTCTCGGGTTTTACGATCTGCAATGCTGTTTCCGTACGTGATATCACGGTACAGGCAAGAAAGAGTGCCAATGTGATAATCGGACTGGGCATTGCCATGATGGTGGCTGTGGCTTTGCTATCCTGGAAACTGGCGGAAGGATTCACAAAACCCATCCTTGCGGTGGATGAGATACTCTCTGCCCTTGCGGACGGACGCTTTGTACGTATCGATAAATATACCGATCGTTCCGACGAGTTCGGAGATATGGTGAGAAATTCCAATTCGGTAATTGATAAACTGGATACCATCGTGGGAGAGATCAAGTCTTCTTCCTACACTGTGGACAAGTCATCCTCAACCCTTTCATCAATGGCCAACGAGATCGCATCCACCACAGAGACTGTTGCGGAAGCGGTTCAGGACATTGCTGCGGGAGCAACGGATCAGGCCCTTGCCATTCAGCATTCCGCAGAACATACAGGCGAGATCACCAAGGCTGTGGAGAATGTTTCAAATTCAGCCATTGAACTGAACTGCCTTGCAGAACATATGAAGAAAGCCTCCGAGGATTCTGAGACCGCTCTCAACGCATTCCATGAAACAAGCCTTACGGTTACGGAGAAGATCGGTGAGATCGCTCAGAGGATCGCATCCACCCAGAGCGCAGTTTCCGACATTGACAGAAGTGTTGCGGGCATATCCGACATCGCTGCCCAGACCAATCTCCTTTCACTTAACGCCTCCATCGAGGCTGCAAGAGCAGGTGATGCCGGCCGCGGCTTTGCTGTAGTTGCGGAAGAGATCCGTGTCCTTGCGGATAATTCAAGGACCCTTGCCGAGGAGATCAAGACAGCGATGCCCACTCTGTTAAAAGAGTCATCCGAAGCTGTTAATGCAGCCAACGAGATCATGGCAAGCAACAAGGAACAGCAGAAGACTCTTGAAGATACCCTCACAGCAGTTAAGGGCATGCTGACCGACATTGAGAACACCGTTTCCAAGGTTGCGGGCATATCGGTTGAGACCGGCAAGTGCGTAAATTCCAACAAGGAAGTGGCAGAGGCCATGGCTTCCCTTTCGGCCATATCCGAAGAGAACGCGGCGTCCAGTGAGACCACCGGCGCTTCCGTTGAGGAACTTTCCGCTACCGTTACCGAACTTGCGGAAAATGCAAAGCAGCTTAAGGTTGTGGCAGAAGTTCTTATACAGAATATCGATTTCTTCAAATAAAAAACATCGGAGTGGGTACTGTTGTACTCACTCCGTATTTTTCAGTCTATTGCTTTACGCACAAAAATGTACTGATGATATTCTCCGTTTTGGTCGATGAAACGTGACAGCAGTATCCCCAAGGTTTCTTTTGAAGCTTTGGGATATTTTTTGTATACATCCCGATTGAATTCTTCGAAAGTAAGGGGACAGATCTTTTCCTTGCCTTTTATATCCAGGAAACCTCCCACGCCGCGTCCTGTATTCAGAGTCACGCCGCCGTCGATCTTAAGGTACTCCGCAAATTCTCTTTCCGTGGTAAAACCTATACCGTGCCAGTAGGAAGTGGGAGGAGTGTTTTCGTCAAAAAGCCAGGATGTTGAGAAAAACTGGCAGTTTCGGAAAACCTTCTTGAGTCTTTCCTCGGTTTCCTTATCCGGAGGGGGATTGATGCAGGCCACGAAATAAAGCTCTCTGGGTTCAAGCTCGTAAAGAACGCCGAAGTTATTGTGCACGCGATTTATATAGTCCATGTCGATGCTGATCTTTTTGGCCAGCATCTTGTAATGCATCAGCTGTTCCTGACACACCTCCTGCTGAACATTGAGATGATTGACAATGTCCTCAAAGGATGAGCCGAACATGGCTCTCCCGGTTTCTTTTAAACTGAGTCCGACGGAACGGTACTTAAGGATGTCTATCATTGCTCCCACATCCCAGTACTCGTAATTTCTGTAGCCGTTCTCGGGGTTGATCAAGGGATGGAGAAGCCCGATGTTTTCGTAGTGCCTCAGGGTCTCTCTGCCCACATCGAAGATATGGCACATCTCTTTGGTGGAAAAATATGCTTCCATTTCGTTACCTCATGATCCGATTTGTGGATATTATACTCTTATGAGGCAACAAATGGTAAGAAAATATATATAAATTGTTCCTTAAAACGTATATTTTCTGTGTTTTGTGTTTAAAATATAATTAATTTGTCCGGATGGGTTAGATTTGTTACTGTTTCATTTGGGGGTGAGGGTATCAGTGAGAGACGTTCTTCATCCTTTCCTGAAATTGCCCGTAAAAATCCCTGTTTACATCATAATCCGTAAAATAGAAGTTCTCCAATATGGCTTTGTTTATGGATTTAAGTTCCTCTTCCGGCATGGCAGCGGCCCTGTCCGTGATGCCTGTGATGAATCCGTGCCATGTGTCGATGTAGGCATCATATTTGGAAAAATCGGGAGTCTCAAGCCATTTCTTTATCTTGATCTTTATGCGCCGTTCCTTGTGACACTCGTTTTCCATGAGAATGTATTTGTGTCCGCTTTCCTCATAGAGCCTTCCGAGAGGGAAGAGACGGCATATGGCGGGGCGGTGGTCATGGATGCTGCAGCGCCCGTTTTCGTTCAGAAAAGTGCAGGCTTCTTTCTCGGTAACCTTTAATTCGCCATGGGTAACGGTGAGCTCTTTGTCCATGCGGAGGAAGGGCATGATGACACCGTCCGCCACACGGAGTTCCAGATGCCCCGCGAAAAGCTGTCTGAAATCAAGACCCAGTCCTGCCTCCAGGCGATATATGTCATAGGGATCCAGATTCAGGGTCTCACCTGTTCCGCAGCAGCAGGCGTGACAGCCGTTGCAATCCTCAACTCCCAGTTTTACCATATCATTGGCGTCATATGTTCTCCCGTCGGAGATATCTTCTATGTTTACGATCCTTTTCATTGCGGTTCCTGCTTTCATTTAGTAGGCATATGCCTCATGGAAATAATACAACAGCAACCTTCGCCGGTCAAGATTCACACCCTTGACCGTGGCATACAGGTAGGATATAATACCGCTAACAGAACATTCTTACTTAAAACAATTTACAGGAAAAATCTATGAAGACTCGAAATTTAACACGAACCGAAAGAAAAACCTTCAATACCCTCGGAGCGACTGTGCTCATACTTATGACCGCAGCATCGATCATATGGTCGATGTATCATGCTTATTATTTTAACGGGAACCTGACAGGCTACTTTGGCAATGTCACTTCTTCAGGCCAGATGGGAAAAGTGGAATGTACTCATCTTTCAACATCCATAGATGGGACCGCCTACTTTAACGACTATTTCCCGGGGTATTGCTACTATATGATCCAGGACGTAAAAGGTCATGCTTTTATGGTACTGATGGATGATGCAGTGCTCCTTGATCTCCTTACCACCGAACAGAGCACAGCGGAACTTACGGGATATGCCCATCCTATGGACGGCCTTGAGGATCTGGCGGCGGAATATATGGCTGCGGTTTTTGCGGATGCCTACTACGGCCCCGAAAACGTAAGAGATTACGTGGGGGACTTTGTGATGGTGGTGAATCCCAAGATCAAAGAAAGAGGACAGATCTTTCAGTGGAGCATGTTCGTTCTGGCTCTTCTCAGTATTGCCGCGGTCATCATTCTAACTTTAAATACCACTACCGACATTACCGAGAACAATGATCTTGCGGGAGGTAAAAAAGCGTTCATTTCGGCGTTGCTCCCGGGAACCGTTGCATCCTTCGGCCTGGTTGGCTGGGGAAAGATGATCTTTTTCATCTTCCTGGCTCTGGACATCATGAGAAGATATACATCGCACACAAAGAAAGTTGGAAAGTTCCTTTTCAGGGTTACTTTGCCGTTTTATACGGTAAGTTATATTTTTAGAACACTTCTGGGCTGGTACGTTTCAGAATGCGATGAGTATATGGGACACAGGTTCATGATAGGTTTCGGCACTTATCTTAGCTACCTTTCGGATCCGGATGCGAACATTATCGGGCATATATGCCTGTCTGTGTTCACACTGACAGTTGCGATCTTCTTCCTTCACCTGTTCCTTGTGAAACTGGCACCTGCCGCCGAGAACGGAGCATTGGCGGAGGACAAGACGCCGGCGGCATACACCGTGCTACCCGACAGAACTGATGAAACAGACCGGGGACATTCCGGAATATGACCCCAAGGCAAGATCCGAAAACGAGGAATAGCAAACATTAAAAAGGCCGGGAGCGCATTTAAGCTTCCGGCCTTTGATATCTCTATGCTTCTTTTAATTCAAATGCATGTATCCAGTCCGCTTTGAAATAGTAGACGGTGAAGAGGATGGAACTCAAGGTCCATGTGAGAGGATAGGCGATGAATATGGTGTTTATCACGGGGAAGAGACGAACTGCCACCGTGATGTAGGTGATACGTATGAGGCACCAGCAGGCCAGCATGACGAACATGGGCACCCTGGTCTTTCCGGCACCGCGGAGTATGCCCGCCATACAGTGGGAGAGAGCCAGCAGGAAGTAGAACAGTGTCTCGGTGTGAGCCTGGGTGACGCCGTAGGCTATGGCTTCCACGTCATCCTTGGAGAAAAGCTTCAAAAGGATGGGGCTCATAAAGAAGAAGAGGACACCGATGAGTTCCGCAAGGCTGATGCTCATGAGGATACCGAAGCGGGCTCCTTTTTTTGCACGGTCATATTCTTTTGCGCCCAGATTCTGACTGATGAAATTCGTGAGAGCGGCGCTGAAACTGGTGATGGGAAGGAAAGCGAAACCTTCAAGTTTAAAGTAACTTCCGCAGCCTGCCATGGCGATTTCACCGAAAGCATTGATGTTGGACTGAACGATAACATTTGCAAGTCCGATGACGGAGTTCTGAACGCCTGTGGGCAGTCCAAGGCCAAGTTCCTGTTTCAGGGTGTCGGCATGGATGCGTATCTTGGTGATCTCCAGTCTGTGGGGGCCGTCCACCAGGGTGAGTTTTCCGAAAGCCAGGATGGCTGCCAGAAACTGGGATATGACGGTGGCTGTGGCTGCGCCTTTAACGCCGAGACCCCAAACTATGACAAAGAGCAGGTCAAGGATAATGTTGGTAGCGGCACTGATCATGAGGTAATACAAAGGTCTTTTGGAATCGCCCATAGCCTGGAAGATACCGCAGCAGCAGTTGTACATGATGATGCCCAAGCCACCCAGAAAGTAGACTCTGAAATAGGCTACGGAACTGGGCATTACTTTGGGAGCTGTTTTCATGAGTTCAAGAAGCGTGGGAGTGACTGTAACGCCGACCACAGTGAGAACGATACCTGCGATGAATGCGAAGGCAACGGCGGTGTGGACGGCTATGTGAACACGCTTAAGATCTCCCGCTCCGAAACTTTTTCCGATGATGACTCCGGCGCCGATGAAAAGTCCCTGAATGAAGCCCACCATAAGGAAAATGAGGCTTCCCGAGGAACTTACCGCCGCCAGGGCTTCACGTCCCACAAACTGTCCTACGATGATGGAATCCATGATATTGTAAAGCTGTTGCAGGAGCTGCCCCAGAAAAACGGGGAGTGCGAACATGATGATATTCTTTGAGATACGACCTTCGGTCATGTTGTTCATAAGACTAAACCCTTTCATAAAAAAACACACCAGACTATTTTAACGCGATTTTTTTATTTTACAAGAGATTTATTCTAAAGCATTTCTAACCGATGCGGAAAGTTTTATTTCGCTCTCCCTGCGGAAAATACGTGTGCTTTGCGCCGATCATTGGGTTTACACCACCCCGCCCGATATAGTAAAATGGTCCCCGGGGACGGAGTTTAAGGCCATTTTTTCATTCGGAACCGGTAAAGTTTAATATATCCCAAAATTTATACGATCGGGAGGACAGAACATGGATAACATTCAGAAAAGAGAGATACAGGAAGCGATAGATGCGGCAGATGATGCTCTTTGGCATTTAAATGCTGCCCAAGGCTATCTGAACAGCGCCGGTAACTGGGGCCTTCTGGACATATTCGGAGGAAATCTCCTTACCGGTCTTTTTAAACACAGTAAGATGTCAAAAGCAGAATACGAGGTTCAGGAAGCCAAGTTCGCACTTCAGAAGTTCAGCAAGGAACTTCGTGACGTCAGCGGTTACAGTTCCATTCATCTGGATGATTTCATAACCTTCGCTGACTTCTTTTTTGACGGTCTCCTTGCGGATCTCTACGTACAGTCCAAGATCAGTGATGCAAAAAATCAGGTGAAAGAGGCCGTTTACCGTGTTGAAAAGATACGAAGGGAACTGGCTTCATTAGCAGAATTTACTTGCAAATGAAATGCATCTGTGCTATATTTGTCCGCGAATCAAATATAAGACAAGGGGAGCCGCAAGGCTGAGAGGTGCGAGAGCACGACCCTAAAACCTGATTTGGATAATGCCAACGTAGGAATCGTCAACATTCGCATTTTAATGTAAACTTGCTGTTTTGCGTCATCTGATCGGATGGCGCTTTTTATTGTTTCGTCTTTCGATAACGATCCCGCAGGCATACGCATGTCGGATCGCTCTCCACATTTTCCAAAGCAGGTCTCTCAGCCCGTGGCGATAGAGAGTATGAACGCTTATCTAAAAAATCACCCTCAGGTGCACATTATCAACAATTACATAACGGTAACGGATGCTGTAAACGCAATCCTTGCAGTGGGAGGAACGGCAGTGGGAGCCGATTTCCCGGAAGAAACAGCTGAGATCGCTGCTATGTCCGATGCGCTGGTACTTAACACCGGAACACCGTCGGAAGAAAGAAAAAAGGCCTATCTTGCGGCGGGAAAGGCTGCAAATGAAAAAGGGATACCTGTGATCCTTGACCCGGTGGGAGTGGGGGCATCGGACTTCAGAAAAAAGATGATTAAAGATCTTTTGGAAGAAGTGAAGGTGACCTGTGTGCGCGGGAATTCAGCCGAGATACGGACGCTCTGCGAGTTGTTCGGAACGCCGGAAAAGGAAGCAGACGAAAAGGAAGCTTTCAAAGAAGCCAAAGGATCTGATCCTGCCAAGGGAGTGGAAGCGTCAGGAGAAGGAGCCAATGAAAAGTCACTGCTTTCTCTTTCCGAAAAACTGGGAGCCGTGATCGTTGAGAGCGGTGAAAAAGTGAGGTTTGTGTCTGCATCGGAAGGGCTGTTCGAGGTGCTTCCGGGAGGATGCGAAATGCAAAAGCGCTTCACCGGAGCCGGATGCATGATGACTGCCGTGCTTGGAGCTTTTTTGGGAAATGCGAAAAAGAGCGGCGGTAATCTTACTGAAGCTGTCAGGGATGGGATACTGCTTTACAGTCGGGCCGCAAGGAAGGCTGAAGTACGATGCATTATGGAAGGTAGAAGGGGGACCGCTTCCTTTAAGACTCTCCTTTTAGACACTTTAAGCATGGCGGGAGAAGCTTGGAGAAAGCAGTTTTCTGAAGCGGATCTTTCTCTATATGCAGTGACCGACAGAGGATGTCTTAAAAACGGAAGGGATCTTGCAGGAGCCGTAACGGAAGCACTTTTCGGAGGCGTAAGCCTGGTTCAGCTCAGAGAAAAGCACTTGAGCGAGGCGGAAACGGTCGAGAAGGCAAAGGTCGTAAAAGAGGTCTGTGATGAGTTTCATGTTCCTCTGATCATCAACGACAGCACGGATGTCTGCCTGAAAGTGGGGGCGGCAGGCGTTCATCTGGGACAGGAAGACGGTAGCATCGTAAAAGCGAGAGAGATCCTTGGGAAAGATCGCATTATCGGAGCAACGGCGCACAACCTTGAGGAAGCTTTGAAAGCGGAAGCGGACGGAGCGGATTATCTCGGTGTGGGAGCTGCCTTCGGATCGGCCACGAAGCTCGATGCAAAGCCTGTTACAAGCCTTGAAATGTATAAAGAGATAACAAAAGCCGTGTCGATCCCCGTGGTCGCCATCGGCGGGATCAACTCTGGCAACGTCGAAAGGCTCGGGGGTTCGGGAATATCCGGAGTTGCTGTTGTCTCAGGCATTTTTGGAGAAGATAATGTTGAAAGGGCTGCAAAGATCTTAAAAGAAAAGGTTATGGAGGAAATTTTAAAATGAAAAGATCAGAACTTAAGAAACTTGTACTGGCAGGACTGTTTACTGCACTGGCTGTTGCATTATCCGCTTTTTCGATCCCTGTAGGTGGATCAAAATGTTTTCCCATTCAGCACATGGTTAACGTGCTTTCTGCTGTATTCCTGGGACCCTGGTACGGTGTCGGCATCGCGTTCTGCACTTCTCTCATAAGGAACATCCTCGGGACCGGAACGCTCCTCGCATTCCCCGGAAGCATGGTGGGTGCACTTTGCTGCGGTCTGATCTACAGATACACGGGTAAGCTCACATTGACTTATATCGGAGAAGTGATCGGCACCGGAATTCTTGGCGGACTTTTGGCGTTCCCCGTCGCTGCATTCATAATGGGAAAGGAAGTGGCACTTTTTGTTTACGTTGTTCCTTTTCTTGTTAGCACAGCGGGAGGCACTCTGATAGCCATATGCCTGATCTCGGTTCTTTATCAGACGCATCTGCTCAAGAACCTTCAGAATCTTTTGGCGGAAAAAGGCTGATAAGCCGCAGAAAACTGTGTGGAATGAGAAGTTGATACTTCAGATAATACAGTATATGATCCGGCAAAAGCCATGACAAAAATGCCGTTGAGATTGCGGTAGACAATATGGAAATAATTACAACAGAGAATGCAGCATTAAAGTGATAACAAAGGATGGGGATAAAATGAAGAAAAATACTGTACTTACAATTGCGGGAAGTGATTCCTCCGGAGGCGCCGGCATCCAGGCGGATCTTAAGACGATGAAAGGCTGCGGCGTTTTCGGTATGAGCGCGATCACTGCGGTCACAGCCCAGAACACGACCGGAGTCAGAAGCATTTTAAAAATGCCGGAAAACATTTTAATGGATCAGATCGATGCTGTTTTTGAGGACATTCGCCCTGATGCGGTGAAGATCGGAATGACCGCGGGGGCAGAGCTCATCCGCACGATCGCGGAGAGACTTGCTTTTTACAAAGCTGAGAACATTGTCCTCGACCCGGTCATGGTGGCGACTTCGGGTGCGAAGCTCATGGAAGATGAGGCGGCGGAGACACTGAAAAAAGAACTGATCCCGCAGGCGACTCTCATCACGCCCAACATTCCCGAAGCCTGCGTACTTGCCGGCGTTTCCTCTATCGAAACGGAAGAGGACATGGTGAGATGCGCAAAGCAGATCGCGGAAGAATTCGGCTGCGCCGTTCTTCTTAAGGGCGGGCATATGGCTACGTCGGACATGTCGACGGACATCCTCTGCCTTAAGAGCCTTAAGACGGTGCGGCTTTCGGGAAAGAGGATAGACAATCCCAACACTCACGGAACAGGCTGTACGCTGTCCTCTGCCATCGCGTCATTCCTTGCCCGGGGTTACGGCCTTGTGGACAGCGTGGAGCGGGGGAAGAGGTACCTCACAAACTGCATCGCCCAGAACCTTGACCTTGGCGAAGGCTCCGGCCCCCTCTGGCATGTGTAGGTATCGGAAATGCAAGTTTGGAAGCTTTCCGATGCCAAAATGAGGCAGGTAAAGTAGAGGCAGAGCGAAAAATATAACCACTAAGTACACAGGAGATCAATATGGAACGAAATTATTACACACAGATGGAAGCTGCAAGAAAGGGCATCATCACCCCTGAAATGAAAGCAGTTGCTGAAAAAGAGAGCAGGGACGCAGAATTCATCAGGCAGATGGTGGCTGAAGGAAAAGTGGCCATCCCCGCCAACAAAAATCACAAATGCCTTGACCCCAACGGTGTGGGAAGCATGCTGAAGACAAAGATAAATGTAAATCTTGGAGTCAGCAGGGATTGCAAAGACATAAACGTGGAGCTTCAGAAGGTACAGAGAGCGGTGGACATGGGGGCGGAAGCCATCATGGATCTTTCCAGCCACGGAGACACTGAGCCTTTCAGAAAGATGCTCTGCGAGCAGTGCAAGGCCATGATCGGAACGGTTCCCATCTACGATTCGGTCATACATTTTAAAAGAGACCTTAAGGAACTTACTGCCAAAGATTTCCTGGATGTTATCAGGCTCCATGCTGAAAACGGAGTGGACTTTGTGACGCTCCACTGCGGTATCAGCCGTGACACCATCGATCAGATCAGAAAAGGAAAGCGGGAGATGAACATAGTAAGCCGGGGCGGAAGCCTTGTGTTTGCATGGATGGCCATGACGGGACAGGAGAATCCTTTTTACGAATACTATGACGAGATCCTGGACATATGCAGAGAGTACGATGTCACTGTTTCGCTTGGTGATGCCTGCAGACCGGGATGTCTTGCGGATGCAACGGATCGGTGTCAGATCCAGGAACTTCTCCGGTTGGGAGAACTTACGGAAAGAGCATGGGAAAAGGACGTTCAGGTAATGGTTGAAGGACCGGGTCATGTACCCATGGATCAGATCGCAGCCAACATGAAGATACAACAGACAATCTGCAAGGGAGCACCTTTTTACGTTCTCGGGCCCCTTGTTACAGACATCGCACCGGGATACGATCACATCACAGCTGCCATCGGAGGTGCCATCGCAGCAGCCGCGGGCGCAGCCTTTCTTTGCTATGTGACTCCTGCAGAACACCTGGCCCTTCCCAATGTGGATGACGTCCATCAGGGCATTATCGCAAGCAAGATCGCAGCACACGCGGCGGACATTGCAAAGGGTATCCCCGGCGCTCGGAACAGAGACGACAGGATGGCAAAGGCGAGAAAGAATCTGGACTGGGATGCGCAGTGGCTTGAAGCGCTGGATCCCGAAACAGCCAAGGCCATTCGCACAAGTCGTGCTCCCGAAGACGATCACAGCGAGACCTGCAGCATGTGCGGCAAGTTCTGCGCGGTTCGAAGCATGAACAAGGCACTCGCGGGAGAAGTGATCGACATACTCTGATAAGTCAACCTTATTTTTATAATCCCAAGGCATATCCCGTAATGATCCCCACCACTGCTGACAGGCAGATGATCATTATGGGATGCTTTTTCTTAAAAGCAAGTACAGCGGAGACAATAAACAATGTGATGCTTATGATGAGGGGCAAAACCTCCGTAAAGAAATTTAATGTATTCCTGTTAAAGCCTTCTCTAAAAGCCACACTCAGGCTTTCAGAGGGAATAAAAACCTTCATTCCAACACTTAATAGAGCGGATGCAATGAGGCCCACTACAGCGGGACGAAGCCCTGTCATGGCGCCTTTAACTGCTTTGCTTTCCTTAAATTTCACAAAGAAATGTGAAACGATGAGGATCACAAGGAAAGAAGGAAGCACTACGCCGAAGGTGGCGCAAAATGCTCCGGGGATCCCTCCCACGGTACGACCGATGAAAGTGGAAATGTTTATGGCAAAAGGGCCCGGTGTGCTTTCGCTGATGGCGATGAAATCAACTATATCTTCGGTGGTTGCCCAGCCGTGACCGATAACCTCGCTTTCGATGAGAGGAAGCATTGCGTAGCCGCCTCCGAAGGTGAAAAGCCCGATCTTAAAGAAGGTCCAAAAGAGTTCAAGAAGTGTCATTCTTTCGTCCTCCTTAACTGAAATGAGATTATACCGATGACAGCGCATGCAAGGATCACAAAGATGGCATTTATCTTAAAGAACACCACGCAGGCGAAAGCCAGCACCATAAGGAGGATGCTGAGCCAATCCTTCCTGCATTGTTTGAACATCGTAAAAAGAGCCTTTAGGATCAGGGCGGTAACACCGGCGCGTATGCCCCAAAAGGCGTATTCCACAGCTTTTATATGCTTGAATGCTTCAAAAACATAGGAGATGGCAAGGATCACAAGAAACGAGGGGAGCACGACTCCGAGAGTGGCACAGATCGCACCCGTCACACCTGCCACGCGGTTTCCGATGAAAGTCGCGGCGTTAATGGCGATAGGGCCCGGTGTGGATTCCGCTATGGCGATCACGTCCAGAAGATCCTTGTCTGTGATCCATTTTTTGTTTTCAGCCACTTCCTTTTGGATCAGGGGGATCATGGC
>JAILRC010000049.1 GCA_024698485.1 Lachnospiraceae bacterium | reverse complement strand
ATGTTACGTTCGATGTAACTGAAGGATCTAAGGGACCTCAGGCAACAAACGTTACAAAGTGCTAATCAATTAAGCTTTTCAATGTACCTTTTTCAATATAAACGATATTTATATAGGAAACAGTTATATTGTGAACTAAGTGAGGAGACAAAAAAGGAACGCCTAAAGCGTTCCTTTTTCTGTGCCATTCAGTTACAGTTCACACCATGTGAACTTTCACCCTATTTTAATGTAGCTGCCCTATCCTTGACCTGCTTGTCAAAGTTGATGATCTTGTGCTCATATTCCTTGTTCATGAACTCGGAATGAAGCATGAAGTCCGCTGTCGCCTTTGTGTTTGCAATGGGTATGTCATAAACCGCAGCGATCCTGAGCAAAGCCTTTACATCCGGATCAT
The DNA here is from genome assembly GCA_024698485.1 of Lachnospiraceae bacterium. Lineage (GTDB taxonomy): Bacteria > Bacillota > Clostridia > Lachnospirales > Lachnospiraceae > RGIG3528. Next base: position 18,460 of record JAILRC010000049.1, on the reverse strand, counting down.
GAGGCTGAGCTGTGAAAGGATCCGAAAGGAAGATAACAAAGTCAACCTTTCCTTCCACGATCTTCGCTCCGATCTGCTGGTCTCCGCCAAGAGGGCCGGAATTATATCCGCGAACGGGAAGTCCCGTTTTGTCTGTGATCATCCTTGCGGTTGTTCCCGTTCCGCAAAGAAAATGATGCTTCAATATATCCTTATTCTCGTTGCACCATTCGATGAGTTTCTGTTTCATTCCGTCGTGAGCTATGAGTGCTATGTTCTTCTGTTTTCCGATGGTCATTGTAATATATTCGTTATCCATATTTCCCTCCATAGTTAATTGTTCTTTATCCTTATATGTGATGTTATCAACTAATGTTGTTGCTGTCAATGAGATTATGAAACAAAGGGTAGTCAAGGGGGACATCCCCTTTGGCTACCCTTTTCTCCATTGATCGTTCATTTTTTTAATATGCTGCTATCTGCTCCTCAGGCACTCCATTCTGCTTAAGAAGGGCGAGTAGTTTGGCATTTGAGACCATAAGTGAAGAAACTTCTGTGCTTAATTTGGAGTTTTCTGCGGTTAATGTGGAGTTTTCTGCAGTTAATGTGGAGTTTTCTGCCGTTAACGTGGATTTCTCTGCCGTTAACGTGGAGTTCTCTGCCGTTAACGTGGAGTTCTCTGCCGTTAACGCAGCTTTCTCATCAGCCAATAAAGCGAGTTCCTCCTTGCTTTCCTGTAATTCATGCTCAAGAGTCCGCTTATCAAGCATATATTTCTCATGCGCTTCCATTATTGTTTTTTCCTGACTCTGGACGTTGGACTTGTACATGACCTGTGCCACCTCCTTAAACGTGTCATTCTTTAAGCATATCTTCTTAAGCTCTTCCCAAGTGGTTGCCTTGAAGATCTCAGCCCAATAAACAAGATCGTTATCTATGTCTTCCTTCGTTGCTATATCTGTCTTGTTTAAATATAACACGTTTAGCTTGAGATAGGAAGAATAGGACATAAAAATAAAAACATTACACGGAAAACTGATTCCAAGAAGGACCTGCGGGCAGATCCCGGAATGAAAGATAAATCATCTTTGATAGATACTTAAAAAAGAGTAGCTGCAGCTGTATCGGTGAAGAACCACCAAAAGAACAATATTGATTATATAGGGTGAAGACGCGGTTTTCAATATACAAAGTTCACAAAAATCAAGTGTTGAAATGTACAAAGTGCACAAAAAGTCCAAAGAAGAGTCAGCGCAGAAATAGGATTTAAAAAAAAAGCACAGCCTAAACGACCGTGCTTTTGTAAAGTCAGTAAATTGTTACTACCGTAGTCTTCTCTTGCCGGTAGCCTTGTTCATCTTCTCCCGCAGGAATATATGTGACGCTCATGTTGGAGGGCATAATGAATTTAGTAAGATTATTGCATTCATAAAAGGCATCTTCAGCGTTGCAATTTAAGTTTCAAAACGATTTCCAAATTTTTTTCATTTCTCTCAACTTACCCCGATCATTACCATCTCCACTTTTCTCGGGGTATTTTCATGTGAATTTTCCTGCTACTTTCTTCAAAAATACCACAATATTCTTGAAATCAGCTTTTCTCGGGGTATTTTCTTCAATATTCCCTCGTAATTCGCTCCACCAATACCACGATATTCTTGAAATCAGCTTTTCTCGGGGTATTTTCATTATCCTTTTCCTATTTGGCCGCCACAAAATACCCCGATTTTCCAAAAACATGTGAAAATCGGGGTATCAGAGCCAAGTTAAAGACTTCCCGCATTTCACAGATATGACTCATATACTCCCACAAAACTTTTCATTGCATTCCCCCCGTATTCCGTGATAGAATAAACATTTGATGAAAAGAAAGAAGTTACTGTATCAGTAACATGAAAGGACATTATCATGACTCAGTCAAGAACCCACAACTGCAATGAGCTTCGTCTTGCAAATGCCGGTGAAAAGGTTACGCTGGTGGGATGGTTTGAAAACGTCCGTAAAGTCAGCAAGAATCTTGGCTTCGTTATTTTACGTGATTTCTATGGCACAACACAGCTTGTCATCGAAACCGAAGATATGATGGCCATCATAGACAGCCTCAACAAGGAAACCACCATATCCGCAACAGGTATTGTAAGAGAACGTTCCTCCAAGAACAAGGACCTGCCCACAGGCGAGATCGAAGTCGTTCCCGAGAAGATCGAGATCCTCGGCAAGTGCAGATACAACGCGCTTCCTTTTGAAATAACAAAGTCAACCGAAGCAGACGAAAACACACGTCTCAAGTACCGCTATCTTGACCTCAGAAATCCCGAGGTTAAGAAGAGCATCGTCATCAGAAGCCAGATCGTTGCAGAACTCAGAAACGCAATGATCAATCACGGTTTCCTTGAGATCACAACTCCCATCCTCACAGCTTCTTCACCTGAAGGTGCCAGGGATTATCTTGTACCCGCAAGAAATCATCCCGGAAAGTTCTATGCTCTTCCTCAGGCGCCTCAGCAGTTCAAGCAGCTTCTCATGACCGCAGGCTTCGACAGGTACTTCCAGATTGCACCCTGCTTCCGTGACGAAGATGCCCGTGCGGACAGAAGCCCGGGAGAATTCTATCAGATGGATATGGAAATGGCTTTCGCTTCTCAGGAAGACATTTTCGCAGTCATAGAGGACGTGCTTCCTCCCATCTTCGCAAAGTACGGCGTTTACAAGACAGCTTCCAAGGCTCCTTTTGTTCGCATTCCTTACCGCGAAGCCATGGACAAGTACGGTTCAGACAAGCCCGATCTTCGTATCGACCTGGTTCTTCAGGATGCAACGAAAGTTATGGCAGACTGCGGCTTCGAGCCTTTTGCAGGCAAAGTTGTAAAGGCAGTTGTTGTTGACAAGCTGAACGCAACACGTAAGCAGATCGATGCCATGATCGCAGATGTTGAAGTTACAACTGCCCAGAAGACTTACTGGTTCCGCGTTGACGAGAACGGTGAGTTTGTAGGCGGTATCTCCAAGTTCCTTGCAGACAGAAAGCAGGCTGTTATCGATGCTCTCGGTCTTAAGAACGGTGATTTCGTAGGCCTTGCTGCCGGTGATCTTCTCACCGCACAAAAGACCGCAGGTGTCTTCAGAAAACTCCTGGGTGCAGCCGCAGAAGGACATATGGACAAGGAAAAGTATGAATTCTGCTGGATCGTAGACTTCCCTATGTATGAGATCGGTGAGGAATCCGGCGAGCTGGAGTTCTGCCATAATCCTTTCTCAATGCCTAAGGGCGGACTTGAAGCACTCAAGACTCAGGATCCTCTCGACATCCTGGCATATCAGTACGACCTGGTTGTTAACGGCGTAGAACTTTCTTCCGGTGCCATCCGTAACCACGATCCCGAGATCATGGTGGAAGCTTTCAAGCTTGTCCGTCTCGGCGAAGAAGATGTTAAGGCAAAGTTCCCTGCCATGTACAACGCATTCTGCTACGGTGCACCGCCCCACGGTGGTATCGCTCCCGGCGTAGACCGTATGGTAATGCTCATTCTCGGCAAGGATGCGATCCGTGATGTTATCGCATTCCCTATGAACAAGAATGCACAGGACCTTATGATGGGCGCTCCCGCAGAAGTTACACAGAAGCAGCTTGATGAGGACCACATTGCCATCGTTATGCCTGAAAAATAAAACAAGATAATTAATATCCGAAATCAAAGCCCTGTGCATCGATTTCGGATATTTTTTTGTTTTCCGATGCACTTTTCCCATCATCCGACTCTCTCAACCTGATTTTTTGCATCGGATTCCTAGATTTTCACCGTTTTCGATGCACTTAGCCACTTTACATGCCGGAACACCATTTTTCATAGGTATTTTTCATAGGTAAACCAACAGTCGGTTGCCTTTTTTCTTCATTTGGTCTATGATTTCCATAGCACAGGAACAGAGACCACACGTTCCTGCACACACCGGAGGCCTCCATGGATAAAGAACAATTTGGCGCGTTCATCTCAGAACGCAGAAAAGAAAAGGAACTGACACAAAAAGGACTGGCAGACCTGCTGCGCGTTTCCGATAAAGCGGTGAGCAAATGGGAAAGAGGCTTAAGTTTTCCGGACATTACCCTCCTTCAGCCCCTCTCTGTTATCCTTGATGTGTCTCTTGCCGAACTGATCGAAGGGAGAACCATGGAAAACGAAGAAAGATTAAATCGGTCGGAAGTTGACGAAATGTTAAAACACACGATGGATCTAAACGAAAAAGAGGCGGAAAGAGTCGCAGGATTTCATAAAAAAGACAGGATCTTTGCCATCATAAGCATCATAGCGGCATCTCTTGCAGAATGTTCCATATTACTGTTCCTAAAAGATGTAGACTGGGCTATAGTGTCGGTACATCTTCCCACTGTTCTCGGGATCACTTACTTTTTCGGGATCTATTTCTGGATCGTTGCAAAGGAAAAGCTTCCTACACGCTATGACAAGGAAAAAATAGCGGTGTATAAGGACGGAGCTTTTGAAATGAACCTTCCGGGCATAGTCTTTAATAACAATAACTGGATGCACATTCTTTCAGCCTTGAGATTATGGTCAATGCTGGTTGCTCTGATCTATCCCCTTGTGACCATCCTTATGGATCGTTTCATTAAAGTGAGAGGCATTATGGTCTTCGCACTGTTTATACCGATCTTTGCAGCCATCTTCTCCTGCTTTATACCATTGCATCATACAGCAAAAAAATACGAATAGTTTCAAGTGTGCATATCCCTTCGATATGTGCACATTTTTATGCTGCTGAGGGTTTCGAGCATGTGACCGGTGACAATTATTTCCCAATTGTCAAAACATGATCTAGTTTGATTGATTTTTAACGATTTCGATGATATACTACACCCACGCCAACTGATACCCCGACACCGACGCCCACCGACACTCCAACACCCACCCCCACGGAAGCTCCGAAGTCTAAGATCTCCGATCTGACAGTAGGTGTATCAAAGGGCAACGTCTATGAAAACGAATTTTTCGACCTCAGATTCACTCTGGACGAGGGAATGACATTCACGGATGAAGAAGGTATTGCCGAATTAAATTCAGCTCTTAAAAACGTTGAATTTTTGAAAAGCAACGGAGCAGCGCAAAAACTGCTTGATGAAGGCTATATGCTGATAGTAGCCTACGCGTCCGATCTGCAGACCGGACAATCCTTCAATGTGGGCATTCAGAATATCGGAATGCTGGCCTCACTCACGCTTAACGAGCGCAAGTTTTTGGATCTCCAGTGTCCAAGCATTCCCAAAGCTCTGGAGTCGCAAGGTTTCACAGATATCACTGCCGAGATATACGATCTGACCATGTGTGGGGAGTCGCATCCCGCCATCGTGGTCAGTTCTCTCATACAAGGATATCCGTTTTATGAAATAATGCTCGTGTCCATAAAGTCAAGCTATGCTTCCTTCTATACTTTTGCAGGTTTCGATCTGGAATCTCTCCTCAATATGGTAAGCGCAATCGAAAGGATCCAATAGAGGATCTTAAATAAAAAGGGTACGCAACAAAGCGTACCCTTCCTTTTATTTATAGGAATGTCTCTTATTTATCTCTTCTGCCATTTGAATGATGGTATCAAACTCCGGATCGTTGGCCAGATTCATGAATCCCAGGAAGAGTTTTATATCATATTCTTTATTGTCCTCGATCATCATACTGATGGCCGTTTCCTTGTCAAAGCCCTTACGATAAGGGCGATCCGAGATCAATGCCGCAAAAGCGTCACAGATCTTGATGAACCTTGATGTAAAAGGAATGTCCTCACCTCTCAGATTATCCGGATAGCCGCTGCCGTCATAGCATTCATGATGGTGATAGACCGCATCCACTATGTCCCCGGGGTAGTTGCAAAGTCCCAGCATCTCTGCTCCCAGCTTGGCATGCATCCTCATGTGCCGTACTTCCTCGACATGAAGAGATTTCTTGTCACGTCCGTAGAGCATCTGCGACAGTTTGAGTTTTCCCACATCATGGACACAGGCCGCATTGTAGATAGTCTCTGTGGTCTCTTCATCCAGCCCCATCTTTCCCGCCAGCATCTTACATATCTCCGCCACCAGTCGTCCGTGGTCGATGCTGTCATCCAGATCTTCCTTTACAACACCCTTAAGATCAAGAAGATAAAGGATGTTCCTGATTTCCTTCTCCGAATCAAATAACATTGTTTCTTCCTTTGTGATCAAAAACTTTTAAAACGGCTCCGAAAAGAGTTTCCTCTTTCGTTCTATCATTTCTTCCGTACGTTCCACATAGTCCTTTACGCTCTTTACGTTTTCCGTACGTTCTATCTTCCTCACTTTGTATTCGCCGTCATAGGCATCGTTCATAAATCCGCCGCCGAAGCACTCATCGCTCCTCACGAGCTTTGAAGATGCTCCCGGTCCGCAGGCTGCGATGGTGTGGCATTCTTCCATGATGAGGACATTGTAAAGTCCTTCCTTTCCAGGCTTTGCATATCCCACATTCTCCAGGTTTTCGGACATGTTCTTCTGCCTGTAGAGGTAGTAGGGTTCATATCCTCTCTCCGCCATGAAACGTTCTGCCTCTTCCGTCATGAGTCCCGTCTCTGTACTCAGCGAATCACCGTAAGTATCCATTTCCGCGTTGAGTCTTGCGGCTCTTTTTACCGCCAGAGTGTGGACCGTGACAGAATCCGGATCCAATTCGCCGATCTGTCTCAAGGTGTCCTTAAAATCCGCAAGCGTCTCTCCGTTAAGCCCTGCGATGAGATCCATGTTTATATTGTCAAAACCGCATTCTCTTGCAAGTCTGAAGGCATTCACCACGTCTTCCACCGTGTGTCTCCGTCCTATGAGATCCAGGGTTTTCTGCTGCATGGACTGGGGATTTACCGAGATTCTGGAGATCCCTTCTTCCTTCATGGCTTCCAGTTTTTCTCTCGTGATGCTGTCGGGCCTTCCCGCTTCTATGGTCCATTCCCTGAGATCTTTAAGATCAAAGCACTCCTTTATCTTCCTGATGATGGTCCTAAGCTGCTCCGCAGAAAGGGTCGTAGGAGTTCCTCCCCCAAAATATACAGAGATCAGCCTCTTGCCCTTCATCATCTCCGCAGTTGCTTCAATCTCCTTAAGTACAGCACTCACATAAGGTTCCGCATAATTCTTGAACCTGTCGTAGGGATAGGAGGAAAAAGAACAGTACAGGCATATACTGGGGCAAAAGGGAACGCCCACATAAAGGCTGTAGGTGTCGTCAAAAGTAAGACCCGAAAGGATTTTTTCTTCATTTTCCGTGACTTTAAGCGCCAGCCGTGCTTTTTGTATGGAAGCAAGATACTCGTTTTCATAAAAAGCAATAATATCTTCAGATGCGTATCCCTTCGCCCTCATATCCAGCACCTGCTTGGTGGGACGTACTCCCGTAAGGGTTCCCCAGGGAAGTTTCCTGCCCGAAATATCCGCAAGGATGTTGTACAGCGCACGATGAAGATGATTTCTGTACATCCTCCTGTCCGGATCTCCTTCATTTTGATACGTAAGTTCCGGTTTTTGGGAGAAATCCTCAAAGGCAGATCCGCTTTTACCGTAAATTTCCGCTTCTATAGAAAAATCCGTATCATTTAGAACAAAGTTCACCACGCCCACAGTTTCAGGCACTTCCACCTGTCCGTGTCCGCGTTTTATCTTTGCTTCCTCGCGTTTCTTCTCTTCTTCCGCTTCTTCGCTATTTATTGTTTTAACATCACAGTCTCTAAAAAAGGCTTTAATCAGCGGACCGATATCCTGTCCGTAATCCAAGCCCTTTATGTAAGCATATATTTGCTTCATTATCCCATTGTTCTTTCAACATCCACAACGCCTTCGATCATACGGAGCTTTGAAATGAGTGTTGTAAGCTGATCCGTACTGGAAACGTCAAAGCCAAGGGTAATGGTAGCAGTACCGCCCTTGCTGACGCGGCTGTTGATGTTCATCATATCTATCTTGTTTTCCGTCATGACCTTTGAAATGTCAAGGATCATACCGCTTCTGTTGTGTGCATAGATGTTGATCTCGGCGAAGTAGTTTCCGCTCTGCTTGTCGCCCTCGTTCCACTCGGCGCTCACAAGACGCATTCTTTCTTCATCCGTTGCATTTATGACGTTGATGCAGTCCGTTCTGTGGATGGAAATGCCGCGGCCTCTTGTAACGAAGCCCACGATCTCGTCTCCGGGAACGGGTGAGCAGCACTTGGAGAAGTGAACGGAAATATCTCCCGCTCCCTGGACCACGATGCCGGACTTTGCCTTGACTTCAACAGGTTTCTTGGTGTTCTTTATTTCAGCCACGGACTCCAATATCTTTTCATCCGTGATCTCACGCTTCTTTTTCTTTTCCAGTTCTTCCAGAAGGCGGTTGACTATCTGGCCTTCCTTCAATCCTCCGTGACCTATGGCCGCAAGAACCGAATCCCAGTCATGGAAGCCATACTTGTGCATGGTGATGTCCATGAACTCGGCCTTGAAGATCTCCTGAGGGTTGATGCCCTTGGTCTTACAGTAGTTCATGATAAGATCCTTACCGTGAACCACATTGTCTTCCTTGAGTTCCGTCTTGAACCACTGATTGATCTTGTTTCGTGCCTGACCGCTCTTTACAATGTTCAGCCAGTCACGGCTGGGTCCCTTGGAGTTCTGGGAAGTAATGATCTCGATACGGTCACCGTTACGGATGACGTAATCCATGGTGACCAGCTTTCCGTTGGCCCTCGCTCCCACCATCTTATTACCTACTGCCGAGTGGATGGAATAAGCAAAGTCGACAGGAGTAGAACCTGTCGGTAAAGACTTTACATCCCCTGTAGGGGTGAAACAGTAAACCGAGTCGGAAAAAAGATCAAGGTCTGATTTAACATTTGAAAGGAATTCCTTGTTGTCCGACATTTCCTGCTGCCACTCAAGGATCTGACGGAGCCAGGCCATCTTTTCCTCTTCTTTGGCGTCGGATTTTACGCCGTTCTGGGCTTCCTTGTACTTCCAGTGAGCTGCGATACCGTATTCGGCAACCTTGTGCATCTCCATGGTACGGATCTGAACCTCGAAAGGCAGTCCGTTGTGGGCGATGAGGGTGGTGTGCAGTGACTGGTAATTGTTGGCCTTAGGCATGGCGATGTAATCTTTGAAACGTCCCGGAATGGGCTTGTACATCTCATGGATGATACCCAGTGCCGAATAGCAATCCTTCACCGTGTCAACGATGATACGGATGGCATAAAGGTCATATATCTGATCCAGGGTCTTGTCCTGGTTCTTCATCTTTTTGTAAATGCTGAAGAAATGCTTGATACGTCCGTCGATCTGAGCCTTGATCTCGCCTTCTTCTATCTTCTCCGCGATCTCATTGATGCGCTCGTCGATGAATTTCTCGCGGTCGATCTTGCGCATGGCGATCTTTTCTTCCAGATCCGCATAAACTTCAGGCTCAATGATCTTAAGAGAAAGATCGTCCAGTTCGATCTTGATGCGGCTGATACCCAGTCGCTGTGCCAGAGGAGCATATATGTCCATGGTCTCATGTGCCTTCTCCAGCTGTTTGGGAACGGGCTGATACTGCATGGTACGCATGTTGTGGAGACGGTCCGCAAGTTTGATCATGATGACACGGATGTCCTTCGCCATGGCCAGGAACATCTTTCTCAGGTTTTCCGCCTGAACTTCCACCTTGTCCATGTCGTAGTTCAACTGGGTCAGTTTTGTAACGCCGTCCACCAGAAGGGCGATCTCATCGCCGAACTGCTCTCTGATCTCATCCAGAGTGGTGTCAGTATCTTCCACCACGTCGTGAAGAATGCCTGCGGCAATGGTCTCTTTATCCAGTTCCAGTTCCGCAAGGATGATGGCAACGCAAAGAGGATGGATGATGTAGGGTTCTCCCGACTTTCTCTTCTGATCCTTGTGCTTCTCGGTTGCCAGTTCATAGGCTTTCCTGATGATGCCCAGATCCGTGGAGTTACGGTAGGAACGGATCTCTTCTTCCAAACGCGCAAAAAGCGCCTCCGGATCGGTAAAATCCGAAGGTGTCGAAAAAGATTTCTCACTGATGGGTTTCTTCAGCACATATTTGAATTCTTTTTTCTCCGCTTCAGCCATTGGTGCTCCTGTATATGACCGGAAACTATTTTCCGGGGTATTTTACAACAGAATCCACATTGTAGCCCTTAAGACGCTCACGTCCCTGAAGGCCTTCCAGTTCCATAAGGAAAACGATCTTAACCACCTTGCCTCCAAGCTTTTCTACCAGCTTGATGATGGCTTCGATGGTACCGCCGGTAGCGATGAGGTCGTCCACGATGATGACTCTCTGTCCGGGTTTGATGGCATCCTTGTGCATTTCAAGGATGGCGCTGCCGTACTCCAGGTCATATTCCTGCTCTATGGTCTCGCAGGGAAGCTTGCCCTTCTTTCTGACAGGTACAAAGGACTTGTGCATATTGTAAGCGATTGGCACTCCGAAGATGAAGCCTCTGGATTCGGGCCCAACAACAATATCGAAATCTTCGTTCTGAACCAGACCTTCCAGCTTGTCAATGGCAAGTCTCAGTCCGTCGGGGTCCTGTATAACGCTTGTAACATCCCTGAACATAATTCCGGGTTCCGGAAAATCCGGGATGGTTCTGACATAATCAGCTACTGTTTTCATTTATCTACCTCCTTACCAACCATAAAACAATGACGCAGATCACTGTCTGTATGATAGTAAACCTGTATACCGTCTGCGTGTTCGACCAGTTCAGGTTTTTCCTTACATGGTCATGTAAAGGCAGACGGACATTTTTTAATACTTTTATCTTGAAAAACCTTCCGAGGAAGAGTTTTACAAGACCCAGGCCTCCGTCAAGGATGAACACGAGTCCCAAAAGAAGCCAAAGGAAAGGATCTCCGCTCTTAAGTGCCGCAATGGCTATAACAGTGCCCATGGCCCTGGATCCCGCGTCTCCCATAAGAACCGTGCTGGGATGGGCATTGAAAAGGAGATAGCCCATCAGAACCGCGATGAAGAGGATCAGATTGTATGCCTGTCCGGAATGATAGTACAGCACTTCATCCAGAAAAGCATATGCTCCCAGGGTAACGATACCGAGAGTTGCTGAGAGCCCGTCAACGCCATCGGTACAATTTGTAACATTTATGGACAGCCAGATGAGACCCACCGAAAGTATGGCGTAAAGCCACACGGGAAATGTATATTCGATATCGAGGAGCATGAAATGCACCCCGGTTCCCTGTTCATAGATCAAAGCTGCTGTGATACAGCCTGCCGTAAGCAGATCCAGGATCGCTTTTTTGTAATCCTTCCAGGGTTTTTCGGACGCATCATCCATAAAACCCGTGATCATGGCAAAGAGGATCAGTAAAATATACAGGCAACCAACCACCGTCTGGGTGGCGAACAAGCATGCGACCAGCGCATAGACGCCTACAAATATGATCCCTGCGCCCCTTGCCTTGCCTTCCGAAAGGGCACCTTCAACCGCGAACTTTCTTCCCTGATCTCTCGGCAGTTTCTTTTCAAAGATCTTAATGAAAAGCACCGTAAGGATCAATGCCACGGCAAACCCCGTAACATGAAGGGTCGAAAAGTCCGAAACAAGCAGTTCCAGCATAATTATATCATTCCTTTTCCAACAAAAGATTATCGTAGGTGCAGAACGTAAACTCAATGTCAAAGCAGGTTTGCTCCTCTGACTCTTCTGTCATTTTCCAATTTTTGTCCGCATCCAGATCCGGGAAAAACGTGTCTGCCCTGTAGCTGTAATCTATCTTTGTAACATATGCCTTTTTGCACTGTTCGTAAAGCTGCTTGTAGATCTGTCCGCCGCCGATGACGAAGATGTCATCCTCAGCCGACAGTTCCCTTGCCTTTTCCAATGCTTCTTCAACACTGTGAACAACAATGGCTCCCCGTCCGTCATAATTCTTCTTCGTGGTGATCACGATATTGTTCCTGTCAGGAAGGGGTTTTCCGTCGCGAAAGCTCTCAAGGGTACGTCTTCCCATAATGATGGTCTTCCCTGTTGTCATTGCTCTGAAGTTCTTCTTATCCGCGGGAATGCTGACCAACAAACTGTTATTATACCCGATTCCCCAATGTTTATCAACTGCTACTATTAAATTCATCCTGTCCTCCGGATCCTGTGTTATTGTTATATAGCGATGGGAATGTCCTTTACCTGTTCTCCGGTAATGTAGTTCTCTAGTCTCACGTCATCCGGGGTGAAGTCATAGAAATTCTTGACCTCGGGGTTCAGCCACAAAGTGGGCGCATCATACTGCTCTCTGGTGATGAGTTCCTTGATGATGTCCACGTGGCGGTCATAGATGTGAGCATCCGCTATGACATGAACAAGTTCTCCCACTTCCATGTTGCATTCTCTTGCGATCATATGCATGAGCACTGCATACTGGCACACATTCCAGTTGTTTGCCATGAGCACGTCCTGAGAGCGCTGGTTCAAGATGGCATTCAGCACAAGTTTATCATGTCCGGCCTTCTGGGAAACATTAAAGGTCATGCTGTACGCGCAGGGATAGAGTCTCATGGCGTGAAGATCCGCATGAACATAGATGTTGGTCATGATCCTTCGGCTGAAGGGATTGTTCTTCAGATCCCAGATTACCCTGTCCACCTGATCCATCATGCCTTCCTTGTATTCGTGCTTGATGCCCATCTGATAGCCGTAAGCCTTTCCTATGGAACCGGCTTCATCTGCCCACTCGTCCCAGATGTGGCTGTGAAGGTCATGGATATTGTTGGATTTCTTTTGCCATATCCAAAGGATCTCGTCCGTAGCAGCCTTAATGGCAGTTTTTCTTAAGGTGATGGCAGGAAATTCCTTGGACAGATCGTATCTGTTCACAACACCGAATTTCTTGATGGTGTATGCTGCCGTGCCGTCCTCCCAATGAGGTCTTACTTTCTCTCCCATGGTGTTGGTTCCGTTATCAAGAATGTCTTTGCACATATCCACAAAAACTCTGTCTGCGTAGCTCATATTAACCCTCCCGTTAACAATTTTGTGTCCGTATCGGTCTTTAACCAACAACGCGGGCGGTAATACAACCGCCCGCAATTGAAAGCTTTATTCGATGATCTTTTATCTGTTCTTGTCAGCAAATCCCTTGATGCTGGATGCATTAGCAAACTTCATCACATCATTGTCCTTAATGACGATGAGGGTAGGAGCCTGCATAATACCGTATTTGCCTACAAGTTCCTGATTTTCTTCCGCATCGATAACTTCATAGTGATAGTCTTTCAGGAATTCCTTGGCCATCTTGCAGTTCGGACATGTCTTTGTAGTAAAAAGATACATCTTTTCGTCGCTCTTTGCAACCCCGTCGACTTTGATCTCTACCATTCCGTCATTGTCGGCCTGATTTGCGTTTGCCGTGCTGCTCTTTGCCTGAGATCCTGCGATGTCATACACAAGTCTGTTCTTGTATTCCTGGCTCTTTCCTTCGTTCCAGTTCTGAACGGGACGATAGTAGCCTGTGATACGGCTGTAAACCTCTGCCTTCTCGCCACATACGGGACAGGTGAAATGTTCGCCTGTGATGTACCCGTGGGTCTTACATACGGAATATGTGGGAGACATGGTGTAGTAAGGCAGTTTGTAATTTTCTGCGATGGTACGTACAAGCTTCGCAGCTGCCTTCCAATCGGGAAGTCTCTCACCCAGGAATGCGTGGAATACGGTTCCCGAAGTGTAGAGTGTCTGAAGTTCATCCTGAACGTCCAATGCTTCAAAGATATCTCTTGTACTGTCAACAGGAAGATGCGAGCTGTTGGTATAGTAAGGTGTATCTCCGGGCTTTCCTGCGGTGATGATGTCGGGATAGTGCTTCTTGTCGTGCTTGGCAAGACGATAGCTTGTGGACTCTGCCGGAGTAGCTTCCAGGTTGTAAAGATCTCCGTACATCTCCTGATAGTCGCTCAAACGCTCTCTCATATGGTTCAGGGTCTTCTTTGTGAACTCCTGAGCCTCAACGGTGTTAAGATCCTTACCGATCCACTTTGCGTTAAGGCAAGCCTCGTTCATACCCACAAGGCCGATGGTGGAGAAGTGGTTTTCAAAGGTTCCCAGATATCTCTTGGTGTAAGGATAGAGTCCTTCGTTGAGAAGCTTTGTGATAACGTCTCTCTTAACCTTAAGAGAACGTGCGGCAATGTCCATCATGCGATCCAGACGGATGAAGAAATCCTTTTCGTCTGCGGCAAGATAGGCGATCCTGGGCATATTTATCGTAACAACGCCGACAGAGCCTGTGCTTTCGCCCGAACCGAAGAAACCGCCGGTCTTCTTTCTGAGTTCACGAAGATCCAGACGAAGTCTGCAGCACATGGAACGAACATCGCTGGGTTCCATATCTGAGTTGATGTAGTTCGAGAAATAAGGTGTACCGTACTTTGCGGTCATTTCAAAGAGAAGCTTGTTGTTCTCTGTCTCGCTCCAGTCAAAATCCTTGGTGATGGAATAGGTGGGGATGGGATACTGGAATCCGCGTCCGTTTGCGTCGCCTTCGATCATGATCTCGATGAAAGCCTTGTTGACCATATCCATTTCCTTCTTACAATCCTTGTAGCAGAAATCAACTTCTTTTCCGCCGATGATGCAGGGAAGGTTTGCAAGGTCATTGGGAACCGTCCAGTCAAGAGTGATGTTGGAGAAAGGTGCCTGTGTTCCCCAACGGCTGGGTGTGTTAACACCGTATACGAAGGACTGGATGCACTGCTTTACCTCTTTGTAAGGAAGGTTGTCGATCTTTACAAAGGGAGCAAGATAGGTATCAAATGACGAGAAAGCCTGAGCTCCCGCCCATTCGTTCTGCATGATGCCAAGGAAGTTCACCATCTGATTGCAGAGAGTGGAAAGGTGGCTTGCGGGTGAAGACGTGATCTTGCCGGGAATGCCGCCGAGGCCTTCTTTAATGAGCTGCTTTAATGACCATCCTGCGCAATAACCTGTGAGCATGGACAGATCGTGAATGTGTATGTCCGCATTACGATGAGCTGTCTCGATCTCCTGATCATAGATCTCGGAGAGCCAGTAATTGGCTGTGATGGCTCCTGAGTTGTGGAGTATGAGTCCTCCCACGGAATAGGTAACGGTGGAGTTCTCTTTTACTCTCCAGTCCTCTTCCTTTACATAGCTGTTAATGGTGTCCTTGTAGTCAAGGATCGTGGACTTCATGTTGCGGATACGTTCTCTGTTCTTACGATAGAGAATATATGCCTTTGCCACGTCCGTATAGCCTGCCTGTTCAAGTACATGCTCGCAGCTGTCCTGAATATCTTCAACAGTGATGGCTCCGTCTTTGACTTTATCCTGGAAATCACTGGTTACTCTCAATGCAAGGAGGTTAATGATATCCTCGTTAAAATTTTTCTGAGTTGCTGTGAATGCTTTTGCCAGAGCGCCCGAAATTTTGGAAATGTTAAAATCTGTTATCTCCCCATCCCTTTTTACTACACTGATCATTTCTTTCTCCTTTCAAGTACTTATTGCGGAACCTCTTGTTCCTGTTGCCTGTCTGCAACGCTCTGTACTGGATTTTAGCAAACCTGTATTTGATAGTCAAGAGGAAAACGCAAAATAAAGTATGTTTTTAAAATGTCAAACCCCATATATAGTATTTGAGGCACACCGAACTATATTTCGGACGTACGTATTTAAAAAATTAGAACACCCTGTAAATCTCACATTTTTTATCCGTTACTCATCTGTAGAATAAAAAGAAAGAGTAACATTTGCTACTCTTTCTTTTTATTCTCTTCTACCATAGATGGTCTGTTTTTCTTTTATCGAACACAATATGTTGTGTTCTTTTTTTATCGGTCCACATACGCCTTAACGTGGATGCCGTCTTCCATGTACTCTTCTGAGATGATCTGCCCGTTTCTGCGTATCTTCTGGATCTCTCCGGCTTCGCTGAAGGCAAAGACCTTCTCGATGTACTCTCTCTTTTCCCTGATGATCTTATCCAAAAGAGCCTTCAGTTCTTCTATGCCCTCTCCGGTCTTTGCGGAACCCCTGATGACGTAGTCCGCTCTCAAGTCTCTCAGGGTTTCGTCTGCAGTCTCGGGCTTGTCGCACTTGTTAAAGAAAGTGATGAAGGTCTTTCCTTTGATACCCAGCTTGTCCAGAGTCTCATAGGTCACCTCTGCCTGAGTCTCGCGGTCCGGGTTTGAAGCATCCACCACATGTACGATGATGTCGGAATACTTTGCCTCTTCCAGAGTGGATCTGAAAGCATCCACAAGATGATGTGGCAGTTTTCTTACAAAACCTACCGTGTCAGTCATGAGAACCTTCTGTCCCGTTCCCAGATCCAGCTCTCTCACCACGGGATCCAGCGTCGCAAAAAGCATATCCGCTTCCAGTTCGCTTGCTCCCGTTGCTTTGTTCAAAAGTGTTGATTTACCGGCATTTGTATAGCCCACGATGGCTGCCGAGGGAATGTTTGCCTTGGCCCTCTGGGCTCTGGTCACATCTCTCGTCCTCACCACGTTGTCCAGTTCGTTGTTGAGTTCCGAGATCCTGTCTCTGATCAGTCGCCTGTCGGTCTCCAGTTTCTTTTCACCCGGTCCTCTGGTACCTATACCGCCTCCCTGTCTCGAAAGGCTTCTTCCAAGTCCCACAAGATGGGACTGCCTGTACTTTAACTGTGCCAGTTCCACCTGTATCTTTCCTTCTCTGGTGAAAGCATGTCTTGCAAAGATCTCCAGGATGATCTGGGTCCTGTCGCAGATCTTAAGATCCAGGGCATTTTCCAGATTGTCCAGCTGGGCAGGGGTGAGCTCGTCGTCGCTCACTATGCCCGTGGCCCCAAGTTCCGCAGCCATGGCCTTAAGTTCTTCCACTTTTCCTTTTCCGAAATAGGTGGCTTTATCCACAGCCTCCCTGTTCTGGATCAGGATTCCCACAGTCTCTCCGCCGGCGGTCTGCACCAGTTCCTTAAGTTCATTAAGGGAATCTTCCGTGTCATCCGCCTGTATCTTGCCATTTTTATAGGTGTCCCCAAGGGAGACACCTATAAGTATAAAGCGTTCGATCTCTTCTTTTATTTCTATCATTTATCTTTTTTTGCCGCTCTCTTTCTGTTGTATTCGGCAATGAATTCTCCCATTTTTGACGATTCCTCAGCCAGACTCATGATAACCTCGTTCACGTGACCGAACTTTTCAGAGTTTTCGGCGCACATTGCCGTGGTTTCTTCGCTGGCTGCCGAGATCTCTTCCGTTGCCGATGAAAGACCGTTGATGCTGTCGGTGATGATGGAATTGGTTTCCACCAGTTCTTCGGTCTTTTCGTTCATATTATCTATCGATTCATCAAGTTTTTCAAGACCTCCCGAGATCTTATTGAAATTATCTTCGATATCATGGATCATACCGATCTGTGTATTGATCTTATCGATCATGCTGTCCATGGACTGTATGGTCTCATTGGAATTCTCGTTCAGTTTTTCGATGATGGCCTGGATGTTTTCCGTTGAAGCCTTTGTCTGCTCGGAAAGAACGCGGATCTGCTCCGCAACCACCGCAAAGCCTCTGCCCGCTTCACCCGCTCTAGCTGCCTCTATGGATGCGTTAAGTGCCAGGAGGTTGGTCTTGTTGGATATGCTCTGGATGATACCGATGATCTTTTCCATATCCATGGTGTGCTCATGGAGTTCTTCCATGCTGGCTTTTACGGAATTGTTCTCTTCCTCCATGATCTCTGTCTGTTTTACAACATTTTTTACAAGGGTAAAGCCTTCGCGGACGGAAGCAGAAGAAACTCCCGCGATCCTGCCCAGTTCTTCGGATACTCCGGCCGTTTCGTTAACTACACGCCTGATCTTTTCCGTGGTCCTGGACTGGTCATTTATACTGTTAAGAGTCGTGTCCATTCCGGCAGATACATCGGTCATAGCCTGAGTCACCGCCTTGGTGTCCTCTGTGACTTCTTCCACGAGGCCGGATATGGACTGAACAGACTCGTCTATCTTCTCCCCCATCTTGATCAGGGTCTCCATCATCTCGCTCTGTTCTTTGTCTTTTTCCACTATGGCTTCCATCTGTTCCCCATGGCTCTGATTGCTGAGAATGGTGGTAACCGCAAGACAGATGTTCATGATGATCACAAACATCAGGATGATGGTTGCGTTCAATCCGTCGGGCTTTGGCACATTAAGAAACTCATTTGGCCTGCTGCTCATGATATAGCATACGGTAAAATTCAGCACGGTTACCAGAACATTCAGGCCTGCAACATATCCCGACAGTTTCTTGTTACCGAAAAGCATGAGAGCTCCCGCTACAGGGAACAGCATTATGGTGCTGCTGAGATCTCCCGCCCCCAGGGTAGTCAGGGTAAAGATCACATAGTATATAGGTATCATGATCTTCAGGAATTTCCATTTCTCATAGCCATATTTAAAGAACATCATCATGCCGATCATTCCCACG
>JAILRC010000024.1 GCA_024698485.1 Lachnospiraceae bacterium | reverse complement strand
GCAACAACTACAGGCATTGCCAGCATGGCAGGAACTGCAGAGCCACCTGCCCGGATTATTCTCCCTTCTGCTGTCCAAGAAGAGATAGAAGCCCCGGAGCCTGCAACGGCTGTCCCAACTTCAAACACTGCAGATTTGACAAGTACAAGTACATTGCCACTATGGCGCAGGCTGAATATAAGGAAACGCTTGTCGATTCACGTCAGGGTGTCAACATGACAGAAAAAGAGGCCAAGGACATGGCGGCTATCATCGCCCCGCTGATAAAGAAAGGACAATCACCGTATACGATAGTCAACAATCATCCTGAACTCGGAATCTGCGAAAAAACATTGTACAATTACATCGAAGGCGGACTCTTTGAATTTACCTGCAACAACCGGCTCATCTCCCTCGATCTGCGCAGACAGCCCTCACGCAGGATCTCAAAGAAGGCCTCTGCCCAGTATAAAAAGCGTGTTGAGCGCAAGTTCCTTAAAGGCCGGGAATACACGGACTATCAGGCGTATATCGCAGAGAACCCTAATGCTTATATTACGCAGATGGATACGGTTTACAATGACATCACCAACGGTCCCTTTATCCAGACATTCAAGTTTGTGCGGCCCGGCATCCTCTTCTGCATCTACCATGAAGAGAAGACCGCGCAGTCGATGTGTGAGGGGATCGACATGCTCGAGAAGATCCTTGGCCAGGATATCTTTCGTAAATACGTCGAAGTCCTTTTGACAGACAGAGGAACCGAGTTCTCTGCAGCAGATGCCATGGAGACGGACAAGGATGGTTCAAGGCGTACCCGGGTCTTTTACTGCGATCCGATGAGGGCCGGTCAAAAGGGATCCCTCGAAAACAAACACATCGAATTGCGTTATATCCTGCCGAAAGAGTGCGATCTGAAAGCCTTAGGCCTTACAGATCAGAACGTGCTCAACCTTGCAGTAAGCCATGTAAACTCAAAAGCTGAGGAATCTCTTGAAGGCAAGAGTGCGCTCGAGCTGACAAGGTTTCTTTACAAAGACCTTTTCAAAAGGCTGAAAGCCTTTGGCATAGAACTCATCGATAAAGATGAAGTAACCTTAAAACCGTACCTCCTGAAGAAGAGGAAATAGTTTTTACAGAAAATAGAGCATGACGGACGGTTGCCGGAATAACAAGTTCATAGCCCCTAACCAGGTGGAATTTAGTCCTTCTCCTTTGCCAGATCCGCTAAATTCGACCGTTTTTGACTTGCGCTCATTTTCGGGCAGATAAAAACCGAAACGCCATACTCTATGTTAATAGTAACAGTAAAATCCACTCTATCCAGAAAAAAAAGGAAAAACGGGTTTTCGTTATCCTGACAAAGCCCTGTTTTAACCAATAACAACAAAGATTCAGCAACAATGCACTTCGGCGGTCAAATGTGAACATGATTTTTTTCAATGTGCTTGCAAGACTAAATTCCACTCTACTTTTACTCAGAACAAAGTGGAATTTACTTTTTCACTTCAGCAAAAAACCATAATTCCCATAATTACAGAAATTGTGAGTTCAGATTCAACCATATAGATACCTTAGATCCAGTAGTCCCCCCTATGCGCATGAATCGATGAGTGACACGACTTGCACAGCGCGATCAGATTTCTCCGATCATGAGTGCCACCTTCACTCAGTGGCTTCTTATGGTGGATCTCTTCCGTCTCCACGATAATTCCACGATCAAAACACAGCTCACAGAACGGATGCTCGGATGCGTACTTATCACGGATCCTCTTCCATACCCGACCGTATCTCTTCTTCGCAGCTTTATCCCTGCCGTATTTTTCATAATTGCTATTGACCTTCTGCTGATGTTCCGGACAATAGCGCCCGTCCGTCAGATTCGGACAGCCCGGATAGGAGCACGGACGCTTCGGCTTCCTTGGCATATCATCATCTCCACAACAAAAGCCCCGCAGATTTCTCCACGAGGCTTCTATCCTTTACCATACTTTTCTCATGATACACTATAGCACTCCGGGACTGTGAAATGTTGTGCAAAAGTGTGCAAATTTCGTTTTTTGATCATTCCTTCGGGACAATCACATCGGACAGCGCCTTACTGTGAACGATATGCACCTTCCTTACCGAGCAGTTCAGCTCATCTGCGATCTCTTCCCAGGTCTTATAATTCAGATACCTCAGGGTAAGCAGCAGACTCTCCTCCGGATCGCTCACCGTTCCGATTGCCTTCGTGATATCCATCTTCAATGACACCATCTCATCGATATCCGTATTGATCTCTTCCTCCAGCATCATTATCTTCACGATGATTTCCTCTACCCGGGACTTCCCCTTGTTCGGATTCCCAGGCATGCCCGACATCACCGTCCCGGTCTTTGTGGCAAGCTCCCGGAGATTTGCCTGCTGTTCCAGCTTGGCATTGATCCGCCTGTCGATCTTATATCCCTTATTCAGAAACTCTTTTGCTGTCATGACCTCGTACCTCCTCCCGTAATTTGTTTTTCAACAATTGCCCATCCACGTTCGTGAGAATCTTGAACCAGTTCCCGTCAAAAAACCTCTCGCATTCCATCGCCTTATCCATAGCCAGTCCATTTCGGGGATTCCTCTTTAATGCTCTTAAAGCCCGGCGGTAATCGTTCGCCGCCATGACCACGATCGCATTGGCGAGACGGATGCAGCCCTCATAATCGATGCAGTAAGACGGGCTCCTATGTTGACTGATCGACATCCGCATCCACCTCCAATTCCCTGATCTCGATCCAAATCCCCGTAGGATCCGAGGACCATCTCTTCTGAACCTTTTCACTCACAACCTGCGCATCATCCTTCCAGAACCCCACCTGCGTCATGCAGTCCTTCAGGAGTTTCTGGAGATTGTCGGTATCGGGCTTGGTCTTCCTCCATTCCCCATGCCTGTGTGATTTTCCTTTCGGAAATAACCACATCACCATCAGCTCCACTGCTCCCTCGATTGGCCTGTCCAGCTTATTCTTAGCCAGATGTCCCATCAGCAGCTGCTTCGCTTCCTTCACGTTCGGCGGATCAAAGAAAACCG
>JAILRC010000052.1 GCA_024698485.1 Lachnospiraceae bacterium | reverse complement strand
ATGTTTGCCTGCTTGAGACCGAACATGAACTTGCTGTAAGAAAGACCGTTAAGTCTTGCTGCTGCATTGATACGAGCGATCCAGAGTGTTATGAGAGCACTCACATCTGCATATGCAGGCAGAAAGCAGAAGAAGAGACAGTTCAGAACACTCTGGATCGCTCGTATCAATGCAGCAGCAAGACTTAACGGTCTTTCTTACAGCAAGTTCATGTTCGGTCTCAAGCAGGCAAACATCACCATCAACAGAAAGATCCTTGCCGATCTCGCTGTTAACGACGCTGAAGGATTTGCAGCACTTGCAGCTACAGCAAAGAAGGCTTGCTAGTTTAACATCAGACAATTCAGCCATCGCGTAAGCGGTGGCTTTTTTATTTGTCTTTTTGCATTAAATGTAGTAAAATATATCATTAGGGGCTTTAGACTCGGAGGCCTTTTTGGACGTCGACTAAGGCTTTATGCAACTGACGGAGGTCCTTATGGATAAGAATAAAAGAGCTACTTTTCCGCCTATGGGGTGGAACAGCTGGGACTGCTACGGAGCAGCGGTAAACGAGGAACAGCTTTTGGAAAATGCCGAGTATATGGCGAAGAACCTGAAAGAGTACGGCTATGAGTATGTGGTCTGTGACATCCAGTGGTCAGAGCCTACGGCGGATTCAATGGGTTATCACAAGTTCGCTGAACTGGATATGGACGAGTACTCCAGATTGATCCCCGCGGTAAAGCGTTTTCCTTCTGCGGCAAACGGAGCAGGCTTTAAACCCATCGCCGACAAGATTCATGACATGGGACTGAAGTTCGGAATTCACATTATGCGTGGCATACCCCGACAGGCAGTTCACAGGAACACCCCCATTAAGAATTCAAAATATACGGCAAGAGACATAGCTCAGTCCTACTCGGTCTGTAGCTGGAACACGGATATGTACGGCGTGGATTCGGAGCATCCGGGAGCGCAGGAGTATTATGATTCCCTTTTTGAACTCTATGCTTCCTGGGGTGTGGATTTCATAAAATGCGATGACATCTGTATTACGGAAGGACGTCCGGACAACTGGTATTCCGCGAAAGGCGAGATAGAGTGCATTAAGAAAGCCATAGATCACTGCGGAAGGGACATGGTCTTAAGCCTTTCTCCCGGACCTGCAATGCTTGAAATGGCGGATCATCTCTCGGAAAATGCCAACATGTGGCGCATGACGGGAGACTTCTGGGACAACTGGAAGGCTCTTGACGCCATGTTTGAACGCTGCAAAAACTGGGCGCCTTATGTTAAGGAAGGCTGCTGGCCGGATTGCGATATGCTTCCTCTGGGACACATCGCCATCAATGACGGAGACAGGCAGACAAACTTCACTCGTGATGAGCAGATCACTCTCATGACTCTTTGGTGCATATTCAGATCCCCTCTTATGATGGGAGGAGAGATGAGAGACAATGATGACTTTACCCTGAACATCCTTACCAACCCTGAGGTTCTGGAATTGGAAAAGAAGACCTTTGGAGCTCGGGAAGCGATGAATGCCGGCGGCATCACGGTCTGGAAGACAAAAGATGCGGAAGGCGGGATCTATCTGGGGATCTTCAACAGGGATCCTTTTAAGAAAGATGCGACGCTGTCCTTACCCCTTCTTGGCATAGGCAATGATAAAGAGTTTAAAGTCAGAGACCTTTGGAAAAAGCAGGACATCGGTTTTGTAAAGGGAGAACTGAACTGTGAGATCAATGCTCACGGCGCATGCCTTTACAGATTGGTATAAAGTAACAGTAAAACGGATAAAGAGGTAGAAAAATGGAAGACAAAGAAATCTTACAGTATGTGGATCACACACTTTTAGGCCAGGCATCCACCTGGGCAGAGATCAAGCAGATCTGCGACGACGGAATGGAGTACAAGACGGCGTCTGTCTGCATACCCCCTTCATATGTAAAGCAGGCAAAGGAGTACGTCGGAGACAAGCTTGCCATATGCACAGTCATCGGTTTCCCCAACGGTTACAACACCACAGCCGTAAAGGAATTTGAAACCAAGGAAGCTCTTAAGGAAGGTGCCGATGAGATCGATATGGTCATCAACATAGGATGGCTTAAGGACAAGAAGTACGACCTCATCCTGAATGAGATCAAGACTCTTAAGGCAGCCTGCGGAAACAAGATACTTAAGGTCATCATCGAGACCTGTCTTCTTACGGAAGAAGAGAAGATCAAGATGTGCGAGATCGTTACCGAGTCCGGCGCCGATTTCATCAAGACATCCACAGGCTTCTCCAAGGCCGGTGCAACCTTCGAAGACATCGCACTTTTCGCGAAGCATGTTGGAAAAGACGTTAAGATGAAGGCGGCGGGCGGCATTTCTTCTCTTGATGATGCAAAGAAGTTCCTGAGCCTGGGCGCAACAAGACTGGGCACTTCAAGGATCGTAAAACTCATCAAGGGACAGCAGGGATCCGGTTACTAAAAAGAAAACGAAAGGGAGACAAAACCATGAGCACACCTCACAATTCAGCAAATAAAGGCGACATCGCAAAAACAGTCCTTATGCCCGGAGATCCTCTTCGCGCAAAATACATCGCAGAAAAGTATCTTACGGATGTTAAACAGTTCAACACCGTAAGAAACATGTTCGGTTACACCGGAAAGTACAACGGCAAGGAAATCTCCGTAATGGGCGGCGGCATGGGTATGCCTTCCATCGGAATCTACTCTTACGAGCTTTACAATTTCTACGATGTTGATACCATCATCCGCATCGGTTCCGCCGGCGGAATTTCCGACGATGTAAAGATGAGAGATCTTGTGATCGGTATGGGGGCTTCCACCAACTCAAGTTATTCGGATCAGTACAACCTTCCCGGAACCATCGCTCCCATCGCTGACTTCGACCTTTTAAGAAAGGCTGTCGAGACAGCAGAGAAGAAGGGCGTCAGCGTTAAGGTGGGAAATGTACTTTCCTCCGATGTTTTCTACAATGCGGATCCCACATTCAACGATCGTTGGAAGAAGATGGGCATCCTCTGCGTCGAGATGGAAGCGGCAGCTCTCTACCTGAATGCCATCGCAGCAGGAAAGAAGGCACTCTGCATGCTCACCATTTCCGATCACCTTTACACAGGCGAAGCTCTTAACGCCGATGAGAGACAGACATCCTTCCACGACATGATGGAAGTTGCTCTTGAAGTCGGAACAAATTAGAAAGGTGCCTTATGACAAAAGAGATTGAAAAGCAGCTGGTGAGAACAGCTCTTGAATACAGAAAGCGTGCATATGCTCCCTACTCAAACTACAAGGTTGGGGCAGCTCTTCTTGCGAAGAACGGCACGATCTACGGAGGCTGCAACGTTGAAAATGCAGCCTACACTCCTTCAAACTGCGCTGAGAGAACAGCCTTCTTCAAGGCTGTCAGCGAGGGTGTGAAGGAATTTGATGCCATAGCCATATTCGGAGGCTATGACGGCGGAGAACTCAAGCCCTGCGCACCCTGCGGTGTCTGCAGACAGGTGATGATCGAGTTCTGCGATCCCGATGAGTTTCAGATCATCATCGGAACATCCGAAGACAACTACGAATTGCACACCTTGAGAGAGATGCTGCCGTTCAGTTTTTCACCCAAGGAGCTTGAAAGATAATGAAGATTGTTTTCCTCGAAACGGGAACTCTCGGAAGCGATGTTTCCCTTACCAAATTCAGAGAACTGGGGGATGTTACGGAATATGACCTCACCCTGGAAGAGCAGATCCCCGAAAGGATCGCGGATGCGGAAGTTGTGATCATCAATAAACTTCCCATGAACGAAAAGACACTGGCACAGGCAAAGAACCTGAAACTCATCTGCCTCACTGCCACGGGAACCAATAACATCGATTTCCCTTACACCGACTCAAGAAACATTGTTGTAAAAAATGTGGCCGGCTATTCAACGGAATCCGTTGTGCAGCACACATTTGCCCTGCTTTTCTACCTTTATGAGAAGCTTCCTTACTATGATAACTACGTAAAGTCGGAGGCCTATGCCACAGCACCTTTCTTCTGCCACATCGAAGAAAAGTTCCATGAACTTTACGGAAAGACATGGGGCATTATCGGTCTCGGAGAGATCGGTCACAGAGTTGCTGAAGTTGCAAAATGCTTCGGATGCAAGGTGATCTATTACTCCACATCCGGAAAGAACAACGACCCCGTTTACGAGAGAGTGAGTCTGGACAGACTTTTAAGCGAGTCCGACATTGTTTCCATCCATGCTCCTCTTAACAATGACACATTGAACCTTATGAACAAGTCCTGCTTCGAAAAGATGAAGAGGACAGCCTTCCTTTTAAACCTTGGTCGCGGCCCCATCATCAACGAGCAGGATCTCTATGAGGCACTTGAAAACAACCTCATTGCAGGCGCTGCTACGGATGTGCTTACAAAGGAGCCCATGAGCAGGGAGAATCCTTTGATCAAGATCAAGGACAGCAAGAAGCTTTTTATCACACCTCACATTGCATGGGCTACGGTAGAAGCAAGACAGAGATGTGCGGACAGAGTTTTTGACAACATTCAGACTTTTTTGAGGGACAATAACAGATGAGATTAATACTTATCAGACATGCAGAGCCTGATTATGCCCACAACACCATTACTGAAAAGGGGAAGCGGGAGGCAAAAGCTCTTGCTGAAAGAGTGAAGCATTGGAATGTGACGGATTTCTACACTTCCCCCCTGGGAAGGGCCATCGACACGGCTGAGCCCACTCTTAAAGCATTGGGAAGAACCGCGGAGACACTTGAATGGGCAAAGGAATTTGATTACAGATGCATAGATCCTGCCACCGGACGAGATCATCTTTGCTGGGATTACGTTCCTTCCGACTGGACAGGAAGAGAAGGGTGCTTCACCCTTGACGACTGGGTTCACACAGCACCTATGTCGGAGAATCCCGAGATCGAAAAGCAGAGCAGGATCGTCTGCGAAGAACTGGATAAGCTCTTGCTTAAATACGGGTATAAGCGTGACGGTCTGATCTACAGAACGGTGGGACGCAAACAGGAAAACAGGATCCACACTGCCGCTCCCAACAACATGGAGTACGGTTTTTTGGACAATGAACCGGAAAACGGTCCTACAGTGGTGATCTTTTGCCACCTGGGTGTCAGTTGCCTGATGATGTCTCACCTTTTAAACATTCCTTTTATGACCCTGCCTCACGGACTCTTCATTCCGCCTACGGGGATCAACATCCTTACAACGGAAGAAAGATGGGAAGACGAGGCATCCTTCAGAGCACAGGCTATCGGTGATTGTGCTCATTTGCTCATGGCAGGAGAGAAACTCTCTTCTGCAGGATCATTTTCACCCGCATTTCAAATGTAATTAAAACAAGATTTAACAACTTACAGAAGGCTTAATTTATCTATGAAACTGATACACTGCGCAGACCTGCACATCGACTCAAAACTTCAAACCTGGTTGACGGAAGAAAAGGCCAAAGAGAGAAAGGCCGAGATCCTTGCAAATTTCCCGCGTCTTGTTGAATATGCGAGAAATAACGGAGTTTACGGCATCATGATCTCCGGAGATCTTTACGATCGCAATTCGGCTTCAAAACATGCGGAAAATGCGGTGCTAAATACAATAGCCGCAAATCCCGAGATCATGTTTTTTTATGTACCGGGCAATCATGATGACAAGTGTTTCCTTACGAGATACAATGTTCTTCCCAACAATCTTTTGGTCTTTGACAACAGGTTCAGCACTTTCTATCTGAATTCAGCTCACACCATTTCTGTTTCAGGGATCGCTCTGACCGAGGAGAACAGCAGGACTTTTTACGATGATGTGGATCTGGACAAAAACTGCTACAACATCTTTATGCTCCATGGAGAGGACAGAGCGGGGGGCTCGGCTCGTTTTGAGGAATGTATTGATTTCAAACTTTTAAGAAACCGTTACATAGATTATCTGGCTCTGGGACATGTTCACAAGCCGTCCCTTACCGAACTGGACAACCGTTGCAGAATGTGCTATTCGGGCTGTCTGGAAGGAAGAGGATTCGATGAATGCGGACCCAGAGGTTTCTATCTTCTTGATATCGATGAATACAACCGCGGTGTCACTTACACCTTCGTTCCTTTTGCAAAACGCACTATGTTCAGCCTTTTTGTACAGTGTGACGGCTGCATGACAACGGAGGACATTGAGCAGAGGATCGAGGACAAGCTTACGGAGATCGAATTTTCTTCAACGGATTTCATCAGGATCTGCCTTAAGGGAAAAGTTGATGCTCTCTGCGAAAAGGATATCCCTTATCTTGTGAAACTTTTTGAGAAAAGAGCGGAGGTAGTCAGGATAGAAGATCTGACCGAACTTAAAGTGGACTACCTTTCCTATGCCGATGACAAGAGCCTTAAGGGTGAATTTGTACGTCTTGTTGGACAAAGTAACTTTTCCGAGGAAGACAAGGCTGAGATCATCAGAATGGGAATTTCGGCTCTGATGGGGGAGGAGATCAATTGAAGCTTCTTTCTTTACACATTGAAAATTTTGGAAAATTACATGACTTTGACAGGGATTTTTCCGATGGGATCAACACCATTACGGAAGAAAACGGATGGGGCAAATCGACTCTTTCCGTATTCCTTCTTGTAATGTTTTACGGGTTTGACGATAAGCTGACCAAGAAACTCAGGGAAAGATACGCACCCTGGAACGGAGGAACTTTCGGCGGTAGCGTGATCTTTGAGACCGGCGGAAAAAATTACATCATCGAAAGGACCTTCGGCCCGAAAAAATCCGTTGAAGACACTTTTAACCTTAGGGATGCGGAAACGAATCTCAAGTCGGAGGATTTTGATGAATATATTGGCGATGAGCTTTTCAGAATAAATACGGAATCTTTTCTTAAGACGGTGTTTATAGGACAGAACGGCTGTGTTACCGAAACCACTGATGACATAAATGCCAAGATTGGAGATCTTTCTATGGTGGAATCGGACATGCGGAGCTATTCGGAAGCCCGGAAACGTCTTTTGGATTACATAAATCGGAACAGCGATACAAGAAAGACCGGAAAGATCTACTCTATGAAAGACGATCTTACGGAACTTCAGAATAAAGCGAGATTTTCTGTTGGGATCAAAAACGAACTTTCCGATTGCGACAACAATCTCGAAACTCTTGCGAAGGAAGAAGAGGAACTGGAAAAAGTCAAGGGAGAGGTGATGACCCTCCAGACAAAGATAGTCAGATGTAAAGAAGCTGTTCTTTCCAATGAAAAATACAAGGTGCTGCTTTCGGGAGTCGAGGCGGCCAAAAAGGCAAAGGAAGAACCTTTTGCGGAAAGCTCCCTGCCGGGGATGGTGCTTTATATCATAGGTATCCTGTCACTTATAGGCGGAGCGGTTGTTTTCTTTATTGAAAGCATGATCATAGGCGGCTGTATAGCCGGAGTGGCACTGGTCCTTCTGATGGCCGGACTTTTGATCACCGTTAAGAGAGAAAAGCGTAAGAACAAATGGATGGAAGCCGGGGAAGAAGCCTATGAAAACGCAGAACAGGAATTCCTGAGCTTTGTGAACACCATAGACATGGATGAGGTCAGGGAACTTGCTTCCCGGCCGGAAGCGGTCCTTTCCCTTAAAGACACCGACAAGAAGCGGGCGGAGACCACAGACCGCCTTGACAGGGTCAAGAAAGAACTTATAAAACTTGACACCAGAAGAGAGTTTCTGTGTGATGCTCTTGCGTCTGCGGAGATGTCCGAGGCAAAGGCTTCGGAACTGGAAAGAGATATTGAAAAACGCAAAAGGGAACTGGATAATGCCGTCAGAACGGAAAAATTGCTTGAAGATGCCAAAGTCAGTTTTGCACTTCGTTATCTTGAACCTTTAAAAAGGAGTCTTTGCAACTACTATACCATGCTCAAAGGCAACGGCAATGCCAAATGTCATCTGGATGCAAATCTCGTCCTTACCCTTGAGGAAGGCGGGATGCAGAGAAGCGAAGAAAATTTCAGCGACGGTGTGAGGGATGCTTTGGGACTCTGTATGCGCTTTGCGCTCATAGATGCCATGTATCCCACGGAACAGCCCTTTGTCATTATGGATGATCCTTTCATTCATTTTGACTCGGCAACAACCAAAGCTGCAATGGAACTTATAAAACAGGTTCCTTTCCAGATAATCCTAATGCAGAAGAAATAGTTAATTCTAAAATTAATTTTTAAAAAGAGGGACATAGAAAATGACACTTGAAGATTTACTCGCCAACACCGAATACGAATTGATCAAAGGAAAGACCAACAAGGAGATAACATCTCTGGTCTATGATTCCAGAAAGGCAAAGGAGGGAAGCGTTTTCGTATGCATGAGCGGAAGCATCCGGGACGCACATGACTTCATCCCGGAAGTTATCGGGAGAGAGGCTTCTGCCATCGTGATCGAAAAAGACGTGGACCGGATAAACGGACTTGCAAACCTTTTGGAAATGAACAGCACAGCCAATGTTACTTTCATTAAGGTAAAGAATTCAAGACGTGCTCTGGCGGAAATGTCTGCTGCCTATTTCGGTTATCCCGCGGGAGATCTGGTTACCATCGGTGTTACGGGAACCAAGGGAAAGACAACCACCACCTATATGATAAAAGATATCCTGGACAAGGCGGGGATCCCCACAGGTCTCATTGGTACCGTGGAGATCATAATCGGAGACGAATACATTCATTCGGGAAACACAACTCCTGAATCCTTTATGGTCCAGAACTATTTCAGAAGAATGGTTGATGCGGGAATGAAGGCTGTTGTAATGGAAGTTTCTTCCCAGGCTCTCATGATGAACCGTGTGGAAGGCATTACCTTTGATTACGGCATATTTACAAATCTTGAGCCGGATCACATCGGCGAGAACGAACACAAGGATTTTGAAGATTATATGTATTGGAAGAGCACCCTTTTCCAAAAATGTAAGACAGGTATCTTCAACTGTGATTCGGAGTATCTGGAAGGCATATTAAAAGGCCACACCTGTTCCGTTGAAACCATAGGAATATCCGAAAAAGCCGATTTCAGGGCTGCGGATATAAGTTTTAAGCAGGAAGGCGGAAAACTGGAAACTCGATACAAGGTGGAGGGAAAGGCAAACTTCGACGTTTCTCTGAACATGCCCGGAATGTTCTCGGTGTACAATTCGCTGACTGCCATTGCTCTATGCAAGCATTTCAACGTTTCCGACGACATCATAAAGAAGACGCTGCCAGAAGTTTATGTCAAGGGCAGAACCGAGATCGTTGATGTTTCTTCAAGGATCAAGGGCGCTCCCAACTTTACGGTCATGATCGACTATGCCCATAATGCTATGGCTCTTGAGAGCCTTTTGACGACTCTCAGGGTGTACAAGCCGGGAAGGCTCGTGTGCCTTTTCGGTTGCGGAGGCAACAGAGCCAGATCGAGGCGTTTTGAAATGGGAGAGGTTTCTTCGAAACTTGCGGACCTGACGGTGGTCACATCGGACAATCCAAGATTCGAAGAGCCCGAAGCCATTGTGGAAGACATCATTACGGGAGTTAAGAAGGCTTCCGGGGAATATGTAAAGATCACGGACAGAAAAGAAGCAGTGAAGTATGTGATCAAAAATGCCAAGGAAGGCGATCTTATCGTCCTTGCGGGAAAAGGACATGAGGATTATCAGGAGATCCGCGGCGTCAAATACCATATGGATGAAAGAGAACTGATCGACCTTGCGGTTGATGAGTGCAACGGCAAGTAACAAGGAGAAAGCATGAGTAAAAAGAAAAACAAAAAACATCATTTCGGAGGCTTTATATTCCTGCTGCTTTTGGCGGTGGTGATCTTCGTGGGTTACAAATTCTTCAGGGAAGATGTTATATATTTTATCAGGAATTATG
The DNA here is from genome assembly GCA_024698485.1 of Lachnospiraceae bacterium. Lineage (GTDB taxonomy): Bacteria > Bacillota > Clostridia > Lachnospirales > Lachnospiraceae > RGIG3528. Next base: position 1,451 of record JAILRC010000052.1, on the reverse strand, counting down.
TTCCCTTTGCTCCCGAGAGCATGAGAGCCACACCCACCCCCACACCCTACGATCTTAAGGGAGTTACCCTTTCCTGCTACGGCGGAGAGTGGGACAAGCTGGACAGTAACGAAGAAAAGTACAAAGAAGCCAAAGCATATGTGGAAAAGAAATACAATGTCACATTGAAAAAAGCGGACAATATCGTTATCGATGAGGATAATTACATTACCCTTACGGAGATCTTAAGGAATTCCATCAATAACGGAGAACCGGCGTGTGACATTGTGAACATCCATTCCGACGACCTTTATTCGGCTTTCTTTCTGGAACTTTTCCCGGATGTTACGGAATATGTGAAAAGTCTTAGGGTGGGTTCTTCTTATATTCAGGCGGGGACCTGGAAAGGAAAGGTTTACGGCGTTTCCTACGATGAAGTGAGAGATACGAGACTTCTTGCCTATGACAGAGGCTATATAGAGTCCCTGGGACTGGATCAGCCCTCCATGCTTTTTTCGGAAGGCAAGTGGAATTATGATGAATTCGAGGCCTATTTAAGAACTCTCAAGGAAAAACTTCCCGAGGGAGTCTATCCCATCGGCGTTGACCCCATCGACTGGCTGACCATGGCATCTGCCGCAAACGGAAGGGTGCTTTTGGACAACAACGGAAACGTGAACCTTAATACAAAGGAAGTTGCCGAGGCTTTGGAATTCTACCAGAAACTGGAGGCGGAAGGACTTGCCTATCCTATGACCGCAGTCTGCGGCGCGGAAGGTTTCGTTCTTGATTACGATGTGGCCTACGGTCTTGATGATGAGGAAATCGTGATCACTGCCGCAAAACTTGACGAACTTCTGGAAACACCCGACAAATACGGAATAGTTCTCTGGCCTTGGGGCTATGGCATAGACAGTAACGGCTACTACATGAACCTTCCGGGAAACTACTACATTCCCGTTCAGGGCTGGACAATAGATGCGCCTCTTAAAGCATCCTGCGAAAAGAAGGGCATATCCGCAGACGTTGTCACACGGATGATCTTTGATTATCATGCCAAGTGTAACGAAGGTATCACCAACACCATGCGTAATGCCTGGGCTGCCGAGAATGAAAATGAAAATGTGGATAACAACGATACCGTAAAATACTTTGCTTCGGGAAGAGACAATGCCATTTACGAATGGGCTTCCGAACGTTTCGTTCCGGACTTCAGCTATATCATATATGCCTTCAGTCAGGCCGGATATGATGCACTCTGTGAGTATGACGATGCCGCAGAGGTGGTGAAAAGGGTAGAAGAGGACGTTAATAAGGAAGCAGCGGATCCTTTCATCGATTACGGTAACAATGAAGGAGCGGAAGACATTCCGGATATTTTTTGAACGAAGAGATGTTTCGCAGATCCTGTCGTTTTTGCGGCGGGATCTTTTTTTGGGGCTGATCGCAAACGGCTTTTATAAAGTAGATTT
>JAILRC010000008.1 GCA_024698485.1 Lachnospiraceae bacterium | reverse complement strand
AAACCTATGTTTTCATATTATTGTGTTTCGCACAGGTGGCATATGTGCTATACTAACCTCAATATTTAAAAATGATCACAAGCGGAGGTACTCTCATGGGACTTAACGATACACCCTCAGGTGAAAGAATACACATAGGTTTTTTCGGAAGAAGAAATGCAGGTAAATCAAGCGTTGTAAATGCCATCACAGGTCAGCAGATAGCTATTGTCTCCAACACTCCGGGAACAACCACAGATCCCGTTTTCAAGTCAATGGAACTTCTTCCTCTGGGGCCGGTTGAGATCATAGACACACCGGGCATCGATGACGAAGGCGAGCTGGGGGAGATGAGGATCCGCCGCACCAGACAGGTTCTGGGTAAAACAGACATAGCGGTTCTCGTTGTGGACGGTGAAAAGGGCATGGGAAATGCGGACCATGAACTGGTGGAACTGTTCAAGGAGAAAAATCTCAACTATCTCATCGTTATGAACAAAGCGGACCTCCTGAATCCTGCCATGAGAGCTGTGAACCAGGACAACGTGATCTACGTTTCAGCCAAGAACAACGACAACATCAACGAGCTCAGGGAGAGGATCGCACACCTCACAAAGACCGATGACATGAGACTGAAGCTGGTGGGAGATCTTATCGAGCCGGGAGACATATGCGTTCTGGTTACTCCCGTGGATGCCGCGGCTCCCAAGGGAAGACTCATCCTGCCTCAGCAGCAGGCGGTGAGGGACATTCTTGAAGCAGGCGGAATCAATGTGGTGGTTCAGGAAGACAGGCTGAAGGATGCCCTTACATCACTCGGCAGAAAGCCTAAGATCGTGATCACCGACTCCCAGGCTTTTGAAGCGGTGAACAGGGACACTCCCGAAGATGTATTGCTCACTTCCTTTTCCATTCTCATGAGCCGTTACAAAGGAACTTTGGCCTCATCTTTAAAAGGAGTTGCCAAGATCGACGACCTTAAGGACGGAGACGTGATCCTCATGAGCGAAGGCTGCACCCACCACCGCCAGTGCGGAGACATAGGAACGGTGAAACTTCCCAACTGGCTTAGGAAATACACTGGGAAGGACTTGACCTTTGAAACTTCTTCGGGCATAGGCTTCCCCGAGGATCTTACGAAATATGCATTGGTGATCCATTGCGGCGGCTGCATGCTGAACGAAAGAGAGATGCGCACCAGGATCGCTGCCGCTGAAGTGCAGAATGTTCCCATCACCAACTACGGTATGGCTATCGCAAAGATGAAGGGCATATTAAAACGCAGCCTTTCACCCTTACCGGAGTATAATGATCTTTTCAAATAACGGAGAAACCACATGTTTGACGGATTTTTGAAGGTTGCGACGGTAACGCCGGAGATAAAAGTGGCAGATACTGCCTTTAACGGACAGGCTGTAGTGAGCCTTGCTAAAGACGCTGCGGAAAAAGGCGCAAAAGTCATAGTTTTTCCGGAACTCTGCATCACGGGCTACACCTGCGGTGACCTTTTTCTGCAGGACATATTGCTGAAGAAAGCAAAGGAAGAACTTAAAAAGATCGCAGAAGAGACCAAGGTGCTGGACGCTCTGATCTTTGTGGGACTTCCTCTTGAAGTTGACGGAAAACTTTACAACACGGCTGCGGCATTAAAGAAGGGCAGAGTGCTGGGTATCGTTCCCAAGAGCTTCATCCCCACCTACGGGGAATTCTATGAATCCAGACATTTTGCATCGGGAAAAGGGAAAAAGGGCTTCGCAGATCTCTTTGGAGAGAGGGTGCCCTTCGGAACGGACCTTCTCTTTAAGTGCGATAATTTCCACAAAATGGTCGTTGGATGTGAGATATGCGAAGACGTGTGGGTACCGGACACTCCATCAACGAGACTTGCTCTTAAAGGAGCGACTCTCATTGTAAATCTTTCCGCCAGCAATGAACTGGTGTGCAAGGATGCATACAGAAGAAATCTTGTTTCCATGACAAGTGCGAGACTTGTGGCAGGCTACATCTATGCGTCCGCGGGAGAGGGAGAATCCACTCAGGACACTGTCTACTCTGGTCACGATCTGATCTGCGAGAACGGTGAAGTCCTGGCAGAGAGCAGGCTTTTCGATACGGGAGCCATCTACGGCGATCTTGACTTCAACAAACTCACCCACGACAGAAGAAGGATGAACACCTTCGGAACAGAAGAGGCTTGCAGTGAAGATCTTGTGACCTTCTCCTTTGATGAGATAAAAAAGACAGAGTTACAGCGGACATATGCAAGAAAGCCCTTCGTGCCCGGCGACGAGAAGGAGAGAAATGCCCGCTGCGAGCAGATCCTGTCCATTCAGGCAAGAGGGCTTGAAAAGAGACTTAAGCATATCGGCTGTAAGAATGCCACTTTGGGCATATCCGGCGGATTGGATTCCACTCTGGCTCTTCTTGTGACTGCAAGAGCTTTTGATCTGCTGGGAGTTTCGAGAGAGAACATCCTGGCGGTCACCATGCCCTGCTTCGGAACCACGGACAGGACCTACAACAATGCGGTCAGGCTCACAAAGAGCATTGGAGCCACTCTTAAGGAAGTGGACATTAAGGAAGCGGTAAACCGCCATTTTGCGGACATAGGTCAGGACAGCAATGTCTACGATATTACCTACGAAAACGGTCAGGCAAGGGAGAGAACCCAGGTACTCATGGATCTTGCCAACAAGAACAACGGCATTGTCATCGGAACGGGAGACCTTTCGGAACTGGCACTGGGCTGGGCAACCTACAACGGAGATCATATGTCCATGTATGCCGTAAACGTGGGAGTTCCCAAGACCTTGGTGCGCCATCTTGTGCGTTACTATGCGGACACTTGCGGTGACAGGGAGACTGAAGAGATACTTCTGGACATCCTTGACACTCCCGTAAGTCCGGAGCTTTTGCCTCCCACGGAAGGAAACATTTCGCAAAAGACGGAGGATCTGGTGGGACCTTATGAACTCCACGATTTCTTCCTGTACCATATGCTGAGGAATGGCTTTGAACCTGCAAAGATCTACAGGATCGCCTGTGATTCTTTTAAGGGAGAATATGCTCCCGAGACGGTGCTTAAATGGCTTAAAACCTTTGTAAAGCGCTTTTTCGCCCAGCAGTTCAAGCGTTCCTGCCTGCCGGACGGCCCCAAAGTGGGAAGTGTAGCAGTGTCTCCCAGAGGAGATCTCAGAATGCCCTCGGATGCAGAGGCAGGCATATGGCTCCAGAGCCTTGAAAACATGTAAACCGGAGAATATATGAAAAACATTTTTAAAAAGACAACATGGATCCTTCTTTTGCTGACGGCATTTGCCTTTGCCTCCTGCGGTAAAAAAGCGGAGATCACTCTTTTCAATAACGATCTCGTAAGCATACACACGGAAGCTCAGGCAGCAGCCCTTGAAGCAGGGTATGAGAAGTTTCTTGAACACGCTTTCGGGACCAAGGAACTCAGCGCTCCCGAGCCTGTAGTCTTTAAATGGAATGCGACGCAGGGAAAAAATGCACTGACCGGAAAGTTCACCTTTTACTTTGCAGACAATGAGGCTTTCGATAACGCTCTTGCGATCGAGACCGAGGAGAGAGAATACAGTCTCACAAATCTCAAGATCGGACAGACCTACTACTGGAAAGTGGAAGTGCTCACGGACGACGGAGCAAAGGTTGAAAGTGATGTCGCCCGCTTTACGGTAAGCGACATCGCCCCCAGAAACCTGTCAGTGGACGGAGTTACCAACTTCAGGGACGTGGGAGGATGGAAGACGGCTGACGGCAAAAGAGTGAAGCAGGGACTTCTCTACCGTTCCGCAAGACTGAACGACAACGGAAAAGAAACGGTCACCATCTCCGAATCAGGCATAAGGACCATGACCGAGGATCTTAAGATCAAGACGGAACTGGATCTTCGCCAGAATGAGATCCGCACGGAAAGCGCCCTGGGAAGCGGTGTTACGTACGTAAACATTCCCATTCCGGGAACCATCACCACCCAGCTCAGGATACATGACGAAGCGGTGAAGACCATTTTCAGCCTTTTGGCCGATGAGAACAACTACCCCATGTTTGTTCATTGCTCTGTGGGAACCGACAGAACAGGGCTTGTATGCTTTCTTCTGAATGGCCTTTTGGGAGTTTCGGAAGAGGACCTTTACACGGATTATGCCTTTTCCAATTTCGGAAAGATAGGGTCTTTAAGAAAGTACACCGAGATACAGGAAGGATACGTTTCCGTCATCAAGCAGTTCCCCGGTGAAACCCTTAGCGAAAAGATCGCAGCCTATCTTTATGAAGTGGGAGTTACCGAAGCACAGATCAAAGAGATCAAGAGGATCATGACGGAGTGACCTGTTCCGATCGTGTCCGAAGGAACATAATGACTGCGGACAGTTATGGATGACGGTTACAGAGACAGATACAGAGATAGATACAGTGGGCAGTTACAGAGGACATTACAATGAGCGATTACGAAAGACAATATACCAGAGTGGACACCGTAAGGAACATCCTTGACACCATGATACTCGGGATCGAAGATCCCTTAAGGCAGCGCGATGCTTATGTTCATCTTTACGGCGTGGGTCAGGCCTGCGCCATGATCGCTCTTAAAAGAGGTCACGACGGCAACTACGCCGAACTTGCCTGCATAGCGGGAATGCTCCATGATTTCGTTAAATATGAAGTGGCTCAGGACGTTCCTGCCCATGCAAAAAAAGGCGCCCTCCGCGTATGGCCCTTACTTCAGGCTACAGGAGAGTTCACCGAAGAAGAACTCACCATGATCTGCACAGGCATAGCCAACCATTCCGACAAGATGCGGACAGACGATGAATTTTCCGAGATCATAAAAGACGGGGATGCCATGCAGCATTGGCTCCGAAACCCCGCCGAAGCCTTCTTCAGCGAGAAGTCCAGGAATGTGGCACTGAGAGAAGAGTTTGGGATGAGGGAACGGTAACAATCATGGACGGTACCGGCCATTTAATTCCTTATTTTGGAAACTTGAGAACAGGATAGATTGCTTATGGTCTTGATCACGCATCATTTTGGTACCTGGAAGAATTGAGTATGTGAGAATCTTGATATCTACCCGTGCGGTCGTGGGACAAGCTTGGCTTGTCCCACGACATTTTTATTGAATAAGAAACAGCGCTCGGACAGGCGCGCAGATACTGACTTCAGCTTGCGAAGAAGAGGATCATAGATCACATGCAGCAGCGCCGGGAACGGGGCGCAAAAGCATTAAACACCCCATTCATTCTTTGTAAAGCGCAAGTCCGTATCTGCGGGATCTGATCCAAGCGGTATTTGGTGCGAAATCCTCCGCACGGGGAAATTAAAAATATCATGTCAGGACGTGTCTCACTGTGTTATATAATGAGCATATTCCCGTAAATTTTACATTTTATGACTAAAAACGGCAAAAAAGGTGATTTAAGTCATAATTTTTTGGCTTTTTTTCTCTCAAAAGAATAATTCCGAGGAGGATAGTGCATATATTATGTAGTATTCTGAGTAAAGCGCAGAAAATGTAAGCTAGAAGAGGCTTTGAAAGCCCAAAATGTTTGACCTAAAACCGTAAAAATTCATTTTGAGGCAAAAAAAGAGGTTTTCAACTCAAAATGAACCCCAAACCCCGTCCTAATGTCATTTAGATAAGAAATCATGCTTTAAAATTACATACATATCACAATCAGAGGCTTTTTGCCTCTGATTTTTTTGCGAAAATCGCAAAAAACACTTGACAAGTTAGCCAAAAAATGTTGCCGCGCCTTGATTATAGGACATTTACGGAGGTGCTGACATGTCATTAACGGTTACTGAAATACGCCAAAATCTATTCACTGTTTTTTCATCTCTCTTGGACCGTC
>JAILRC010000007.1 GCA_024698485.1 Lachnospiraceae bacterium | reverse complement strand
CCTGCCGTTGCGCCGCTCACGGGTTCAAGCCCCAGTTCATCACGGGCGCAGGCTATCATAATGGCGCATTCTATTCTCTTACGGAACAGTTCGCAGCCGTACTCGTATATGCCTTTTACATCGCCTGTAGCGTGGTAGGCGTTAGCCGCACACCCGCCGGAGCAGTAGTGCATTGCCCAGCATTTGCGACAGTCCGGGCGGGCATATGCATTGCAGACTCTGAACTCTTCCTGTCTGTCCTTGTTTGTGACTCCCTTCCAGATGTCACCCAGCTTGTAGCTTTCATCGCCAACGAACTGGTGGCAGGGATAGAGGTCTCCCCAGGGAGTTACCGCCATGTACTCGGTTCCCGAGCCACAGCCGGAGATACGTTTGTATATGCAGGGGCCGGATTTAAGGTCTACCATGTAGTGATAGAAGGTAAAGCCTCTGCCTTCTTGGTCGCGCTTAAGCATTTCCTTGGCTAGGATCTCGTATTGCTCTTTAAGGACAGGGAGATCTTCCTCGGTAAGTGCGAGAGGATCGCCGGGCTTGCTTACGACAGGCTCCATCGAAAGCTCTTTAAAGCCAATGTCCGCCATGGTCAGGATGTCGTTTGTAAAGTCGGTGTTTAAATGAGTGTAGGTGCCTCTCATGTAGTAGTTCTTATTTCCTCTTGCATCCACAAGTTTTTTGAACTTGGGGATGATGCGGTCGAAACTTCCGTTTCCTGCGTAATCCTTACGGGTCCTGTCGTGGACTTCCTTACGTCCGTCAAGGCTCAGGACCACGTTGCTCATTTCTTTATTACAGAAATCGATGACATCATCATCGATCAGCATTCCGTTGGTGGTGAGAGTGAAGCGGAAATTCTTTCCGGCCTCTTTTTCTATGGAACGGGCATATGCCACGATCTGCTTGCAGACATCCCAGTTCATGAGGGGTTCACCGCCGAAGAAATCCACTTCCAGGTTGTGTCTGGAGCCGGAGTGCTCGATCAGGAAATCAATGGCGCGTTTTCCGACTTCAAAGCTCATGAGAGCGCGCTCGCCGTTGTACTTTCCCTGAGCCGCAAAGCAGTACTCGCAGTTTAAGTTGCAGGTGTGGGAAACGTGAAGGCAGAGGGCCTTGATTACATCTCCGCTGCGCTTTTTGAATTCGCCGGCTAAGGGCTCGAAGGTGTCGGGTGTGTAGAGCTTGTGGTTTTCAACCAGCTCCTTTACATCGCCGATGCAAAGACGCACATCTTCTTCCGTAACGTCTTCTCTGTCACCGTAGCGCTCCATGATGATCTTTACGATCTCATCCTCGGTCTTGTCGGGGTAGAGTTCAATGATGTCGTAAGCCACCTCATCCACGCTGTGTACCGAACCTGAACAGGTATCCAGAACAATGTTGTATCCGTTTAATTTGTATTGATGTACCATATACTTTCTTTCTTATTCAAAAATGAAAAACTTTTATTAATTGCTGTTGCGGTTGTTTGACAGACAAAAGAAACGCCGCCATTTGAGGCGGCATCTCTTTGATCTTCGTAAAATCAGTGACTACTTTGTAGCCTTTTCGCACTTCTGGTTTGCAACGCCGCAGCTTGTCTTGCAAGCACTCTGGCAAGAAGTCTGGCACTCGCCGCATCCGCCTGTCTTAGCGCTTTCGCAAAGGTCTCTTGTTTCAAGTGTCTTAATTCTTTTCATGTTTATGTCTCCTTATATAAATGAATTTATTCACTTTGTTAACAGAAGAATACTAACACAAAAACCTGATTAACGCAAGAGCGAAAAATGAACCTTTGGAGACGGGGCTATGGTGTCATTTTTCTTGTTCTACTTGACTTTTTCCCTTATAAATAGGAAAATGAGGTGTTGTTTGTAACTAAATTATTTTATGCCACAAATTTGCGGCATTCTTATCTGCAGAGGCTTAACATGATGAGGCCTCTCGTATAGAAGGGAGTTTTTATGTTTAATGTAAGAAATGTAGGAGAAGGCATATACTGGCTAGGCTCCTCCGACAGACGTCTCGAACTTTTCGAGAATGCCTATCCCGTACCTGACGGAATGTCATACAACAATTATGTCATCATCGACGACAAGACCTGCCTTATGGACGGTATCGACGATGCTGTAACCAGACAGTTCATGGAAAATCTTGACCATGTGCTTAACGGCAGAACTCTTGATTACATGGTGGTTCATCACATGGAGCCCGATCATTGTTCAGCTATCCCGGAGCTTCTTCAGAAGTATCCCGACATGAAGATCGTGGGTTCACAGAAGGCTGTTCAGATGATCGACCAGTTCTATCATTTAAAGGTTGACGCCATTTCCGTAAAGGAAAATGACACTCTCGATCTCGGAAAGCACAAGCTGACCTTCATCGCAGCACCCATGGTGCACTGGCCTGAGGTTATGATGAGCTACGAAAGTTCTGAGGGCATATTCTTCTCGGCTGACGCTTTCGGTGCATTCGGCGCCATGAGCGGAAACATCTTCGCCGATGAAGTTGACTGGGAGAGAGACTGGGCTGACGAAGCAAGACGCTA
>JAILRC010000092.1 GCA_024698485.1 Lachnospiraceae bacterium | reverse complement strand
GCGGTTTCCGATGAAAGTCGCGGCGTTAATGGCGATAGGGCCCGGTGTGGATTCCGCTATGGCGATCACGTCCAGAAGATCCTTGTCTGTGATCCATTTTTTGTTTTCAGCCACTTCCTTTTGGATCAGGGGGATCATGGCATAGCCGCCGCCGAAGGTGAAAGCGCCGATCTTGGCGAAGGTCAGAAAAAGTTCAAGTTGTTTGTTCATCTTTTATCCTCAAAATTTAATGCTAAAAGCATACACCTTTACAACCGTTTTGTAAAACTTAAAAAACTTGGGTGGGAGCAGGTGCTGCGGGATTTGTATCTCTTGCGGGACTCTTTGGCCTTATAATACTGATGGAGCACAATGACAACGAAACATTGATCCGAAACGCCATGAGGGAAGCTTCTGTTTATGATCGTATGTTTTTGGGACCGGAGGATTAGAAGGAGATAATTTGCCGAAACGGCGGTTGAAATCCCGCCCCGCAAATGCTATCGTATAAGCAACATTATCCGCAAGGGGGGAAAATTATGAACTTAACGTACGGCTTTTCGCGAAGCTTCGGAGGTTTCGGCTTCGGCTTCGGTCTTTTTCAGGCCTTCTTTATGCTTGTCTTTGGAATAGTATTCGTAATGATCGTCGTGACGCTCTTTAAGAGTATTAAAGAATGGTCACACAACAACAACTCGCCGCTTCTTACAGTTAAGGCAAAAGTGGTGGGTAAAAGGGATGATACCCGCGTGAGCGGAGGAATGCACGGAACAGAAGGGCATATGCGTTCTACAAGCACATTTCACACCTATTATGTGACATTCCAGGTTGACAGCGGAGACAGGATGGAACTCACCGTCCCCGAAAATGAATACGGGTACCTGATAGAAGGGGACCAAGGTGATCTGTCCTTCAAAGGCACCCGCTTTATGGGCTTTGAGCGTAACAAAGAATAGGTTACTCAAAAAACTCTTTATACCAGACCAAAAACATATAGATCGTCCAGATCTTCCTGCTGTTGTCCGCCTTTCCGGCACGATGATCATCCAGGAGCTTCACGATCTCAGAAGTATTAAAGAAGCTTTCGGCCGCTTTTCCCGTAAAGGCGGCTTTTACTTTTTCATAGTACTTGTCTTCCTTGAGCCAGATGCGGATGGGCACGGGGAAGCCAAGTTTCTTTTTTTCCGCGACGAAGTCGGGAAGACGGCGGTGAGCGGCTTCACGGAAAGCAATCTTGGTGTTGCTGTCGGAGATCTTGAATTTGGTGGGGAGCTTCCGGGCGGTTTCGAAGACCTTCACATCCAGGTAGGGAACCCGCACTTCCAGGGAATTGGCCATGCTCATCTTGTCGGCCTTTAACAGGATGTCTCCGATGAGCCAGAAATTAATGTCGATGTACTGCATCTTTGTGACATCGTCTTTTCCTGCCATGCGGGCATAGAAACTTTGTGTGAGTTCACGGTGATCATAGTGACCTGTGGGGTTTTTAAGGATCTTTTCTCTTTCCTCTTCCGTGAACATAAAGGCGTTTCCTATGAATCTTTCTTCAAGGGAACGACTGCCCCGGATCAGGAAATTCTTGCCCTTAAAACGGAAAGGCAGAGCCTTGGCGCATCTCGCCACAGCCTTACGAAATCCGGCGGGGAGCTTCCGGTAGCCCGCAAGAGAGAAGGGCTCATGGTAGATATTGTAGCCTCCGAAGAATTCGTCCGCACCTTCACCGGAAAGAGCCACCTTTACATGCTTTGCCGCTGTGTTTGATACGAAATAGAGAGCCACCGCAGAAGGGTCTGCCAGGGGCTCGTCCATGTGATACTGGATCTTGGGGAGCACATCCCAGTATTCTTCCGTGGTGATGATGCGGCTGTAGTTTTCTATGTTTATCTTTGAAGACAGCTCTTTTGCATATTCCGTCTCGTTGTATTTGTGGTAGTCAAATCCCACGGTAAAGGTCTTGTCGCCGTGGAAGGAAGCTGCAACATAGCTTGAATCCACGCCTGATGACAGGAAGGATCCCACTTCCACGTCTGCGATCATATGAGCCTTTACGGATTCCTGAACGGTGTCTGCGATCTTGTCCACAGTTTCGCTGTAATTAAGGCTCTCGTCTGGCTCGAGAGCGGGCTCAAAGTAGCGTTCGATCTCCATCTTTCCGCCCTTAAAGGTGAAAAAGTGGGCGGGAGGGAGCTTGAATATGCCCTTGAAAAAGGTTTCCGGAAGAACGGAGTACTGGAAGGTGAGGTAGTTTTCCAGAGCCTCGGGGTTCATCTTCTTTTCGTAGGCAGGATGCTCCAAAATGGATTTGATCTCGGAGCCGTAGGCCAGATCCTTGCCGAGAGGCGCATAGTAAAAGGGTTTGATACCGAAGTGGTCTCTGGCGCCGAAGAGGGTTTTGGTCTTGGTGTCCCAGATGACGAAGGCAAACATGCCCCGGAGTTTTTTCACCAGTTCGTTTCCGTATTCTTCATAGCCGTGTAGGAGAACTTCCGTGTCTGCATTGTTTGAAAACACGTGTCCCTTTTCTTCGAGAGTCTTGCGGAGGTCTTTGTAGTTGTAGATCTCTCCGTTAAAAGTCACAACGAGAGTGCCGTCCTCGTTGTACATTGGCTGATTTCCGTTGTTCAGATCGATGATGGAAAGGCGTCTGAAGCCCAGTGCCACTCCGTCAGAAATGTGCTTTCCGCCGCTGTCGGGGCCGCGGTGGATGATGCGGTTCATCATTCTGTCAAGTATCTCTTCTTTGTCTTTCGGATCTCCTGTAAATCCACATATTCCGCACATAGCTTTTCCTTCTTTCAAAAAAAATCCGGAGCCTCAAAGGGTCAAAAAGACCCATTGAAGCCCCCATTGGCGATTCAGGTCATATATGTTCTTATTATCTCTTCAGCCACTTCCCGCTTTGAAATGCAGCGGTCCATAGCCTGTTTTTCTATATAACGGTGAGCTGAGGGCTCATCCATCCCGTGCTGTGAGATGAGAAGCCATTTTGCTCTGTTCACGGTACGGATCTCTTCCATCTTTTCTTCTACGGAAAGGGTTTTAAGATCCATCTTTTTGAGCCTTTCCCTGGCGCTTTCCATCCAGTCCAGAGCGTTCTGGACCACAGGGCGGGAAAGGGGCTTTGCAAGGGTGAAGACTCCGTGTTCCACCACTTTTTCCCGAGTCTCGTCATAGACCTCGGGGCGAAGGAGCAGGAGGACCACAGTGCCCTTTGAAGCGGCGGCGTCTATTGCGAACCGTACTCCGGAATCGTCGGGAAGAGGGGAGTTTATGATGATGAAATCAAAGTTTCCCTCGCTCCAGATCCTTTTTGCGGAACTGATGCCCGTCACAAACCGAACGGGATCACAGTTGGATTCCGCAAGAAGCGACGAAAGAGCGTTATTCAGTTTTTCGGCAGACGATACAACGAGGACGCTGTAAACACGCTCACTAAGACTCATAAAACAATAGTCCCTTCAGGCTGGATTGACCGCCTATTCCTCGGCCACTATAAAAGTGCTGTATATTTCAAGGATCTCGGCGGGTACATGCGTTCTGATGAAGGCATCGTTCATTGCTGCCTTGCATGCTTCTCTGTAGTTTTTGGGAAGCATCTTGTAGTTGGACAGCACTGAGGACGGAGCCTTGTACAGATTGATATTCGCAGCCTCGGGCAGGGAACGCTTGTTTTTAATGCCGTCGAGAGCCGCCCATATCATAAGGGCAAAAGCCAGGTAGGGATTGGCAACGGGGTCGGGGGAGCGGAGCTCGGCACGGCGGTATTCACCGAAGGCAGCGGGGATACGGATGAGCTGGGAGCGGTTTTCCGCCGACCAGGAAATGTAGCCCGGAGCTTTGTTCTTGCCGAGGCGCTTGTAGGACTCTTTGGAGGGATTCAGGAATAACGTCATTGCTTTGATATGCTCGATTATTCCTGCAAGCATATATTGAAAGTTGTTGTTTTCATCAAAGGGACTTACGGACATATTTATGTGAAAACCGTTGCCCGGAGCGTTCTTAAGGGGCTTCGGGGAAAAGTCTGCCACCAGTCCGTTCCTGTTGGCCACGGTCTTTACCACACGCTGGAACATCTGAGCGTTGTCTGCGGCCACAATGGGGTCGGAGTAGCGGAAATCGATCTCGTTCTGCCCCGGGCCTTCCTCGTGGTGAGAACTTTCCGGATGTATGTCCATTTTTTCAAGGGTCAGGCATATCTCTCTTCTCACGTTTTCGCCGTGATCGTCGGGAGCGATGTCCATGTAACCCGCTTCATCGGAAGGGATCTTGGTCTTTTTGCCTTTTTCGTCCTGAAGGAAAAGATAGAATTCCTGCTCTGCACCGAAGGTGAAAGTGAAACCTGCTTCTTTTGCTTCAGCCACGGCTTTCTTAAGAAGCCTTCTGGTGTCGCATGCAAAAGGGGTTCCGTCGGGATAGGTGATGGAAGAGAACATCTGGACAACACGTCCGTGCTCCGGACGCCAGGGAAGAGGCATCAGGGTATCTGCTTCCGGATGGAGCAGAAGGTCGCTGTGAGTCTCGTCTCCGAATCCCAGGATCGAAGAAGCGTCAAAGGCGATGCCCTGCTCAAAGGCACGGGGCAGTTCCTCGGGCATGATGGAAATGTTTTTCTGCCTTCCGAAAACATCGCAAAAGGCCAGTCGGATAAACTTAACGTCTTCTTCCTGCGCGAATTGCAGGATCTCATCCTTTGAATATTTCATTTCACCCTCCGTGTATTATTAGTTGGCTACGTAAAGCTGTCTGTATGGATTGCTGCTGTCGGGCTCGATCACCGTGAAGGGCACCGACAGGATCTCCTCTGTATCACGATCGAAATATGAGCAGAACTCTTCAAGGCTTTCCCTGATCTCCTCCATATCGGAAGGAGTGGCCGGGCGGGCCGTCACCTGATCCGGAAAGACCACATTTCTGCAGTCGGATCTAAGATACATCCTGCCGCCGTGCATTCCGGTGCAGGGAAAGTTACCCACGATCTTTTTGTCGGGCTCGTTTAAGTTCAGGACGATGATGTGTCCACCTGCTTGATATTCTCCGAGAAAGCTTCCCGTACGGCCGCCGATGACCATTACGGGCACTTTTTCACGATAGGCCTTCATATGTATGCCTGCTCTGTAGCCCGCATTTCCCTCTACAAAGATCTTACCGCCTCTCATGGCATATCCTGCCGCATCCCCTATATTGCCGTGAATGATGATACGGCCTTCGTTCATGGTGTCACCCACCGCATCCTGGGTGTTGCCGTGAACCGTAACGGTCCCGCCGTTGAGATAGGCTCCCAGGGCGTTTCCGGGAATCCCGTGGATCTCTATATCCTTATCTGACATACCTGCGCCTATGAAACGCTGACCGCAACAGCCCTCCAGAGTGCAGGACTCATCGGAATCGCGGATCATGTCATTGATGGCTTGGGGTTCAAGACCCTCTGCATGTATTATCATTTTTTTACCTCCGAATATTTTTACATATTAAGGTTAAAATTGCAATAAACTCATTACAAGTCATAAGGATTTTTTATTCTCCCGCATGACCTATACCCAGGATCTCCAGTTCTTTGCCGGTGAGACCTATGCCTCGGAGCATGAGACGGTTTCCTCGAAGGGCTTCGATGGAGTTGATGCCCATACCACCCATCATTTCCATGATCTCGTGATTCCATGCGTTCATAAGATTCACCAGCCTTCTGCTGCCCACTTCGGGATCCAGACGGCTCACAAGGTCGGGACGCTGGGTGGCTATGCCCCAGTTGCATTTTCCTGTCTGGCAGGAGCGGCAGAGATGACAGCCCATGGCAAGGAGAGCGGCGGTAGCCACATAGCAGGCGTCGGCGCCCAGAGCCACAGCTTTTACCACGTCCGCGGAACTGCGGATGGAACCGCCTACCACCAGAGAAACATTGTTCCTTATGCCTTCTTCACGAAGACGCTGATCCACGGCCGCCAGAGCCAATTCAATGGGGATGCCCACATTGTCACGGATCCTGGTGGGAGCTGCTCCCGTACCGCCTCTGAAACCGTCGATGGCAATGATGTCCGCACCGCTTCGGGCAATACCTCCCGCAATGGCTGCAATGTTGTGCACTGCGGCCACCTTCACTATGACGGGCTTTTTGTAGCCTGTGGCTTCCTTAAGGGAGAAGACCAGCTGGCGCAGATCCTCGATGGAATATATGTCGTGATGAGGGGCGGGAGAGATGGCGTCGGAACCCTCGGGTATCATTCTTGTTCTTGAAACGTCCCCTACGATCTTTGCTCCGGGAAGATGACCGCCTATGCCGGGCTTTGCGCCCTGACCCATCTTTATCTCTATGGCGGCGCCCGCTTCCAGGTAGTCCTCATGAACTCCGAAACGTCCGCTGGCCACCTGTACTATGGTGTTGGCACCGTATTTGTAAAAGTCCTCGTGAAGTCCGCCTTCACCTGTGTTGTAGAGGATGCCCAGTTCCGTGGCTGCCTTTGCCAGAGCGGCATGAGCATTGTAGCTTATGGAGCCGTAGCTCATGGCAGAGAACATCATGGGCATGGAAAGCTCCATCCGGGGAGCAAGGTCGCATATGAGTTCACCTTTTTCGTTCCGTTTGATACGGTCAGGCTTCTTTCCCAGGGAAACTCTGGTTTCCATGGGCTCACGGAGAGGGTCGATGGGAGGATTGGTAACCTGGGAAGCGTTGATCAGGATCTTGTCCCAGTAAACGGGAAGTTCGGTGGGATTTCCCATGGAAGAAAGAAGGACTCCTCCTCCCGTAGCCTGTTTGAACACTTCGTTTATGGTGCTGTTTGACCAGTTGGCGTTTTCGCGAAGACGATTGTCGGTCTTTACGATCTTCAAAGCCCTGGTGGGGCAGAAGGAAACGCAGCGCTGGCAGTCAACGCATTTTGTTTCGTCACTGATCATGACTTTTTTTTCGGGATCGTAGATGTGGACACCGTTGGCACACTGCTTTTCGCAGAGACGGCATGTGGTGCAGCGGCTTTCGTTCCTCACCACTTCAAATTCCGGATATATGAATTCAACGCTCATTAATATGCACCTTCTTTCACCTGGACGATCACCGGTTCACCGCCGGCGGGGGACCATATGTTCTCTGCATCGGGCTCCATGGTCCTTATGGAAGCTTCTTCACTGGCAATGTACACTTTGTCGCCTTTTTCACCCACCACCATGGATCGGAGTTTGAGACGGTCGTTCAAAGCCATGAGACCGCCGGTGTAGCCCAGGATGATGGAGAAGGGACCTGTGATGAGAAGACTGGGGAAGACCGTCCTTAAGTAAGTGAGGCGCTCTTTGCGGGCAGGATCCTCTTCACGGCCGATGGTGCTCCAGAAGGGAGCGGCTATGACATTGGCTGCTTCCGTAAGGGTGAGTCCCTGAACTCTCACGAGGTAATCCATTATATATGTAATGACTTCCGTATCGGTCAGCAGGTTGCATTTGTAACCGAACATCTCTATGAAACGGCGGTTGGCATCGTAGGAGGAGATCTCGCCGTTGTGGACTATGGAGTAATCCAGCAGGGTGAAGGGATGAGCTCCGCCCCACCAGCCGGGGGTGTTGGTGGGATATCTTCCGTGGGCGGTCCAGGAATAGCCTTCATATTCCTCCAGCTTGTAAAACCTTCCGACGTCCTCGGGGAAGCCCACAGCCTTGAAGGTTCCCATATCTTTTCCGCTTGAAAAGACATAGGCTCCCTTCATTTCCGTGTTTATCCTCATCATAAGACGGGCAACATATTCTTTTTCGTCCTGCTGAAGATTCACCAGCATGGATTTGAGCGGCGCCACGAAGTATCTCCATATGATGGGCTCATCCGTGATCTCCGGGATCTTTCTGGTGGGAATGATCTCGGACTGAACGATCTCAAAGTATTCCTTAAGGAATGCTTCGCATTCTTTTCTGGTGGATCTGCTGTCGAAAAACATATGCAGGGCATAGAAATCCTTGTAGGCCGGGTAGATGCCGTAGGCCGCAAATCCGCCTCCCAGACCGTTGCTTCTTTCGTGCATGGGCTTCATGGCGTTGGTAATGGTCTCACCGGACATTTTGTGTCCTTCTCTGGAAATGACCGCTGCTATGGCGCAACCTGAGGGAATGCGGATGTCACCTTCTTTTTTCATATGGCGTTCTCCTTTTTTTGAAAATGCAAAAAAGGTGCTCATGAAGACACGGACAAAAACCGTATGTTCATGAACACCCTTGCTCATTGGAGGGCATTATAGGACTTCATGTCAATTTTGTCAAGTACAGAAATACAGCGATAAAAAATTACACGGGATGTCCTAAAAAAATAGCAGTTTATCCCGAAGGGAAGATAAAAACAGTTTTATGTGGTACATTTTGCACTATGCGGTACTTTATCTGTTTGAGAATAGGGTACAAAAAGAGGATATGGGAGGAATAAAATGAAAAAGTCCGTTAAACTTAGGATCCTGACGGTGCTGGGAGCACTCTTCGCCCTTTTTGCGGTGAATGTGATCATGAGCGCGGTCACCAACGATCAGGTGGAACTGTCGACCAAGCTTCTTGCCAACTATACTGTGGAGATCAAGACTCTTCAGATAGAACTGGAGAAGAACATGGCAGCGGTGGAAACGGGAACTTTGGGATATATTGCCGGAAGGGACGGCGTTAAGGCTTCCGAATGCAAAGAAGCTGCGGAAGGCGTGAGAACGACGGCTGCCGATATGAAGACTCAGGTTGAAGAGTTTGCCGTGGCAGAGATGAATACGGCCCTTTCCGAAGCATTTGAACCCTTCTTCGGGGACATTCTTGACTATGCCGACATTGCGGACAGCATAGCCACGGCAATGAGCAGTGCGGATGCGGAAGGGGTAAAGAACGCATATGCAAGGCTGGAGACCGTGATCCGTACCATGAACAGCCACGAGACCGATTTCATGAAAGTCCAGACGGAACTTACGGATCACGAGACGAAACTGGTCCACAGCAGAGTGGGCAGGGCAACCGCCATCACCGTCGCCATGGGCGCAGTGTTCGTCATCGCCATGGCGGGGGCTGTGTGTCTCATCCTGATCACCGTCCTTCGCCCCCTTGAAAAGATGCAGGTGAGCATCGACGGTATAATCAAAGACCTTAAGGAAGAAAAGGGTGATCTGACAGTTCGTCTGGATTACCTTTACGGCGATGAAGTGGGAAAGATCGCCATCGGTATAAATACCTTTATGGATGAACTTCAGAACGTGATCCGTTCCATTAAGGAGGGTTCCACGGACATCCACGGAGCCACAGCAAGGATAAACGGAAACATCTCGGCATGTGAGAAGACCTCTGCAGAGATACTTAACGGACTCAGCGATGTCACCACCAACATGGAGGAGATCAGCGCCACACTTCAGAACATCAACGTTTCTTCAACGGAGATCAGGGAAGCGGCCTGCAGCATCAGGGAAGCCTCCGATGACAACTCCGGAAGGGTGGGAGAACTTCTTAAGACTGCGACGGATGAAAAAGAGTCTTCCGTTGCCAGCAAGAACCGTACCAAGGAGATCATCGACGACATCAGCATCCGCATCGAAGAGTCCATTGACAAGAGTTCGTCCGTTGACAGGATCAGGGAACTCACTGACAACATCCTGTCCATTTCTTCCAAGACCAATCTCCTTGCACTGAATGCTTCCATTGAGGCGGCAAGAGCGGGGGATGCGGGCAGAGGCTTTGCGGTGGTTGCCACCGAGATACAGAAACTGGCCGAAAATACCAAGGAGACCGCCATCAGGATCCAGGAGACCAATGTAGTGGTGCTTGACGCCGTTCACGATCTGGTGGACAATGCCAACGAGATCCTTCAGTACATCACCACCACCATCATTTACGACTATGACCGCTTTGCGGAAAATGCGGTTCAAAATGAGAAGGGCATATCCGAGATCCACGGCCTTTTGGCTGATTTCTCAAAGAATGCAAAAAACATGGAGATCCTGACCACAGCCCTTGCGGACGGTATAGAAGAGATCAGCGTTTCCACCGAGAGCAGTGCCAACTCTCTGGCCGAGACCACAGGCGGAATGCATGATCTTCACAATGCGGTGGAGGAGATCGGCAAAGAATCCGATGCCAACGGAAAGACTGTAGACGGGCTGAATTCAGAGGTTGAGAAGTTTAAGAAGATCTGATGAAAATTTTTTGAAAAACCCTCTTGACATGAAAAAAACAAAAGCGTATAATCCGCACTCATAAAGACAAAGGCGTCTGAGAGCATAGGCTTACAGACGCTTTTTCTCTATTTCCGGAAAAAGCAGAGAAGATTACATTTACATAAAGAATGATAAGAGGCAAAGGTGTCTTTTGTGTATCCACACGAAAGGTGCCTTTGTCTCTTTTTTTTAAAAACGAAAGGAGCCATTGTTATGAGTACGGTATCTGATTATTTTGGAAGTCTGGTCTTTGATGACCGGGTTATGAGAGCAAAGCTGCCCGCAAAGGTATATGCGTCGCTTCGCAAGACCATCGATGAAGGCAGCGAGATCGATCTCAGCGTTGCAAATGCGGTTGCTGAGGCTATGAAGAATTGGGCAGTTGAAAACGGAGCAACACATTTCACTCACTGGTTCCAGCCTTTGACGGGAATTACAGCCGAGAAGCACGACAGCTTCATCACTCCTTCTCCCGACGGAAGCGTTATCATGGAGTTTTCGGGAAAAGAGCTGATCAAGGGTGAGCCTGATGCTTCTTCCTTCCCCAGCGGCGGCTTAAGAGCAACATTCGAGGCAAGAGGCTATACGGCATGGGATCCCACATCCTACGCTTTTATCAAAGGAAAGACCCTTTGCATTCCCACAGCCTTCTGCTCATACGGCGGACATGCACTGGACAAGAAGACACCTCTTCTTCGTTCCATGGAAGTTCTCAGCAAACAGGCATTGAGGATCCTTAGACTCTTCGGCAACGGAAGCGCAAAGAGAGTTGTTTCTTCCGTAGGACCCGAGCAGGAATATTTCCTTATTACAAGAGAAATGTACGAGAAGCGTCCCGATCTTCGTTTCACCGGCAGAACCCTTTTCGGAGCAAAGCCTCCCAAGGGACAGGAACTTGACGACCACTACTTCGGAGTTATCAAACCCGGTGTACAGGCCTTCATGGAGGACCTGAACGACGAACTCTGGAAACTGGGCATTCTTGCAAAAACAGAGCATAACGAGGTGGCTCCCGCTCAGCACGAGCTGGCTCCCATCTATTCAACCACGAACATCGCTACCGATCACAACCAGCTCACCATGGAGATCATGCAGAAAGTGGCAGCCCGTCATGGACTTGTATGCCTCCTTCACGAGAAGCCTTTTGCAGGCGTGAACGGCAGCGGTAAGCACAACAACTGGTCCATCGCCACAGACAAGGGGCAGAATCTTCTTTCTCCCGGCGAGACACCCTACGAGAACGCACAGTTCCTGCTCTTCCTTTGCGCAGTGATCAAAGCGGTGGATGATTATCAGGATCTTCTGAGAATTTCCGTTGCAACCGCAGGAAACGATCACAGACTTGGCGCCAACGAGGCACCGCCGGCTGTAATCTCCATGTTCCTGGGGGATGAGTTGAACGCAGTCCTTGAAGCCATCGAGAGCGACAAGCCCTATGCGGGAACCACAAAGACTCAGATGAAGCTTGGTGTAGACGTTCTGCCCAAGTTCAACCGTGATACCACAGACCGTAACAGAACTTCACCTTTTGCTTTCACAGGCAACAAGTTCGAGTTCCGTATGCTGGGTTCATCCAACTCCATTGCATGCGCAAACATCATGCTGAACGCAGCAGTGGCAGAAAGCCTTAGGATCTATGCCGACAGACTTGAAAAGGCAGATGATTTCGAAACAGCTCTTCACGAGATGATCAGAAAGACCATCAAGGATCACAGGAGGATCATCTTCAACGGAAACGGCTATGACGATGCATGGATCAAGGAAGCCACCGAGAAGAGAGGCCTTTCCAACTATAGGACCACGGCAGACTGCATGCCTCATCTCCTTGACGAGAAGAATGTCAGGATGCTCACAAGCCTTGGCATATTCACCGAGGACGAGCTGAGATCCAGACGTGACATCATGCTGGAGAACTACTGCAAGACAGTTGCCATCGAAGCAAACACCATGGTGGACATGGCAAGAACGGACATTGTTCCCGCCATCGAAGCATATACGGCAGATCTGGCAGAAGCAGCCTCTGCAAAGAGAGTACTTTCTTCCACACTTAAGTGCAGATATGAGACGGAACTTGTGGAGAAACTTTCGGGTCTCATCGATGAGATCACCGACAAGACCGCAGCTCTTGAAGCAGCTCTGGCAAAGGTACGTACCGCAGAGGACATCATTGAAGAGTCCGGACTCATCCGTGACAGACTGATCCCCGCCATGACGGAACTCAGAGTTCCCTGCGACGAGGCAGAGACATTGACAGCCAAGAAGTATTGGCCTTTCCCTACCTATGCGGATCTTCTTTTCGGAGTAAAGTAGAAAAATGTTTGGGGTGAACAAATTAATATAAACAGTACAGGAAAGTAGGTGACTTATTATGAGCGTTGAGTTTTGGTTTTTGATCGGAGCTGCATTGGTGTTCTGGATGCAGGCAGGTTTCGCCATGGTGGAGACAGGTTTTACCCGTGCAAAGAATGCGGGAAACATCATCATGAAGAACCTCATGGACTTTTGTATAGGAACTGTGGTATTCTCTATCCTCGGTTACACACTGATGATGGGAGAAGATACGCTTTTCGGACTTATCGGAAAGCCCAATCTTAAGCTTTTTACCCATTTTAAAGATTTCATAGCATCCCCTGCGGATGGTTTCACGGATGCAAGTTATTTCGTATTTAACCTTGTATTCTGTGCCACAACGGCCACCATCGTTTCCGGTGCCATGGCTGAAAGAACGAAGTTCTCGGCATATTGTGTTTATTCGGGAGTGATCTCCCTTCTCATCTATCCCATCGAGGCCCACTGGATCTGGGGCGGCGGCTGGCTCAGCGAACTTGGCTTCCATGACTATGCGGGATCCGCAGCCATCCATATGGTGGGCGGTATCGCAGCATTGATCGGAGCCATCGCCCTGGGACCCCGTATCGGAAAATACGTGAGAGATGAGAAAGGCAAGGTCGTAAAGGTCAATGCCATTCCGGGACACTCCATCCCTCTGGGCGCTCTGGGTGTCTTCATCCTTTGGCTCGGCTGGTACGGTTTTAACGGAGCGGCAGCTACATCGGTTTCGGAACTTTCCTCCATTTTCCTTACAACCACCATTGCTCCTTCCGTTGCTACCGTGACCACCATGATCTACACCTGGATCAAGAACGGAAAGCCTGATGTTTCCATGTGCTTAAACGCTTCTCTTGCAGGTCTTGTGGCAGTTACCGCGGGCTGTGATGCCTTCAATGCCATAGGTGCTGCTGTTGTGGGCATTGTTGCCGGCATATTGGTAGTTGTCATCGTCGAAGTCCTGGATCTCAAGCTTCATATCGACGATCCCGTAGGTGCTGTGGGCGTTCATTGCGCTAACGGTATCTGGGGAACCATCGCCGTGGGACTTCTGGCAGATCCCGATGCTCCCGCCGGACTTGAAGGCCTGTTCTACACAGGAAAGTTCGGTCAGCTGGGCATACAGTGTCTCGGTTTTGTAACGGTTGCAGCCTGGGCTGCAGTGACCATGGGCTTGTTCTTCTTCGTATTAAAAAAGCTCGATTTCCTTCGCGCAGAGGCTGCGGACGAACTTACGGGCCTTGACATCAGCGAACACGGACTTCCAAGCGCATATGCGGATTTTATGCCTGCAGTTGATAAGTACTCCGATTTCGGAAACGGAGGAACACCCGTTGCGGTTACGGGAACAACACCCGTTGCGGAAGCGGTTCCCGTGAAGAAAGAGCCCGTATTCTCATCCGACGGACACAAGTTCACCAAGGTTGAGATCGTATTTAAAGAGGAGAAGCTCTACGCTTTGAAAGCAGCTATGAACAAGCTGGGTATTACCGGTATGACCGTTTCCCACGTAATGGGTTACGGAATGCAGAAGGGTCACACGGAATTCTACCGTGGAGTTGCGGTTGAAACGGATCTCAGACCCAAGGTACAGGTGGACATTGTGGTTTCGGCAATTCCCGTAAGAGATGTTATCGAGACAGCGAAGAAGGTTCTTTATACAGGTCACATCGGAGACGGTAAGATCTTCGTTTATGACGTTGAAAACGTTGTGAAGGTGCGTACAGGCGAAGAGGGCTATGATGCACTTCAGGACGTGGAGTAAAAAATAAACAACAGAGGTTTTTGGTATGTGTTCTATAATGGGCTATTGCGGCGATGACGCAAATAGAGTAAAATTCGAAGATGGTTTTGAGAAAACCGTTTCCAGAGGACCGGATGATTGCCGTATGATCGATACGGGTCATGGGCTTCTGGGCTTCAGAAGACTATCCATCATGGGGCTGACTCCCGAGGGGATGCAGCCCTTCGGACTTAACGGAAGTTATGTGGTGTGCAACGGCGAACTGTACGGCTTTGAGGCTGAAAGGGAGAACCTTAAGAAGAAAGGTTACAGTTTCAAGAGTGACAGCGACTGCGAGATCATACTTCCCATGTATCGCGAATACGGAACGGAGATGTTTGGGAGGCTGGATGCCGAGTTCGCGATGATCATCTATGACGGAGACTCGGGCGAGTTCATCGCTGCAAGAGATCCCATCGGCATCAGGCCGCTTTATTACGGCTTTGACGAAAAGGGGACACTTGTTCTGGCCAGCGAGCCCAAAAACCTTGTGGGCATCACAAAGAGGATCATGCCTTTCCCACCCGGACATTATTACAAAAACGGACAGTTCGTCTGCTATTCGGATGTGTCTTCAGTGGAAAAGGTCTGTGAGGACGATGTGGAGACAGCCTGCGGGAAGATCAGGGAAAAACTGATCCGGGGTATAGATAAACGTCTTGTTTCGGACTCAAAGGTAGGCTTTCTTCTTTCCGGCGGACTTGATTCTTCCCTTGTGTGCGCAGTGGCCGCAAGAAGGAGCAAGAAGCCCATCAGGACTTTTGCCATCGGTATGAGCGAGGATGCCATCGATCTTAAATATGCCCGTCAGGTGGCAGACTACATCGGAGCGGATCACACGGAAGTGTACATGACCCCCGACGAAGTCATCCATTCCCTTGAAAAGGTCATCGAACTACTGGGAACCTGGGACATCACCACCATAAGAGCCAGCATTGGCATGTACCTTGTATGTAAGGCAATACATGAAAAGACCGATATCCGCGTCATCCTTACGGGTGAGATATCGGACGAACTTTTCGGATATAAATACACGGACTTTGCTCCTTCAGCCGCAGATTTCCAAAAGGAAGCGGAGAAGAGAGTGAGGGAGCTGCATATGTATGACGTCCTTCGTGCGGACAGATGCATATCCGTAAACTCACTGGAAGCAAGAGTTCCCTTCGGAGATCTGGATTTTGTGAAATATGTCATGAGTCTGGATCCCGAAATAAAGATGAACAGATACCACAAAGGAAAGTACCTGCTGCGTCATGCTTTTGAAGGCGGAGACTATCTGCCGGACAGCATCCTCTGGAGAGAGAAAGCAGCTTTCTCCGATGCAGTGGGACATTCCATGGTGGATTATCTTAAAGAGTACGCCGAGAAGACCTACTCGGACGAAGAATATGAAAAGAGAAAGGAGGCATATGGCTTTGCAAAACCTTTCACCAAGGAATCGCTTCTGTACAGAGAGATCTTTGAGAAGTACTACCCCGGACAGGCGGAGATGATCAGGGATTTCTGGATGCCCAATAAACATTGGGAAGGATGCAACGTGAACGATCCTTCGGCGAGAGTGCTTTCCAACTACGGCGAAAGCGGAAAGTGATCAAAAACAATATTCACAGGTATAAAAAAGATCGTGTCAGATCGATCGACAGGAGGGCGAAATGACAAAGTATATTTTTGTAACCGGTGGTGTCGTATCGGGGCTGGGTAAAGGAATTACCGCAGCCTCTTTGGGGCGCTTACTGAAAGCAAGAGGTTTAAAGGTGGCAGCTCAGAAGCTGGATCCCTACATCAACGTGGATCCGGGAACCATGAGCCCTTACCAGCACGGTGAGGTTTATGTTACCGAAGACGGAGCGGAGACGGATCTGGATCTCGGACATTATGAGAGATTCATAGACGAGGACCTGAACAAGTTCTCGAATCTTACCACAGGTAAGGTTTACTGGAACGTTCTGAACAAAGAAAGACGCGGTGAGTATCTGGGATCCACGGTACAGGTCATCCCTCACATCACCAACGAGATCAAGGAATTTGTCTACAGCGTGGGCAAAAAGACCAACGCAGACGTTGTTATCACAGAGATCGGAGGAACCATCGGAGACATCGAGTCTCAGCCTTTCCTTGAGGCAGTCCGCCAGATCTCGCTTGAAGTGGGAAGAGAGAACAGCCTTTTCATCCATGTGACCCTGGTACCTTACTTAAGAGGTTCCGACGAGCACAAATCAAAACCTACCCAGCACTCCGTAAAGGAACTGCAGGGAATGGGCATTAATCCGAACATTATCGTTCTTAGATGCGACGAACATCTTGAGGATTCCATTTTTCAGAAGATAGCGCTTTTCTGTAACGTTAAATCCGATTGCGTTATCGAGAACATTACACTGCCGGATCTTTATGAAGCACCTCTCATGCTGGAGAGATCCAACTTCTCCGAAGTTGTCTGCCGTGAACTTGGTTTGGTGACCCGTGAGCCGGATCTTACGGAGTGGCAGGATATGGTGAACAGCATCAAGAAAGCACGCACCCGCTGTGTTGAGATCGGACTTGTGGGAAAATATGTGGGCCTCCACGATGCCTATCTTTCCGTGGCAGAGGCTCTTCATCACGCAGGCTTTTTCCACAATGTACATGTTAACATCCACTGGATCGATTCCGAAGAGATCAGACCCGAGACCGTAGGCGAGATCCTTCAGGACCTTGACGGTATCATCGTTCCCGGCGGTTTCGGTTACCGCGGTATTGAAGGCATGATCCTGGCTACGAAATATGCCAGAGAGAATCATCTCCCTTTCTTTGGCATCTGCCTGGGAATGCAGATCTCCGTCATCGAATATGCAAGGGATGTTGCGGGCATAAAGGATGCTGACTCCGGCGAGTTCAACGAACAGTGCGCTCACAAGGTCATCGACTACATGCCCGGCCAGAGCGAAGACATCGACAAGGGCGGAACACTCCGTCTGGGAGCCTATCCCTGCGTCATCGCCGACGGAACAAAGATGGCTGAGTGCTACGGCGCAAAAGAGATCGCAGAGCGCCATCGCCATCGTTATGAATTCAATAATGACTATCGCGAGATCCTTACACAGAACGGCCTCACGCTGAGCGGTCTCTCTCCCGACGGAAGACTGGTGGAGACGGTGGAACTCACAGACAGACCTTTCTATGTGGGAGTTCAGTATCATCCGGAATTCAAGAGCCGTCCCAACAAGCCCCATCCTTTGTTCAAAGGTTTTGTGGGAGCAGCACTTGAGATCAGAAAAGGAAAGCCTGAGGAAAAATAACAGTCATGAAGAAGTTCGATAAAAAACTGGTCTTCGAGGATGGCTGTGAATACTACGGCTATTCCTTCGGAAGCCTTGACGAGCGTGTGCTCGAGATCGTTTTTAACACGTCGATGGCGGGATATCAGGAGATCTTGTCTGACCCCTCTTACACATATCAGGCAGTTGTAATGACCTATCCCTTAATCGGAAACTACGGCATGGCAGGCGCAGACTATGAATCGCTTTCGCCCTCCATCGGAGCATTGGTAGTGCACGAATACAACGATGCTCCCTCCAATTTCAGAAGCGAGGAAAGCCTGGGCCGAGCCATGGCAAGGTTCAATATACCTGGCATATACGGGCCCGACACCCGTAAGTTAACCCGTTCCATAAGAGACCACGGAAGCAGAAAAGTTCTGCTGACAAATGCGGACACTCCTTTGGACAAGGCTCTTGAAAAGCTTAAGACCACAGACATCCCCAAGGATGCTGTTTCAAGAGTCAGCACAAAGCAGATCAGAGAGGTGAATCCCGGCGGAAAACGCCACATCGTTGCCATAGACTGCGGCATGAAGGAAAATATCGTACGTTCCTTTATTGAACGTGACTGCCGCGTCAGCATCGTTCCCTGGAATACAGCTGCGGAAGCCATCAGAGCTCTTCGCCCCGACGGAGTGTTCATTTCCAACGGTCCCGGAGATCCGGAAGATGTTCCCGAGACCATTGCCACCGTCAAGGAACTTCTGGGCACTGTCCCCATTTTTGGCATATGCCTGGGACACCAGCTCATTTCCCTTGCTTCGGGGGCAAAGACCTATAAACTCAAATTCGGTCACAGAGGAGGAAATCATCCCGTTAAGAACCTGCTGACCGGTAAGATAGAGATCACATCCCAGAACCACTCCTATGCCGTCAGGGAAGAAAGTCTTCCGGGCACGGGGCTTACGGTGACTCATGTGAACCTTCTCGACAAGACAATAGAGGGCGTGGAGAACAGAGCAAAGAGAGTCTTCAGCGTCCAGTACCATCCCGAGAGCGCTCCCGGACCACAGGACAGCGCCTATCTGTTTGACAGATTCATGGATATTATCAGGGAGGGTTGAGTAATGCCGAAAAGAACAGATATTAAGAAAATACTTGTGATCGGCTCCGGTCCCATCGTCATCGGACAGGCGGCCGAGTTTGACTATGCGGGGACCCAGGCGTGTCTTGCACTTAAGGAGGAAGGCTATCAGGTCATCCTTTGCAATTCCAACCCCGCCACCATCATGACCGACACCACCATTGCGGACAAGGTCTACATGGAGCCCCTGACTCTGGAGTTCATTGCGAAGATCATCCGCTATGAACGTCCCGACGCCATCCTGCCCGGCATAGGCGGACAGACAGGCTTGAACCTGGCCATGCAGCTTGAAAAGAAGGGCATATTAAAAGAGTGCCGCACGGAACTTCTGGGAACCTGCGGCAAATCAATAGACACTGCGGAAGACAGAGAAAAGTTCAAGGCATTGTGTCTCAGTCTCGGAGAACCTGTTCTTCCTTCGGAAACTGCCGAAACGGTGGAGGACGGTTTAAAGATCGCCGAAGAGATCGGCTATCCCGTGGTCCTTCGTCCTGCCTTTACCCTTGGGGGTACCGGCGGCGGATTTGCCGAAAACCGGGTCGAGTTTTTAAGCCTTATGAGAAATGCGCTGGAGCTTTCTCCAGTACATCAGGTGCTGGTGGAAAAGAGCGTTAAAGGCTTTAAAGAGATCGAATATGAGGTGATGAGAGACAAGAACGACACAGCCATCACCATCTGTAACATGGAAAACCTTGATCCTGTGGGCGTTCACACGGGAGACTCGGTGGTGGTCTGCCCCTCCCAGACCCTCACCAACAAAGAGTACCATATGCTGAGAGACAGTGCTCTTAAGATCATCCGCGCCCTGAAGATCGAAGGCGGATGTAACGTTCAGTTTGCACTGGATCCCAACTCCTTTGATTACTATCTCATCGAAGTGAACCCCAGAGTTTCCCGTTCTTCGGCTCTTGCCTCCAAGGCGAGCGGCTATCCCATCGCCAGGGTTTCCGCAAAGATCGGCGTCGGAATGACTCTGGATGAGATCCCCATTGCCAACACTCCCGCAGCTTTTGAGCCTTCGCTGGACTATGTGGTTACAAAGCTCCCCAGATTTCCTTTTGACAAATTTGCGGATGCGGACAATTCATTGTCCACGCAGATGAAGGCAACAGGCGAAGTGATGAGCGTGGGACGCACCTTTGAAGAAAGTCTCTTAAAGGGCATACGTTCCCTGGAGAACGGAGCCTTCCATCTTCATATGCCCAAGTTTGACGGCATGACGGATGATGAACTTAAGAAGTACATCGTTTTGGGAAGGGACGACAGATTATATGCCCTGGCGGAACTTTTAAGACGTGGAGTTACCGTGGACGAGATCGCCGAGATCACAGCCATTGACCGCTTCTTCCTGAGAAAACTCCGCAATATAATCGAGGAAGAAAAGTACCTGAAAGAAAACCGCGGAGATCTTGAAGTGCTTAAGGAAGCCAAAAAGATGGGCTTTTCCGACAGGGAGATCGCAGTGCTCTGGGGAGAAAAAGAACTTGATGTTTTCGACCTGAGAGTAAAGAACAACATCTTCCCCGTGTACAAGATGATCGACACCTGCGCATCGGAGTTTGAAAGCTACATCCCCTACTTCTACTCCTCCTACGAGGAAGAGAACGAGTCAAGAGTCTCCGACAAAAAGAAGATCCTGGTGCTGGGCTCCGGACCCATCCGTATCGGACAGGGTGTGGAATTTGACTATTCCGCCGTTCATGCGGTTCAGACCATCCGTAAGACAGGCTATGAAGCTATCATCATAAACAACAACCCCGAGACGGTTTCCACGGATTACACCTGCTCCGACAAGCTCTACTTCGAGCCTCTCTGTGCAGAGGACGTGATGAACGTCATCCTTTTGGAAAAGCCCGAAGGAGTGGTGGCCACCTTCGGCGGTCAGACTGCCATCAACCTGGCAGAGCCTCTCAAGGAGCGTGGCGTGAAACTAATCGGTACCGACTGCGATGCCATCGATAAAGCGGAGAACAGGGATTCCTTCGAGAAACTCCTGCTTTCCCTGAACATCCCCCAGCCCACGGGTCAGGCTGTCACCAGCATTGAAGAGGGTGTTGAGGCAGCGGCAAGGATCGGTTATCCCGTTCTTGTGCGCCCCAGCTTCGTTCTGGGCGGTCGTGCAATGCAGATCGTGGCAAAAGAAGAAGCCATGTGGAACTACCTGAGAACAGCGGTTGAAGTGGACAAAGACAAGCCGGTTCTCGTGGACAAATACATTAAGGGTAAGGAAGTGGAAGTGGATGCTGTCTGCGACGGAGAGAAGGTTTTCGTTCCGGGCATCATGGAACTGGTTGAAAGGACAGGTGTCCATTCCGGAGATTCCATCAGTGTCTATCCTTCCTATTCCCTTTCGGACAAGGTGAAGGAGACCATCCTTGACTATACTGAGAAGCTGGGACTTGGCATCGGCATCAAAGGCCTCTTCAACATCCAGTTCATCGTGGATCCCGATGATAAGGTCTACATCATTGAAGTGAACCCCCGTTCCTCCAGAACCGTTCCCTTCCTGTCAAAGGCTACGGGTTACTTCCTGGCGGACATCGGAACTCTTGTAATGCTTGGTCATTCCCTCCACGACCAGGGCATCGACATCCGTTACCCCAAGGAAAAGGATCGCTTCTACGTTAAGGTTCCTGCTTTCTCCTTCTCGAAACTCCGGGGAATGGACGCTTACCTCTCTCCCGAGATGAAGTCCACAGGCGAAGCCATAGGATATGACAAGAAGCTTCATCGTGCAGCCTACAAGGCTCTCATCGCTTCAGGCTTCAAGCTTAAGAACTACGGAACTGTTCTTGTGAGCGTTGCGGACGAGGATAAGGAGGAGACCATCCCCTTGGTGCGCAGGTTCTACAACATGGGCTTCAACATAGAAGCCACCACCCTCACGGGCAAGACTTTGAAGGAGAACGGCATCCGCACCCACATCCTGGGCAAGCCCAGCGAGGGCAGCAACGAAGTGCTGAACTCCATCAGAGCGGGCTACGTAAGCTACGTGATCAACACCAGAGCAGTGCTTTCGGGAGTGCATTACGGTGACGGAACCGCCATCCGCCGCGAATCCGCCCTCAACAACATCCCCATGCTCACATCTCTGGACACCGTTCGCATGGTGCTGGATGTGCTGGAAGAACTGACACTGGGTGTGTCAACCATAGATGAGAAATAGAAGATAAATCTATTGACATGGTATGATTTAAGGGGTATACTACACAACGTTAAAGGCAAAGATGTCTTTCGCACAAGAAGCGGAAGTCATCTTTGCCTTTTTGGTTTTACGGTAAAAGAAAGACGAGGAAAAGAATATGCACTTTACAAAAATGCACGGGCTTGGGAACGACTATCTCTACGTCTACGGAGAAGTTCCCGAAAACATAAAAGAATTGTCACAGAAACTCTCGGAGCGCCATTTTGGAGCGGGATCCGACGGAATGATCTACATTTCACCTTCTCATATCGCGGATTTTAAGATGCGCATATTCAATGCCGACGGCAGCGAAGCCAAGATGTGCGGAAACGGCATAAGATGCGTGGGGAAGTACGTATATGACAAAGGATACACGGACAAGACCATGCTGAAGGTGGAGACTTTGTCCGGCATTAAGACTCTGGGGCTGGACGTGCGAAACGGGAAAGTCAAGGAAGTCACTGTGGGAATGGGCATTGCGGAAGTGTCGGAAGATATGAAACTGGACATTGACGGGAAGGAATACACGGTAACTCCCGTTTCCATGGGGAATCCCCATATAGTCACTTTTGTGGATGATGTGTCTCTGGTACCTCTTGAAACCATAGGCTCGAAGTTCGAGCATCATCCTGCGTTCCCTGACGGAGTCAATACGGAATTCGTTCAGGTGCTTTCCGACAGCAGGGTGAGGATGAGAGTCTGGGAACGCGGCAGCGGCATCACCATGGCATGCGGTACGGGAGCCTGTGCTACGGCAGCGGCAGCCATCGCGAAGAAGTTATGCAGGTTCAACAATCCCATCTCTGTGGACTTGGACGGCGGAACCCTCACCATCTTTATCGAAGAGAACTACGCAGTCACCATGAAGGGACCTGCCGAGTTTATTTATGAAGGAGAAACGGAAATATGTTAACCCCCAATATGCATTATGCGGACCTTAAGAGTTCGTACCTTTTTTACAACATTTCACAGAAGATCAAGGCCTATCTTGAAAAGAACCCCGACAAGAAGCTCTATCGCATGGGCATAGGCGATGTGACCCTTCCCCTTTGCGACAGCGTCATCAAGGCTCTTCACGAGGCTGTGGACGATCAGGGATCCAAGGACAGGTTCCATGGATATATGCCCGAGCCCGGCGCTCCTTTTTTGAGAAGCATCATCGGAGAATACTACCGCGGAAGAGGTGTGGACATCACGGATGATGAGGTCTTTGTATCCGGTGGCGCCAGCGACGAGCTGGGAGACATTTTGGATCTTTTTGACAGGAGTTCCGATGCCCTTGTTATCGAACCTGCCTATCCTGCCTATGTGGACGCCAACGTGATGGCTGGCAGGAAGATCATACATCTTGCATCCGGCAAGGAGAACGGTTTTGTTCCGGAGCCCACCGAGGATCTCCGGGCGGACATACTTTACATATGCTCACCCAATAATCCCACAGGTGCGGTGTTTACCAAGGACAAACTTAAGAAATGGGTGGATTTTGCCAACGAAAGAGGCTCCGTCATCCTTTTTGACGCAGCATATGAAGCTTTTATAGAGGATGAGGACATTCCCAGAAGCATATTTGAGATCGAGGGCGCAAAGACCTGTGCCATAGAGATCTGCTCCCTTTCAAAGACTGCGGGCTTCACGGGCACCAGACTGGGCTACACTGTGATCCCCAAGGCTCTTGTAAGACAGGGAATGTGCTTTAACGATATGTGGGTGAGAAACCGTACCACCAAGACCAACGGAGTTTCCTACATCATCCAGAAGGGCGGCGCTGCCGTCTTCACTTCCGAAGGACAGAAGCAGATAAAAGAGAACATAGAGTATTACAAAGATAATGCCCGTATCATAATGAAGGCACTGGATGAACTGGGCATATGGTATTGCGGTGGAAAGAATTCACCTTACATCTGGCTCAAGTGCCCCAATGGCTTGGGCAGCTGGGAATTTTTCGACCTTCTCCTGAACGAGATCCAGGTGGTTGGTACCCCCGGAGCCGGCTTCGGTGCCTGTGGTGAAGGGTATTTTCGCTTCTCCATGTTCGGAAGCAGGGAAGACACTGCAGAGGCAGCGGAAAGACTGAAGAAGCTGTTGAAATAAAAAGACGAAATGGCCCGTCCCCCAGGGCCATTTCGGTTTGACAGGTTTGTAAGAATATGGTATAAAAGTACAGTTGGGACTTTTATACTATATCAAAGGGGATTATTTGAAATGATTTTTATTGGGATTTGTGACGATGATGGTTCCTGCAGGCAAGAAGTAAAACAAAAATGTGAAAAGTACTGTGAGGAGATAGGTGTTACGTGCACCTGTCTCCTTTTTGAATCTCCCGAACAGTTGCTTGAATATGACGGAGAAAAGATGCTTCTCCTTTTTCTGGACATTGAAATGCCTAAAATCAATGGCGTTGAGTTGCTTCGGATACCCGAAGTGATTGAAAAAGTGTGGCGAATAGTTTTTTCTACAAGTCACGAAGAATTTAAGATCGACACGATAAGCATCAAAACACTGGGATTTGAGAAAAAACCGGTTTCGTATGAGATTATTACCAGGTATATAGAAATTGCAATAAAGGAAAGCAAACAAAACATTAAGGTGCTTGTTAAGACGCTTGATGGAGAAGAGTATCTGGCAACAGAGGATATTGTATATGCCGAGGCTGAAAGAAACTATTCTTTTGTGGCGGTGGGAAAAAGAAAGATCCTTGTCGAAGAGAGCCTTAAGGAGATTGAAAGCAGACTCAATGTTACTGACATCGTCAGGTGCCACAAATCATATCTGGTTAATCTGTCCAAAGTGAGAGAAATCAGAGGAAATTCGGTCATTACGACCAAAGGGGATGCAGTTCCGATAGGGCGGGCATATAAAAAGAAACTTACAGAAGAAAGAAAAAGGTATTTGGCAGATCTGGCTATAGGGAGAATGTGAATATGATCTGGAGAGTGATCATCAGTATAATAGATTTTTGGATTGCAATCATTGTATATTCGTTATTACTTGATGCAAAATTCAACAGTGTGAAAAAAATCATAGCTGTAAATCTTACATATATTATCGGAGGGCTGATCTGCCTATTTGCGGAGATCAGATACGGATGGATATTACTACCCATTGAAGGCTTTAGCTTTTTATGCTTTTTTTTGATCCCGGTAATCTGTATTGATGGAAAAAAACAAAGATGGAAATATTGCATTGCATGGCCCATCGTTTTCTTTGAGATGTCGTTGATAGTTACTTTTTTTGCGCACTTGACTGCATCAATTATAGATATTCCTCAAAGCAGTATAAATAACGGTACATGGATGGCTTGTGCTGCCGAGATACTTGCTCTCTGCGTGATTTTATTGTTCGCTTTTTTAAAAAACAGAATACATGTTAAAGAGAGATATAATCGTGCTATTGATCTGATACGGGCAAGCGTGATTTTTTCGGGGGTTGTATGCAGTTACCTGTTTGCAGATCTGCTCAGTTACATAAACAGGACAAATGATTACACCTTTAATGAGATCTTCTCCTATTTACTCCATTTTCTGTCCTTGTATTTTTTTATAATTTCTCTTTGGCTATGGTTTTCAGACAAAAAGAATAAGGAGTATCGTGAGGAGATCAACAGATACAATGATTATTTAAAGGAACAGGAGCGATTTATTCATCTACAGATCGACAGCGACGAGAAGATACGTCGGATAAGACACGATATGAATGCAAACATCGATGCGATGGCTGCATTGGCAGCTTCCGATGATACGGACGAACTGAAAAAGTTCATTGTCAACCTGAAGGGAAAAAAAGACTCTTCAGCGATAAGAAGGTTTTCAGGTATTGTCGCGGTGGATGCGGTAATTGGAGGAGTAATAGAAAAACATGGATGGAAAAACACCGACATCAGATGGAGAGGTTTTATCCCTTCAAATTGCAAGGTTGAGATCTATGACCTTTGTGTGATAGTATCAAATCTATTGTCGAATGCCATTGAAGCGTGTGACAGAGAAAATTTGCAAAGAGACGTTGAGGTTACGGTTACAGGGGAGGGTGATCTCTTTTCACTCGTATTGAAAAACAGAACCAACTTTTCAAAGGATCTGAACACAAACAGAAAGACTGCCAAAACAGATGCTGTAGAACACGGTTTTGGTATCAAAAACGTAACGGATGTCATGAAAAAATACGGTGGAGAGCTAAAGTATAAAAATGAAGACGGATATATTTTGGCAATTGCTATTTTTTAGGGGCTGTGTCGTTTGTCATAAAAAAATGTCGTTCGTCCTAAATGGTTTGAATACGTATGGGATTTGTGATAAAAAATTAAGTGAAATTGTTGTGGTTGGAAAGGAGGATAAATCATTATGGATTATGGAATTATTGTAGTAACTGGTTTTTTTGATTGGTTGAAGTCAATTGTTATCGGACGGAATAAAGACGAGAACGAGAACGGATGAAAAGCGACAACAAGGTTTTGATAATATATGGCAATTATATTTGATACCTAACTCAGACGTGAGTTTAAGCATATCTGCGTGAAAACGCAAAAATCTTCGGAATTCCCGCAAAGAAGCTTCCGAAGATTGCAACATGTACGCTCAAAGAGGTACGCGTGTAAGTATATCACCTCCGCGAGTGCGTGTCAAAATATTATAATATGACAAGGAGTATTGAGCATGGAAAATGTAAATTTTGAAGTAATGGATGAGAATCAATTGATCAACTGTGATGGTGGAGCTGTAGCAGGGGCTGTTTTTGGCTTGGTATTTGGGGCCGGATCGGCTATGTTAACACAATGTATTAAGGTTGTTGCGTGCGAAGCGGTGGGTTACGATGGTATTGGAAGTGACTTTAGCTGGGCGGCTGTTGGAGTTGGCGCAGTAAGAGGTGCTGTTGCTGGGGCTCTTTCTCCGATATGATTTAAATAATGGGAAAAGTAATGTGCAAAGTGATACTCTATATCAATAATACATGGAGGCAGGGAATATGAAAAAAGAAAACCTTGTTATTTTTTTAAAGATGCTAATCGTATATTGTTTAATCAGCGCAGTTGCGTTTTTTATTATTTTTATTTTGACAAGGCGGATTCCTTGGCTTGACGTTATTTGTGATGTTGTTGTTGGAGTTTTTTTTGCAGCGATAATTACCGGATTCTGTAAACTGGAAGAAAAAGAAACTACTGACGAAAATGTACTTGAAATGTTTAAGCGATATAATCTGAAGGTCAACGAAAAAGATGGTTGTCTTATAGGTAAGTTTGGTGGAATACGACGGTTATATTACAAAGATATTGAATATAAACGTGGTTCCAACCGAATAATAGGACCTAAGAATATAATATCTAAGTATTGTGTGTGACACCAGAGAAAAACTCAAGTACAGTGGAATTATCTTTGGCTAGTGTACAAATGAAGGAAATATGGGCAGATTGTATTTTTGCAATCTGCCTATATTATAAAGGGGACATAGGGTGAGAAAAAAGAGTAGACTTAAAATCAGCGTTTTTGGAATTATTTTGGGAATGCTAATCGGCGTGGTTTTCATTTGGGGAAAGCGAGTATACTTTGATGAATGTACTAAATAAGGTTTTGAAATGATTTTTTTGTGAGAGAATAACTATGAAAAAACGGTTGAATTTATTAGTATTGTTATTGTTTATTGTGATATTCGGAGTAATAGACAGTATAGAATACATTCTTTCAAAAGACTTTGGAATACAGATGATAGGCAATGTGGCATTATATTTATTTGAAATTATTGTTACCATATTGCTTGTAAAAGTAAGTAGTAAGGGGGACGGAGAATGAAAAAGGAAAATCTGATCTTGTTTTCAAAACAATTCCCTTTTCGATTATGGCAATGTAAGACTTCAATAACCAAGATCCGTGAAATTGCAGGAACGGATAAACAGGGGACAAATGTGTACGGGGTAA
>JAILRC010000071.1 GCA_024698485.1 Lachnospiraceae bacterium | reverse complement strand
CAGGCTCAAGCAAGCTGTTCATTCCTTCCGGTAAGGTTATAGTAACAGCTCCTGCAATCGGTCGTACAGCTTACGGTTCAATCACTCAGATTGAGGAGAACGTAAATGACTATGTAACTTATGCAGGCAGACGTGTACCTCACGTTACAACCAATTCGCATGATAACGTAAGGACTCTCACACTTCAGGCTAAGCCTGTAGTAGTTCCTAACGTTAAGAATGCGTTTGTAAGCGCAACAGTTCTTTCATGAGCTGATTAAGAAAGGGGCAGGAATATGCTGGTCAAAGTAAGTAAAAAGTATTGTGGTACCTTTGGTATTTTTAACGAAGGTACAGGCTCAGTCATAAAGAAAGATAACACGAGCGCACCGTTCGAGATGGACGATGCGCTCGCTGCATCTCACATCAAAAACGGCATTCTTGTAACAGCGGATGATGAGGAGGAACCCGTTTCCGATGCAGCTCCCGAAGCATTTGAGGAGGACCCTGAAGATTTCGAAGAATCCGAAGAGATGTCCGAAGAGATACCTTCTGAAGTACCGGAAGGTATTCCTGAGGAACTTCCTGCAGATGAGGAGGATCTTGATTCAATAACCGACTACAAGGTTCTTAAGGAGCTTGCAAAAGAAGCCGGAGTTAACCCCGTCGGAAAGAACAAAGAAGAGCTCAGAAAAGCAATCCGTGAAGCAAGAGCTTAAGGAGAGACTATGATCGAAATCACAAAAGGAAGATATGGTTACAAGGCAGAGGACGGAACCATAAAGATTGCACCTCCTGGAAAGAAACTCTCACTCGAGAAAGACGAAGAGGAGAGACTGGTAAAGAGAGGCAACGCAGTGTATGTGGAGGAAGAGGTAAAGGTTGAGGCCAAGGTGGACGCCCCGGCTGAGCCTGTATCTGAACCCGCTCCGAAGCCGCGTAAACGGAAAGGTAGGAAAGCATGACACTTGCCGAACAGATCCTTGCGGATAACGAGAGCGTATTCCTTGAGCTTGAAGACTTCGCAGAGACCCATAGGATAGACGGAGTTGAGGTGAATATCTCCCTTGATTCAGACAGACTTGATGAGCTCAAGGCCAGTGGTAATACAGCCGTGGATGGCGCAGACATGATGTTCTTTGTAAGAAGCAGGGAAGTCAAGAAAGTGAACCCCGGAGGGATTATCAACTTTGATGGCAAGGAGTGCAAGGTTGTCTACTGGACTGAGAACAAGGGCATAGCCAGCGTGGCAATCCAGAGGAGGATTGGAAGATGACAAATGTTGAACTCATTGAAGACCTGCGCTGCTGGATTAAGGAAGAGATCGCACCAAGAGTTGAGCTGAAGGTACCTTCAGAAGACGTTGATGATGTTGACTATGAGCCTGAGTTTGCGAATCCGTCAGTCTTTTCTTACTTTGTACCGCCATCAAGCGTAAATGCAGATCTGCCACATGCTCCTTCTATATGTGTGCAGTTCCTGGATACAGAGGAACAATTTAAGGGCATTGGAACGGGAGAAAAGTCAATTAGAGTGAGAATATCATTCATTGTATGGAACCCCGGAGAGCATGTCGTATTCGAACCACATGAGGATATATCAAAGCTTGGCGGAGTGGCATATACGCCGAATACCGAAGGATATGCACGCACCCTTGATGGATGGAAGGATCTTGTAAATCTTCAGGACGAGACCCTTAAGCATATCAAGGAGACTGAATATATCAAAGGCATGAGGGTTGACCTCGACAAAGGTATTAAATACGGCATGTACAAAGATGAGGAAGATAGCATATATCTATTCTATCCATATTGGCAGGGATATATCGATTTCTCAGTAAAGCTTGGCGCGACAAGAGTTGCGTCTGATCTATTAGACATTTAAAAGAGGAGGAAAAACAGCATGGCTTATAAGCATGGAACATACGGTGAGCGCACCGCAAGCAAGGCTAAATCAGCTGCGCAGGCTGAAGAAGTCGTCCTGTATGTTGGTACAGCCCCTGTCAATCTCATCAGGGGATATGCATCCAAAGGACTTATCAATAAGCCCGTTAAGGTGATGAGCCTTACAGATGCATACAACAAGATCGGTTATTCCGAGAACTGGGATGACTATTCACTCAATGAAGTGACCGACTATCACTTCAACAACACGAAGCACAATATCGGTCCTATCTACATCATCAACGTGCTCAATCCTGATACTCACAGAAAGAGCACACAGACAGAGACAACTGTAACATTCACAGCTGGCAAGGCTTCCTTTGATTCTACAAAGGTAATTCTTGATACAGCAGCCATCGACGGAAAGGTGGAAGGTACAGACTATACCCTCTCCTATGACATGGCAGAAGGAACAGTTCTCATTGATTCCAGCAAGGCAGAAACTCCCATGACAGGAGATGTCACAGTAGCCTACTACGAAATAGATGTTGCTGCCATTACCCAGGCAGATATCATCGGCACCGTAGGAGATGATGGAACAGTTACAGGTCTTCAGGCAATCAAGCTCCTGTACAGAGATTACAATGCAATCTGCAATCTCATCGCTATCCCCAGATATTCAAAGATTCCTGCAGTCTACAAGGCAATGGTCCAGGCTGCACAGAAGATCAACGGACACTGGGATGCATTTGTGCTCGCAGACATTCCGCTCGCACACACAACAGTTACATACACACCCGTTACAACTTCAGGATCAGAGAATCCTCAGGAGCAGGGCTGGTATGTTCTTGTTGATGATGAGTATGTGCTCACAACAGATGTGACTGTTGAGGCAGGAACGACCTACTACGAGAAGAACACTACCACAACCGGCATCGATACCATCGAGAAGGCAAAGCAGTGGCAGGAAGAGAACGGATATACTTCTGAGATCTCAAAGGTATTCTGGCCGCAGGTGAAGAATGCGGATAAGATTTACCACATGTCCGTAGTATTTGCTGCTGAAACCCTTTACATCGATTCTGACAATGATGCAGTACCTTATGTGTCCGCATCAAACCATGAGATCATGGCAACCGGTCAGTACTTCGGTGAGGGAGTAGCAAATCCCGGATTCGACGATCAGGAAGCAAACGCACTCAATGAAAGTGGTATCACCACAATCGCATACTGGGAAGGCGCGTGGAAGTTATGGGGCGGTCATACTGCTGCATACAAGTACAACACAGCTATGGATGCAGCTGTCATTTTCGACACGAACATCCGCATGTTGATGTTCTGTACAAATGGATTCCAGAGAAGACATGGAACAGAGATCGACCAGCCTCTCACAGTAGCAGCAAAAGAGACTATCAGAATCTCAGAACAGCAGGAGCTCGATATCTTAAAGAGTATCGGAGCTCTTATCGGTTCACCTACCTGCGAGTTCAGAGAGGACGAGAACAGTGTAAACGATATGCTTAACGGAGACTTCGTATGGAACATCACTGTGACAGTAGTACCTCAGCTTAAGAGCGCTACAGCCAAGGTGACATATACAGACGAAGGATTCCAGGCATTATTCGGAGAGGAGGGCTGATATGGAAAAAATGACCGCTATCCAGGGAAGCAGAGTCTATGACGTCACAGGCGGCAAGAAGACACTTGCGCTCGAAGATGCAGAAGTAACACTTCCCGGAATTGAAGCCCAGACTTTTGAAGTAAAGGCTATGGGTGCATATAATGTACCGCTTCCCGGACTCTTTGAGTCCATGGAGATGACCATCAAGGCAACAGGTGCATCAAAGCAGTACGCCAGCATTTCAGGTTTTTCAAGCCGCGAGCTTTACATCACTGCTTGTCAGAGTGAGGTTGCAGCAAGCGGTAAGATTACACCGAAGCAGCTCAAGGCACATGTCATTGGTGTTGCCAAGAAGATTGGCGAGATCAGTGTTAATCCTGGAGATGCATCAGAACCTGAGACAACCTATGAGCTGAGCCACTATGAGCTCTATATCGACAACTTCCTTCTTTGGAAGGTTGACAAGCTCACAGGCGAATGCCAGGTATGGAACGGCACTGGCTATGATGACTATGGCGCTCAGATGGAGCAGATTCTGGGAATCTAAAGCTACAAACAAAGCAGGGCACTCTCTTAACGGAGAGTGCCTTTTCTTTTAAGAAAGGGACAAAACTATGAAAGAGACTATTAAACTTATAAAGCCCATTCTTCTTGAAGGGAAGAATGTTTCAGAACTTGAATATGACTTTGATGAGATCACACCTGCACTCTTCGCAGAAGCGGAAGCCATGAAGAACAAGCAGGTAGGCTCAGCAAGATTTCAGGGTGGAGCTACAGGCACAATGGAACTTGATTATTCATTCCACCTTTATCTTGGAATGGCGGCCATAATCGCCATAAATCCACTCTATACATTTGAAGACATGCTCCAGATTAAGGGTAAGGATGTTTACACCCTTATGAAGGTAGGCAGGCTTTTTATGACTCCATCGGAAGAACT
Organism: Lachnospiraceae bacterium; assembly: GCA_024698485.1. Lineage (GTDB taxonomy): Bacteria > Bacillota > Clostridia > Lachnospirales > Lachnospiraceae > RGIG3528. The sequence continues at coordinate 7,518 of JAILRC010000071.1, read as the reverse complement.
ACCGGAAGACAGCTCAGAAGAGCAATCAGAGACTACTGCAGAGTCTTCCACGATGCCAGCTATGAGCTTCGGAAGCGAAGCATCAGAGGATTTCTGATGGAATATGCAGAAGCAGCAGAAGATATTGGTGAGGAAAACAAGAGGCGCGAAGCAGAAATGAAGCGCAGGATGCATAGGAGATAAGATATGGCAAAAGGCAAAGAAATGGAAGCCATATTAAAGATAGTCGGAAACCTTGACCCGTCAGTGCAGAATGCCGTTAATGGCGCGACCAAGGCAATAAGTGGTATCGGGAAAGGAATGGCAGTCGCAGGAGGAGTAGTTGCCGCAGGAATGGCAGCTGCAACCGCTGCGGCTGTTGCCTTTGGTACTGAAGCAGTAAAGGCAGCAGCTTCTTACGAGCAGGCGTTTGCGAATGCTTCAACACTTATGCAGGGTACTCCGGAAGAACTGCAGAAGATTTCAGATGAGATCATTGCAGTATCGAATGAAACAGGGCTGGCAGCAGAGGATGTCAGCAATGCAGTATACTCAGCACTTTCAGCCGGAATAGATCAGGCTGATGCTGTGGCATTCGTTGGAGATTCGGCAAAGCTTGCGGCAGCAGGTTTCACAGATGTCGATACTGCGATGAGTGCAGTTGCAAAGACCATGAATGCATATGGCATGGATGCGTCACACACGGATGAAATCCAGAAGGTTCTGATACAGACACAGAATAAAGGTATCACGACGGTTGGAGAACTGGGAGCCTCTCTTGCACAGGTTACGCCTACGGCAGCAGCTTTCGGCGTATCCTTCGACCAGGTAGGAGCTTCTCTTGCGACCATGACTGCACAAGGTACTCCGACAGCACAGGCAACCACACAGCTCAACTCACTCATAGCAGAGCTTGGTAAGAACGGAACTATAGCGGCCAACAATCTTGAAAAGGCAGCAGAAGGAACCGAGTGGGCAGGCATGAGCTTTGCAGAGATGCAGGCAAATGGTGCGACACTAAATGATGTGCTGGGAATGATGTCAACGGCGGCCAACGAGTCAGGTCTTTCGATGGTCGATATGTTCTCAAGTATTGAAGCAGGTAAAGCTGCGCTGTCAATCTATAACGGCGAAGGTGAGACCTTCCTGGAGAACCTGGAGGCTATGAACACGAATGAGGATGTCGTGGGACAGGCATATGAACAGGTAACTGATACATTAGAGCATCAGATAGAAGTACTCAAGAATCTCGGAAAGAATTTCATGATAAGTGTAGGACAGAAGATCCTGCCCTATGTCAAGACGATTGCAGAGAGCGCCCTGCCACTTATAGAGCAGGGAATGGACGCACTCCTTCCGGTATTCGATAGCATAATGGCAGCAGTAGGCCCGGCTCTTGAAAATGTGGCAAACACACTTCTTCCTATGCTATCAGGCGCCATAGAACAGGTTGGACCTGTTCTTGAAAGCCTTACGCCGCTCCTTATGGAAGGAGTATCAAGCGGAATGGATATGTTTGCACAGTTCCTTCCGACAGTCCAGAGTGGGCTCGCATTAGTAATGGAACTTGTACAGCAGCTCGCGCCGGTTCTGATGAATGTAGGTGCTACAGTAATGCCGGTAATCGCATCACTGATCCAGGTTATCTTTGGAGTATTACAGCAGCTCGCACCTATAGTTGCACAGATAGTAGAAGCAGTGCTTCCTGTACTTGCGCAGCTTATTGCAGCGATAGCTCCTGTGATAGAACAGATACTTACTGCACTTTCGCCTGTGATAGAGGCGATAGGAAACCTTGTAAGCGCTATACTTCCACCGCTGATGAGCATAATACAGGCACTTATACCGATATTCACTACAGTTATCAGTATTATAGGCACGCAGCTCGCAAACGCATTCCAGATCCTTACACCTATCATAGAGGCAGTTACTAAGATAGTCACAGCTATGGGAGATACGGTTGCAGAAGTATTCAAGGGACTTGTAGGTGCGGTAACAACGCCGGTCAATGCGATTATCAATACTGTCAACGGAATCATTGATGCGATAAATTCCCTGAAAATCGAGATCCCCGAGTGGGTACCGGTATTCGGAGGAAGCGTATTCAGCCTTAACCTTGCACATATACCTACATTTGCAAAGGGCGGATTTACCGACGGCATCTCAATCGCAGGTGAAGCAGGAACAGAGGCAATCATTTCCTTCGACTCAGCCTACAGAAGTGCCAACCTTGATTATTGGATGAAGGCAGGCCAGATGCTCGGAGCTCTCGATAATAATGGCGCAGTCAATTCAGACTCGGCTCTTGCAGGAAAACTCCTGTCATTCAATGATTTCTCATTGTCAGAGCTTGCGTCAGGTGGGAATACTTACGTCTATGATTTCAGTGGTATGCAGTATAATCCCACGATTAATGTCGAGGGTAATGCTGATAAGGAAGACTGGATGAGTGGACTTGAGGAGTCCAAGTATGAATTCTCAGACTGGCTTGAAGAGTGGTTAAGGAGAAAGAAGGAGGCAGCGTATGCCTGATATTCTTTATTACATTGCATACACAGCGCAGGCAGGCGATACATTCGACCTGCTTGCATTACGTACCTACGGAGATGATAAGCTCGGAAGCTACATTATCAGCGAAAATCCGGATTATTCAGACGTCCTGATTTTTGAAGGAGGAGAAAATCTTCTGATACCAAAAGTCGATGATGCTGAGACGGAGGAAGCTGTAGCTCCATGGAAGAGGTGATATATGGGAGTTATATATAACGGCGCAGACATCACAGAGGAGGTACAGGTGAACTCCGCGGTGCATGAAATGAACGCAGGAGGACGCGCTGATACTCTCGATATCATATTTGATGATACAGATCATCTATGGAGCAGATGGAAACCGGGAAAAGGCGACACCATCAAATTCTCTGATGGCGGAACATCTACCGGGAAGATGTATGTATATGATTTTGTTATCAAAAATAACGCGGTATCCATGCATGCCTGCAACATACCTCCGAAGCTTAAGGATATCTATTCAAAGACATGGGAGGAAGTATATCTTTCACAGATTCTTGGAGAACTGACACCATCATATCAGCTCAACGCAATAGATGATGTGTGGTACAGATACAAGAAGTGTGACATCAAGACGATTTCATTTCTGAATCAGATGGCAGAACTCGAGGGTGCAGCGCTTGTAATTTACGATGACAAGGTGATGTTCGTAAACGAGCAGGCACTTGAGGCGCAGGAACCACAATTTCAGGTAGATTGCGCCGGCGCAAATGTAGATATAAGGGATGAAAGAACTTCGCTTTTTGATGCATGCATCGTTCAGGGCGGGCAATACTTTGGGCTGTTCAAGGCAACTCAGGGAGAGCGGCATTATAGGCCACAGACAACAATATCGTGCGGATCAGATGCAGAAGCTCATCGCTATGCGAAGGCACTCCTTAGAATGGCCAACAAAGGCAAGACATCAGTCAGATGGAAAGGACAGCTCATACCAGAGATGTCAGCAGGCATAACCATTGACCTCATAAACGAGGACAACGTTCCCTGGAGCGGTAAAATGTACTGCTACAGGGTACGTCATGATTATGCCAAGGCAGAGACAACTATCTATATGAGAAGACCGCTGGAGGGATACTGATGGGAATGGTGTATAAAGGCAGAGTACTATCTGTCGAGGAAAATAAATGCAGGGTAGCACCTTTTGAGGATATAGACCAGGTATCTGCAAAGCTTTTGATACCTGACACTATAGGAGAACTGAAAAAGGATGATGCCGTTGCATATACGGTATTCCAAGATTACTCAGGCGTAGTCCTGGCAAAACTATAGGAGGCAGGATATGTCAACACAGGTTCAATGGGGAAAGCTCAAATTCAATGTAAATGGAAGAGTGGCGCACGGAGTAAAAAGCTTTTCGGCATCTCTCAAGATGAAAGAGGAAGGTTCAAAATGCAAGAAAAAGTATTCTGAGCCTGAAGAGGTGTCATTTGCCATAACTACCCATGTTCTTGCAGGGGGTAATCCTCTGAATGACTATGATTACCTTAAATCCTACGTGGGACAGAAAGGCCACCTCAAGGTTAACGAGAAATACAAGAGGAAGCTTGAAAAGTGGCGTGCTGGTGGAGCAAAGTTCAAGCTCGAAAAAGTCGAGATGTCGAATGCTGAGATGGATAACTTCGGAAGAATCATCAAGGCAGAGATAAAACTGAACTTTATCGAACAGCCGACAAAGAAGACCGGAAAGAAGTCGAAGGTAAAGAAAAAGATCAGAAAACCCGCAGAAAAGATGGTAAAAGGCAAGTGGAAATAAGGAGGTTTTATGCTGGCAAAAGGAAATGCAGATCCTCAGGTCTGTGTAGGAAACCTCGTAAGTACATGGAAAAAAGAAGCATTTTACGGAAGACGAAAAGGCATACCTGTTAATCAGCAGGATATGCCTTTTTCTTCGGCCGAAGACCAGCTTACTGCCGACACCGAGGACATGATAAATGAGTTTGAAGAACGTGTTGAGGTGAACGACATAACCGTGGAATACGACGAAGAGCTGGGAATAAGTGTGAATGTGGACGTAGAGATCATAAACGAAACACTGGACGAGGAAGAGGAGGAGGACGATGAGTAACATCGAATTTATCGACATCGACTCGAGGACGCTCTACCAGAAATTTATTTCAAACGTAGAGGAAAAGATTGGCGAGGACCTTCCTGAAGGCGACGAGCGAAGGCTCTATTCAGAAGCACTCGTCGCAGTTCTCGAAGCGTTATTTGCTACAGTAAATGATTCATGCAGGCAGAGACTTCTCCGTTATGCAAGAGGAGAAGTGTTGGATGCCCTTGGAGAAAACAGAGGCATCACAAGGCAGGAATCCGTAAAGGCTACCTGCACAGTCAGATTCTCCATAGAAGAGGCGATCAGTTCGAACATCACCATACCGCAGGGAACCAGGGTGACATCAGACTCCATTCGCTACTTCGCGACAGACGTTACAGCAGTCCTCACAGCAGGCCTCACATATGTGGACGTTGAGTGCACAGCGAAGGAGGGCGGAGCCAAGTACAACGATATCGCCATCGGAGAGATTAAGACTCTTGTGGATCAGGTACCTTATATCGACACCGTATCAAACACGACCTCCACCACAGGAGGCTCGGATCAGGAGACTGATGATGAATACAGAGACAGGATAAGAGCAGCTTCAGCTGCTACATCCGTTGCAGGACCTAAGGCATATTACAGGTACCATGCGATAAATGCTGATCCGACTATAGCAGATGCATACATTGATTCACCTTCTCCCGGAGTTGTAAGGGTAACTCCTATATGCTACGGCGGTGAGATACCGGGCTCAGACCTTCTGGCGAAAGTACTGGCGAAGTGCTCTGCAGATGATGTCAGAGTGCTTACAGATCAGGTTACAACAGCAGCACCGGACATCGAACAGTATGATATCGAGCTTAAGTATTACACCACATCAGAGGATGAGTCAGCCTGCATAGAGACTATAGAGGGTGACGATGGAGCGATAGCGCAGTACAATGCCTGGCAGTGCTCAGCGCTCGACAGGGACATCAATCCCGACAAGCTCAGAGCTCTTATGCTTGCTCCTTCATGGGAGAGCGAGAAGGAGCTTGTGGGATGTACAAGGGTAGAGATAACAAGCCCGACATTCACAGAACTTGATGCAAGAACAGTCGCAAAATTCTCAGGAACAATGACAGTCACTCACGAAGTGGAGGGCTGATTATGAGATTAGAGGACCTTAATTTCAAGAAGATGCTTCCTCACTGGATGAGGAAAGAAGATTTTGACGTTGCCCTTGCTGATGAGATAACAGACGTCCTGTCAGAGCCCGGCACCAAGGTAAAGACTTTAAGGACATGGGACCAACTAGATTATCTCACGTCAGAGGAGCTGGATGAGCTTGCATGGGAAATCAATATCGACTGGTGGAGATCTTCGTGGGATTTAGAGACGAAGAGGAATGTCGTGAAGACAGCCCAGGCCATCATCAACAAGCGCGGAACGAAGTGGTCCGTAGAGCAGCTTGTCATATCAGCGTATGGTGAGGGTAAGGTTACGGAGTGGTTTGAAGAGCTTGGAGGACATCCTTATTACTTCAAGATTGAAACCAACGCGCCCAGTACTGAGGAAGGAATGAGAATCCTCAAGTCGATGATAGACAAGGTTAAGCCCGCGAGAGCTCACATGGAGAAAATTGACTTCAAGAGTGAGATATTGCAGACGCTATACACCGGCACGGGGCATATTGAAAGCATAACCAATGTGATTACTATAAACGGCTCAATCCCCATTGTAGAGACGGGGACGATATACACGGGAGTTACAAGACAGTATCAGCAGACAAATATCATCGGCCAGAACTACGAGCAGGAGATGAGTCAGCAGGAGACCGTGTATGCCGGCACACAGCTTATGAGCTATCACAACACTATCATTTAAGAAAGGAGCACAGTAATGGCAGAGTTTTATGGTTCAGCAATGACAGATCTGGGCGCAACGCTTCTTGCAGATGCCATGGCAGGAACAGCACAGATCCAGTTCACGGCGCTCAAGACCGGCGACGGAACATACACAGAGGAGGAGAGAAGCCGAACTGCTCTCCAGGCAAGAACGGCGCTCAAGTCATTAAAGCAGTCAACAACATTCACATCGATAGAGAGGCAGGCAACATCAAGAGTAGTGCTTGATGCTATCGTCAGCAACGAGGAGCTTCTTGCAGGATACTATGTGCGTGAGGTCGGAATATATGCAAAGGATGCATCAGACCCTTCTGCAACACCTATCCTTTATGCAATAACGGTAGCGAAGGCAGCAGACTACATGCCTCCGTATGATGGATTAATGCCCACAACAATCACAGAGAAGTTTATCACGACAGTAGACAACTCTGCAGAGGTTATCATCGAGACCACAGGAGCCTACGCGGCAGCTTCAGACCTTGGAAATGTCCCAGACCTTGAGACAGATGATAAGTCCAGCGCAGTTGCAGCGATCAATGAGATTACGGAGCTTACAAACTTCCTGCGGTTTGATAATGCAGGATCCCACAACTCAAGATACAGAGGAAAGAATCTCGGAACATCCGTGACCGCAGCACAGTATGAGGCGATCAATAACGGAACATTTGATGATATGTACATCGGAGATTACTGGGTTATCGACGGAATTACCTGGAGAATTGCAGACATTGACTACTGGCTTGGCTTCGGAGATACAGAATGCACGAAGCATCACATCGTCATTGTTCCGGACCAGGTACTTGGCGACAACAAGAAGATGAACGACACCGACACAACAGCAGGCTGCTATATCGGTTCAAAGATGTACACGACTTATATTGCAGACGCAAGAGACATCGTAAAGGCGGCATTCGGAAACAGCCACATTCTTACTCACAGAGAATACTTCTGCAATGCTCTTGCATCAGGTGCAGGATATCCTTCAGCGGGTGCGTGGTACGATTCTCAGATCGACCTCATGAACGAGCCTATGGTATATGGCTCACT